>NZ_DGMK01000002.1:0-186838 GCF_002388365.1 Idiomarina sp. UBA4520 | reverse complement strand
GGGGACCATCTCATCAGGCTACGTAGTTTTATAGTTAGGCGTTTTCTTCTTTTCTGAATATGTTTCTGACTAACACAAAGCCAACACTCAAAAAGCCACCTAAAAAGGTACCAATAATGCAAATTAATGCACGCGATGGTTTCGCTTTTTGTTCCGGCACTACGGCTGGGTCTAGCGTTTGGAAAATGTATTCAGGGCGAACATTCGCCAGCATAATGGTTTGTGTTTGTTTTTCTATTAGCTGGTAGAACACCTGCTGCATGTCACTTAATGATGTGCTTTGAAGCTCTTTGTCTAAATATTCCAGGCTTCGCTGCGCTTCCTGAATGTCACGTTCGCGCATGTGGTTGTTTATTTCTTCAATCAGCCAAACCACCCATTGCTCGGCGACTTCTGGTGACTGATGGTTTACTGCTATTGTCACCAGACCGGTTGTATCGTCCTTGCTGACCTCCAGAGTCTCTTCTCTAAATACTTTTACATATTCCCAGCTAGACGGTTTAGGCTGCTTAGGTGGTTCAACTTCTCTAACCCATTCCTTGCTGTCCGGGTTATAGAGTTCGTTATTGAATACAATGCCGGTGCCGCGGTTCCACTCCTCAACCGCCATAAGCTCTGGCAATATGTCGTACTTTTCGACAAAGCCTTTTATGAAGGCGCGAGACTTTAAAATTTCGAGGGCGATTGTGGTTTTGTCGGTATTACCACCACCGAGATTAACGCCAGCTAAGCTTGCCAGACCACCCAACTGCCCCGCCATTTGCGAGAGTCCGCCACCACTGGCTTCTTCGGTAGGTGCTAAAGTTGCCTCTGACTTATAAATATTCGGCAGGCTTAATGAGTAAATAACCGAGCCCACGGCGAACACAAAAGTAATGGCAATAATCCACCACTTCCCCTGCCAAATAATGCCAAACAGCTCGCGCAGGTCAATTTCGTCGTCTTGGTAATCCGAATGCCGTTGAGGGTCGTAGTTATGAGTATCGTTTGTCATTGTTGGGCCTTCAGGCACGCTACCGCCCATGGGTTGCGGTTCCCATAGGCCGGTGGTGCAGATAATTTTGATCAAGCAGGTATCATACCGTATGCAGCCCTTTTCCTACAAAGGCTTTATTGTTAGTAATTGGTGATATTTTAAGCGGTTAGTTCCTTAACTTACATCTTAAATTCCGGTGACCCACCACTTTGCTCGCGTAATAGCTGGTCGCCCATTCGGATCACGGTATCGGTAAGATAGTCGATAAAGCCATCCTGCTCGATACTGTTAGCGACCGTTGAGGAGTGTAGAAAGCGCCGCATTTCCTGCTCAAAATCACCTGAAGCCATATAAGAAGGTAGTTCTTGTAACCGCCCGGAAAGCGCTTCAAAACCGGTAGTTTGATGATAGTCCTGAAACTTGGTTCGAACTAACTCCGCATCTACCTGTACATTACGCTGATTTAGCCAGGCAATATCCCAAACATCTCGTGCTTTAATCGAACGGCGCAGGGCTAGAGCAACAAATTTTTTGCGCAAGAGATTTAATGTTCATAGTTATCACTTCCTTGTCTTGTAATCGCTTCACTTAAAGCATCCTGGTCAACCAATTCGAGATTTCGTCCGACGTTTTTCAAATCTAAGTACGCTCTCTTTATTGTCGCTTCTCTCAATGGGTAATCATCTAATGGATACGTCTCATTAGTGATTGCCATTGGGTCACGCTTAGTATGTGTAAGCTCAAGCGTCCCAAGTGGAGTTTTAAATGTCCCACTCCGCCCCGTTGTCATTACAGTGGCATAATCAAACATCTGCTGACTAATAACGCTATATTTGCTGAGTACAGATTCCAAACTGAGGTAATTAAGGCTTGATGACCGCACCAAATGCGGTAAGTGCAAAATACTCGTCGAGTGGTAATAGTGGCTTTCAGGAAAAGCCCATACTCCCCGACAAACCTTTTGAAGGACGCCTTTTTTTACCAGGTAATTTAGGCGGACTTTTAGTGCATCGTCTGAATATTCTGGCATTAACATCTTAAATTGTGGCATAGATACAAGCGCATGATGTGTATATTTTTGCAACGCATGTAACTTACCTTTTAGCCGATGTGTGCTCATAGGTTCGCATTAAGTTAATAAATTTAATAACCTAATGTATACCAGTTAGCCAATAAGGTCTACAGTTAGTTATCAAAAAAGATAACCTACTGTAAACTTAAAGACGTCGGTTATTTGGAATGATCCAATATCACCCTTTTGTCCGATAGCGATTTTCCGCCGTTTTTTGTAGTCTGGCTGTTTTAACAAGACGGAACCAACACATGGACGTAATACACCACGGCGCGTTTGAAGGCGTTACGGGCTCTTGCCACGAGCTGTTGTTAGACAGTGACCACTCACTTTTAATTGACTGCGGGCTGTTTCAAGGGGCCGAGACCTCGGGTTCAGGCGCGGACTCAAACACGCAGGAAATTGACTTCGATATTACCAAGGTGCAGGCGTTGGTGGTGACCCACTGTCACATTGACCACGTTGGTCGCATTCCCTGGTTGTTAATTGCCGGCTTTACCGGCCCTATTTACTGCACCAAAGCTACCGCGCATTTGTTACCGCTGGTTATTGAAGACGCGTTAAAGGTGGGTTTAACCCGCAACGCCGATATTATTGATGCAGTGGTGACTCGCCTGCAGCGCCAGCTACAACCAGTGGAATACGATGACTGGATGGAGCTGCCTGCCGACTTCGCGACTGAGCGCTTTAAACTGCGTTTTCGTCAGGCAGGCCATATTCTGGGGTCGTCTTATGTTGAAATTGAGAATGTGAGTACTCACTACCGCGTGGTGTTCTCAGGTGACTTAGGTTGCAAAAACACGCCGTTGCTCCCCGACCCTACCCCGCTGGAGCGCGCTGATTTTCTGTTACTGGAAAGCACTTACGGCGACAAGAACCACGAGTCGCGCGCCGACCGTTCGCAGCGTTTGAAGTCGGTGGTGGAACGTTGTGTCGAAAATAAAGGCACGATTCTCATTCCTGCGTTTAGTATTGGCCGTACGCAAGAACTTTTGTACGAGTTGGAAGACATTGTTCATAAAGCGCGGACTCGTGAGGCGGAGACTGGTCTCGCAGACCCTGTTTGGCACAAAATGACGGTTATTTTAGATTCGCCGCTAGCTGCGCAGTTTACTAAGCAGTACCGAGCCATGAAGGCCTTGTGGGACGAAGAGGCGTTGGCACGGGTAGAAGAAGACCGACACCCATTAAACTTCGACCGCATGATGACGGTAGACGACCACAGTGACCATGAGCGCGTGGTGAACTATTTAAAAAGCAGCGGTGACCCCTGCATTGTTATTGCCGCCAGCGGTATGTGCACCGGCGGACGTATGCTGAATTACTTAAAAGCCTTGCTGCCCGACCCACGCACCGATGTGTTGTTTGTAGGCTACCAGGCCGCCGGAACCCCGGGGCGCGATATTCAAACCTACGGCCCGCGCGGCGGCTATGTCGACTTAGACCACGAGCGTGTCTGGATTAAAGCGGGTATTTATACTTTAGGTGGCTACTCCGCTCACGCCGACCAACAAGAGCTTTTAGACTTTATAGATGCCACAGAAGAGCCGGTGCGACGCATACGTTTAATTCACGGCGAGCCCGACGCCCGTTTGGCGTTGGCCGCAAAAATTCGTGAGCGCTATGGGGTGGTTGTCAGCTGAGTTGACTGACAAATTCACCAATACAGCGGTATCGGATATTGCACAACAGCTGCAACTCGCCGGCTTTTGACTCAAAGCTGGGCTGTTGTTCGAGTTCTGTGATGAGTTTGTCGGCTTCTTGCTGAATGCTTTTGCACAGCCGCTCTATTTCTCGCTCTGCGACGGGCTTGTTAAGCCCTAAGTCCTCTGCGAACGCTAAAACCGATTGTCGTGTCACCTGCCCAAAATATTTGGCGTCGCCAATGGGTTGCGACAAGTGCACTACTCATGATTGAGGCGTCCGGTTAATTCGGTGAGCTTGTCACTTGAAGCGCTGTCGGGAATGTCTAAATAAACTTTTATGCCAAGCGCATTCAGGACATTTAAGGCTTTTTCCAGTTGCACTGTTGGCTTGCCATTTTCGAATTGACTCACAAAATTAATGCCACAGCCTGCAAAAGCGCCAGCTGTTGTCTGATCCAGCTCTTGTTGCTGCCGCACGATTTTTGCAATGCGCCCGATGGTTTTTGTGTCTTTTGCTTCCAGCAGCATGGGTAGCCTCACTTTACTTGAGGTTAAATTCATTAGATAGAGTGAATATAGAAGAAAGAAGGACTGAAATCAATTAGATTCATTCGATGGAGTGAATTTTATTATCTTAACCATTTATAAACAACAAATTCACTTAAACGAATGAATTTTAAAACGAATGTAAATAAGGTCAGCTACAACCGCTCGGCGAGATCAGCGGGCGCAATGTAGCGCATGGCTTTTTCATACAGCACAGTATGCTTCGTCTGATTCTTTTCCCATACCAGCTTGTGTAACCTTGTTACTTGGTTCACCGAAATCTTAGTTTCACTTTAAGTTGCTAAATATCGCAAAATGCGATATTTTTATCAGCATAGGATGCATTTTGAGAATTATCACAAAGAAGCGAGTAAAAAATGCCATGCTTCAATACCCTCAGTGGCAAGTGGGGTTAGATTTATGGTGTCATGTTTTTGGTCAAAACTCTCTTAATGCACATTCTTACAGCCAAATTAAAAGTATTTGGCGCCGAGCATCCGGTTGGAATACAGACCGAATAGCCGGAAAGCGGCTGAAGAATTAAAAAGGTAATGACTATGAACGCTCAACAGGACGAAATGGTAGCGCTGGGACAAGTCGCTTCCGCAATAAGTGCTACAGCAACGAAGTTTGCTGGAACTGCCGTTGAACTTTTTCATTACACTTATACACCCATTCAGTCTGAAAAAGAGCTTCTTGAGAGAGCCGACGTTATGGACTACTTAATGGATTTGGCTCAGCACGAAAACGATATTGTGCTAGTGTTTGCTAACGCAATTTCTGATCGCATTGAAGAATTTGAAGATCAAATGGAAATGCCTACTGTTCCAGTTGCCGAGAAGCTAAAAATGCTAATGAAAACCCGTTCGGTAAAACAGAAAGACTTAAAAAATATAGCGCCTCAAAGCGTAATAAGCGAGTTGTTAAACGGCAAGCGCACTGTCAACCTAAACCAAGCAAAAGGCTTTGCCGGATATTTTAACCTTCCTGTTAGCTACTTTGTTGAATAGATACCGCACCTGACGTAGTTACATCAGGACACGCTGACTACAACCGCTCTGCGAGATCAGCGGGCGCAATGTAGCGCATGGCTTTGCCTTTGCTAGCTTTACCGACCAATAGCAGGTCTCGCTTGGCGAGGTCATTCAAATAGGTGCGTGCGGTATTTTCATTGCAGCCAAGGTTGTTTGCTACGGTTTTCACGGTAAATACCCGTCCGGGGTTCTTCACTGCTTCTTTGAGTATGTCGAGCTGCCCTCGTTTTAGAGCGTTGGCTACGGCGCTTTTTTCAACCCAGTTCATAAACTCGAACATTTCTTTTTGTTTGCGCTCTATATACTCCCGTAACGCATCGACCGCTTTTACGACAATGTCTACCTGATGGTACAAAAAGTAGGTGAGATCATTGTCGTCGGTTTCAGTGTATAAAAACGCGCGATCATAGTCGGTGCGCTTCTCCTGAATGAGCTTACTAATGGACACATACTCGAACAGCCAGTAGCCCGATTTCAGCATAAACCAATAAAAAAGCGCTCTTGCGGTACGTCCGTTACCATCGCCAAAAGGATGAATGTAAGCCACCATAAAATGCAAAATAATGGCTTTTACCAACGGATGAATAAAGTTATCGGAGTTCAGTTGCCCATGCTCTTCATTGGCAAACTGACAAAGCTTTTCCATGCGCTCCTGTAGGCTTCTGGCCGCTGGCGGAACATGCGCTACGTCGTTGTATTGGTCGCGTATATCAATGTCGTTACTGGTTCTGAACTCGCCCGGCACGGCGTCATTATCAATGCCTTTATGGGTCGCTATTTCGTGTAATTCCAGAATAAGCGGAATGGTTAACTCGTCGTTTTTCAAGCTGACAGCCCGCTTCATTAACCGATAGTTATTGGCTATCATTTGTTCCGACTTGTTCTGTGGCTGACGTTCGGACTCAAGCATTTCTTTTGCAACTTTGCGCGTTGTCGACGCCCCTTCCAATTGCGATGAGGTAATAGCTTCTTCCATCAGTAAGCTTTGGACTAGATAGGCGTTCTTTTCCTGCTTTCCGAAAAAGGGATGATCGGAAACGCTTTGCGAGCCGCCGGTTAGCTTGTCGATATAATGCAGCTTGGCCTGAAGAGAGTCTGGAATACACAGTTTAAAACATGATAATTCATTGACGCCGCAAAGCTCTGGCAAGTTCCGGCTGACATTAGTCCGAGCCAATTTAGTCGCTAACCAGGCAAGTTCTGGGTTATCGCCTTTGTTGACACGCCACTTAAATTTGTCCCATGGCAAGTACTCACCTTTAGAGTTGGTGATACTGTAGGTTTTCATAACCTTGAAAACATCTTCCGGAGAATAAACTGAAAAAAGTTCATCCGTCGAAGGCGGTGTTCTAACCCTTGCCATATAAAACTCCATGACTAATTTAATGAATTAATATATAGCTTAAATTATGAGAAAACACAAATTTTTAAATTTACGTTTTATTGGTAAAAACCCCTGGATTCAGCTTCTTCATACAGCACAGTATGCTTCGTCTGATTCTTTTCCCATACCAGCTTGTGTAACCTTGTTACTTGGTTCACCAAGCTACTAATTTCAATTAAAACTGCAGAAATTTTGAACTGTGCTATCATTAACCAAACGGTTATTTTTAAACATCCATGCGGAGGATTTATGGAGTTACGAGAATACACTCCATTAATGCAGCCTAAAGATATATGGGCAGAGTTAGGCCTTCCAAATGAAGACTCAAGATTGAGAGAGCAAATTGCCAATGGATTACCAATAAAAGTACTTAATCACGTGGCAAACTCTATGGAAATGACTCAGAAAAGCATTATTGAAGTGTTACACATACCGCCAACAACTTTCTTGCGTCGTAAGAAAGGAGGACGCCTTACCACGGAGGAGAGTGATAAGTTATATAGCCTTATTGAAGTACTTGCTCGTTCAACTGATTTATTTGACGGTGACCGTAAGGCGGCCGTTGAATGGATGACCAGAAAAGTCCCCGGACTTGGTCATATGCGCCCTATTGATATGTTAGACAGTCACACAAATACTGAAGCTGTATTGGACATAATTACCCGTTTGGAATACGGGGTTTATTCTTAAGATGTGGGTTTATCGCTTAAGTAAAACAAAATATCTGGACACATCATTTACCGGAAACGGAGCCCGGTTAGTTTGAACCTAACGCCACTTCCGCCAGTTTACGTTTTAACGGTGTGAACTTGTTGGGAATAGCAAAAGCCAGTGCCCGCAGGCCTTTTACTACCGGGTTGGCGGTACCAAAGCCGCGTTTAAACAGCTCCATGGCGGCTATCATGACCTGGGTGTCGGCTTTGCGGGCTCGTTGGTAGGCGCTTAAGTGTTTGGTTAAGTTGTTCAGCGCTTTTAAGTCCACGCCCTGCAACTGTTTGCACAGCTCGCTAACGTCACCAAAGCCTAAGTTAGCGCCCTGCCCGGCAAGCGGGTGTATGGTGTGCGCAGCGTCGCCCCCCAGCACAATGCGCTGATGAAACCACTGGCGGGCGTACTGCATTCGAAGCGGAAAAGCTTTTATGTCAGACACACATTCGCACGCACCCAGTACTCGACCAGACTCTGTCTCTACCTGCTTAGCAAAACGCTCTGGTATTTCATTCAGTAACTGCACTGCTAGCGGTTCGTCTGCCGACCAGACAATAGAAACAATCTGTGGGTCGGGCGTCGGTAACAAAGCCAGCGGTCCGGTGGGTAAAAACACCTGTCGCGCAACACCGTTATGAGGCTGTTCGGTACGAATATTGGCGACAATACCGCGCTGTTCGTAGTCCCAGAAACTAATGGGGAGTTCGGCAAACTGACGCACTTGCGAGCGCCCGCCATCGGCGCCAATAATGAGGTTAGCCGAAAGTAATTGCTCACCTACTTTTACTTCTGCGGGGCTGCTGTCATCGCCCGCGCTTACTAACGACCAACTGTCGGTTTTAATGATCTCTACGCCTGCCTGTTCAGCGCTTTCCCACAAAAAGTGCTCAGCCACGTTGTTTTCTACAATAGCGCCAATGTCTTCAGCGTTAATTTCGGCGGCGGAAAATTCAATATGGGCGGGGCTGTCTTTGTCCCACACTTGCATGCTGTTATAAGGCCCGGTGCGATGCGCCTGTATTTTTTGCCAGGCACCACAGTCGGCCAGCACGCTGCGGCTGCGATCGTTTAATGCGCTAACCCGCAATGCCAATTCTTCAGTCAGCTCGGGCTGGTCGTGGCGCTCTAACACCACCACTTGCCGACCTTGTTGCGCCAGCTTGGTGGCCAGGCTAAGGCCTATCATGCCGCCGCCAACAACGACAATGTCAGTCTGTTTGCGTGTCATGGTTTCATCCCCATGGTTAGGCGGGCAAAGCGAGACTTTAACGGTGCGCAATGCTGCAACAGCATGAGTGCGCTGTTACGCCCCAGTACGGTTGGCCAGAATTGATTGGAAAAGCCGCGCACTAAGCCGTCGGTTAACCGAATAATGGACTCGTAGTCGCGTTCGCGATGCTGCTCATAATTATTAAGATGCTCAAAAGCGCCCGGGTCAGTCGCTTTGGCTAAGCTTTCGCACAGCTGTTCGACGTCGCGTAGTCCTAAATTAAAGCCCTGCCCCGCAATAGGATGCAAAGCATGCGAGGCATTCCCAATAATGACGGATCGGTGATGCGTTGAGCGTTTGGCTCGGCGCAAAATAAGTGGGTAAAACACCCGTGGCGATATCGCTTTAAAGCGCCCGGCTCGATAACCAAAGGCTTTTTGGCAACGCTTTAAAAACTCTGCGTCTGTCCATTGCTCGGCTTCGGCCAACTGTTTCTCGGTAAAGCTCCATACCAACGACGCCTGATTCCCTTGCATTGGCAAAAGAGCAATGGGTCCGTTTTCGGTAAAGCGTTCGTACGCCCAACCGTTGAGTGGCTGTTCGAGCTCTAACGTCGCAATACAGCCATACTGACCGTAGTCGGTTACCTCTGACTTCAGCCGCAGCTGTTCGCGCACCAGCGAATTTTGGCCGTCGGCGCCAATCAGTAAACGGCAATGTACCTGCTGTTGGTTGTCCAATACCACGGTCGCCTGCGCAGACGCTTGTTGCACTTGTTCGGCACGCACACCGCCTAACCAGGTAATGTTACTGAGTTGCTGGCAACTGTTGTATAAGCGGCCGACCAACTCAGACGCCGCTACCACTTTGCCCAAAGCTTCCACACCTTCTTGTTCAGCATGCAGCTCGGTACCACCTATAAAGCCGCGATCAGAAATATGAATGTGCTTAATGGGCTCGTGGGTAATATTGTCGAGTACACCCAGCTTTGACAAACGGTGGGCAGATGCAGCGGCCAGCGCAATAATGCGTTTATCGTTGGGCGGACCTTCTTTGCGGGGTTCGCAAATAACAATACGCCAGTCCGGGCGCTGCTGCGCCAGCATCATACCGGTCAGCGCGCCAACCAGGCCGCCGCCAACAATGGCAATATCGGCAGATATTACTTGCCGCTCATCCATGCTTCTATCTCTTCTATGGTTTTAGGCACGTCGCTGCTGAGGTTTTCATAGCCTTCGGCGGTGACCACCAGATCGTCTTCAATACGAATGCCAATGCCGCGCCATTGTTCGTCAACGTTAGCGTCTTCGGGAATATAAATACCCGGTTCAACGGTCAACACCATACCCGGCTCAAAAGAAACAGGCTTGCCGTTGTCGTCTTTGTAGCGACCCATGTCGTGTACGTCGAGCCCCAGCCAGTGCCCTAAACCGTGAATAAAGTAGGTTTTCCAGCGCATGGCTTCAAAGGCGGTGTCCGGGTCACCGTCGATAATACCCAACTCAACCAGACCGTCGTTAATCACCCGCGCGGCAGCGTTGCTGGCGTTGACCAAATTGCTGCCCGGTTTTATTTCCTCAAACGCCGCTTGTTGGGCTTTTAATACCAGTTCATACAAGGTGCGCTGGGTGTCGCTGAACTTGCCGTTAACCGGGAAAGTACGGGTAATGTCGGCAGCATACCCCTGATACTCGGCACCGGCATCGACGAGGATCAAATCGCCGTCGTTTAGTACGTCTTTGTTGTCGGTGTAGTGCAATACGCAGGCGTTGGCACCGCCACCGCAGATCATCCCGTAGGCCGGATACAGTGCGCCGTTCATGGCAAACTCATGATGCAGCTCGGCACCGACCTGGTATTCGTGTTTGCCGGGCTCGACAAAGCGCATAATACGGCGAAAGGCGTTGCTGCTAATGCGCGCCGACTCGCGCATAACGTTAATTTCGGCGTCGGACTTTATCAGTCGCATGTCGTCTAATAACGCACGTAAGTCGCGCAGACTTTGTGGCGGTAGTTCGCCGCTGCGTCGTGCTGCCTGCTGCAATTGGTTGCGTGCGCCGTTAATTAGCTCGCCCACTTCGGCCTGGTCGCCCATGAGATAGAACACGCTATCCATACCTTTCAGTATGTCCGGCAGTCGCTCTTCAATGGCGTCTATGTCTTCAGCGGCGTCGACTTTTAACGCCTGCTCTGCTTTTTCATAACCTAAGCGCAGGCCGTGCCAAACTTCCTGCTGCGGGTCTTTGTCCTGGCAAAACAGTAAGCTTTGCGGCTTTTCACCGTTAACCAGTAACAGCACCGCGTCGGGCTCGGCAAAGCCGGTCAAATAGAGAAAGTCACTGTTTTGCCGAAACGGATACTCAGTGTCGTTACTGCGTGTGACTTCACTGTTACCAGCAATAATGGCGACAGCACCTAATGGCAAACGCTTCATAAGCGCCTGCCGACGTTGTGCAAATTCTTCTACGGAAACGACAGCGGTCATAAATTAGTGCAGTGTTTTTGGTGGTTGATTGGCGGGCTGCTCTTTGCGGCCTAACTCGGTGTAGCACATCATGGCCGATACGCGCAGGTATTCGACAATTTCGAAGTAAGCGCGCTCTTCTTCCTCGCCACCACCTTCTTCGGTGAACTCAATTTTTGCCAGCTCGACCATGTCTTCAATGGCTTCTTTTAAGTCGGCGCTTAAGGTGGCCATGCTTTGTTGGTTAACACCGTAGCCTGCAAGAAACGCATTCACCCAACCGGCTAGTGCATTTAAACGCTCTGGCAGTGGCTCGCCGTCTTCCGGCAATAACAACCGAAAACCTAAGTCATGGTCGCCCAGCGAATGTTCAATTTCTTCGGCTTGTTGCTGTAATAAATTTTTAAGCTCTGTTGGAATGCTTTGCCCGTCGTAAGCTAAGTCTGACAACACCGCCATAAGCTCGTCACTTTTCGGCTCGCTGCCGGTGGCTATTAAACCCGTGAGCATGCCCTGAATTTCAGAAGCGCCCGGTGTCATATCGTAGCCCGCGTAAAGTTCGGCTAAACGGTCATAATTAAAGCGTGTGGACATGAAATCTCGCCTTTTGTGAATCTTGCCATAATCCTAACACTGGCTTTACATAATCGCTAGCTGACAAACGCCCGCTGCTCGTGCCATAATGCAGTTATTCACGCTGATGAGTCAGTTGCAAGGAGTCTTTTGAATGGCCGCGAAAACCATGGATATTAAATTGCTGGAGCGTAACTATAAGGTTGCCTGCCCTGTGGGTCAGGAAAGCGCGTTGCAGCAAGCGGCAGACGCCTTAAACCAAAGGCTGCAGGAAACGAAGGAAAACACGCAGCTGACCAATGTTGAACAAATAGCCGTGATGACCGCATTAAACTTGTGTCACGAATGGATACAAGACCAGAACGAACAGTCGGCCAAAACGGCCAAGCTTGAAGAGAAAATTCAACTGCTTCAGGCTACAATTGAACAAGCAATGAGCGAACAGCGCTCGCAGCGTAATCGCTAAATAGACAAAACAGTAACCCTTTTCTGCGGTTCCCTGGGGTGTTTGCCAGCAGGCTAATGTCCCTGAGCCGATGCTTGTATTAAAAGGGGATCACTGGCCCGTCATGAGCAAGCCCGGCATGCACCGGGAAGCCTACGACGGATACCACTTGCTCCCCGCCTTGAACCAATGGGTTCAAGGGCTACAGCCAGCAGCGGCACCTTGGGGAACCACCCTTTCTTATCAGGTTAAAGCCTTACTCAGCACGTTCGGCTTTTTCTTTTGCGACAATGCGCTTTACGTCTTCCAGCAGCGCCTGAGCGTCGTACACAATACCGTCTTTAATGGTGTACTTAACGCCTTCGGTGCGCATGGGTTTGTTCTGGTCGTTAAGTTTGAAGTGACCGGTTCCGTACAGCACTTTAAAGTTCGCCAGTGGGTTTTCTTTCACAATAACCATGTCGGCTTTTTTACCCAGCGCAATGCTGCCAATGTCGTCTTCCATGCCTAAGGCTTCAGACCCCGCAACCGTTGCCGCATGTATGACTTCTAATGCATTTAGCCCAGCTTCACGCAGCAGCTCCATTTCGCGAATGTAACCAAAGCCGTAAATTTTATAAATGTAGCCCGCGTCAGAGCCAAGAGTAATGCGACCGCCGTTGGCGTGATAGTCTTTCAGGAAGGTCATCCACTTGTCGTAGTTGTTTTTCCAGGCAATCTCATTGTCGGTGGTCCAGTCGAACCAGTACGAGCCGTGTGCATAACGACTTGGTTCGAAAAAGTCCCACAGTCGTGGCAGTGTATATTCGTCGTGCCAAATGGCCTGGCGCTCGCGCATGAGATCTCGCGAGGCTTCGTAAATAGTCAGTGTTGGG
Organism: Idiomarina sp. UBA4520; assembly: GCF_002388365.1. NCBI lineage: Bacteria > Pseudomonadati > Pseudomonadota > Gammaproteobacteria > Alteromonadales > Idiomarinaceae > Idiomarina > Idiomarina sp. UBA4520. The sequence continues at coordinate 173,905 of NZ_DGMK01000002.1, read as the reverse complement.
TTAATGGTGAAGTCGAGCTCTATCAGTTCGTCACGAACCGCATTCCACTTTTCAGAGCCCGGCTCAGCCGCTTGTTTCCATAAACGCCCTGCTTCTTCAAAACGATCCTGTTCGTTGTTGTAGTTGTAATGCGCCGGATAGTCCTGAATGCGCTGCTCTTCGAATAAAGCTTCCGGCAAACCGTACCAGTGTTCCATAGAGGTCAGCCCTAAACGTGCCGAGTCCAGTGCGTTCATAGACATAACGTTGAGCTGGGCGTGGTGCATCATGGTGCCCAGGCCTTGTTTGTTGGCTTCGTCGAGCGCAGCTTCCATCACCTTGCGTGACGCACCAAAAAACTTAATGCCGGCGGCGCCTTCGTCTTTTATGTAACGCACCCAGTCGCGGGCTTGCTCAGCGCCGTAAATAGGCTCTTCCCAACCTTGACCAAAACCGACATAAGGCACAATGCGCGGCGAGGCAATGTCGTTGTCCTGCGCTTGTTCCTGATGCCACTGCACCCAGTCCAAGCCGTTAAAGCTGCCAGGTTCGCGAATGGTAGTAATGCCATGACCCAGCCACAATTTCAGTACATACTCTGCCGGAATACCTTCGGCGGAGCCGCCAATGTGAGCATGCATGTCGATAAAGCCGGGCATAATATAATGGCCGGACACATCCATCTCTTTGTCGCCGCGACCTGCTTTAGGACGGCGCGAGTCGATAATAGGCACGCCCGGGTTACCCACACTGACAATTTGAGTAATGCGGTCGTCTTCAATAACAATATCTACCGGACCCTGGGGAGGAGCGCCTTCGCCGGTAATGAGAGTACCGCCACGCAGAATTAAGCGGTCATAAGGCCCTTTGCCCTGCTCCCGTTCCGGTGCTTTCGGTGGTGCCTGCATTAGCGGGGCGGAAAACACCTGAGAGGAAGCAGCAAGCAACAAGGCTGCGCAGGTGAAAGCTATCGTTTTTATTGTTTTCATCGGTTATCCTCGACACATTCGTTCGGCTGACTGACACAGACTTTAGCATGACCCGACAAGAACTCCGACGCAAGTTACAGCAAATTCGCCGCAGCTTACCCCAGGACTATTCCAAACAGGCCGGTATGGCGGTTGCTGACGCTGTTGAACAGCGACTGCACGGGTTAGAGCCTACCCAAACCACTGTTGCGGTGTATCACAGTTTTGCCGGCGAGCTGCCCACACAGCCAGTTATTGAGCGGCTTTGGGAACACGGTTTTCAAACAGTGTTGCCGGTGCTGCACCCGTTCGCCAAAGGCCACTTACTGTTTTTGCGCTACACCCCTGACACCCGCATGACTCAAAACAAGTACGGCATAGAAGAGCCGGAGCTGCGTGTCGATAATGTGGTGCCGCTAGCTGATATTGATGTACTACTTCTGCCACTGGTGGGTTTTGACGAAAAAGGCAACCGCCTGGGCATGGGCGGCGGTTATTACGACCGTACATTAGCGCAGTGGTATAACGGACATACACCCCATTTATTCCCGATTGGGCTAAGTTATGACGAGCAGCGGGTTAGTGAGCTGCCTGTCGAGGCCTGGGACATTCCTTTACCGGAAATTATTACTCCGGGTAAACACTGGCGTTTTTAATCACGTTTTTGCGGTAAAGCGTTCGATAAAAACCAACAAAAACCTTATACTGACGCTAAAAGTCAAACGGGGAATTCCACTATGTCAGGCAATACAGATTCACTTAAAAAAGCCGCTGCTGAAGCAGCCATGCAGTATATTGAAAATGGCACTGTGGTCGGTGTTGGCACCGGCTCGACAGTTAACTTTTTTATCGATGAGCTGGCAAAACGAAAAGATGATATTGAAGGTGCGGTGTCAAGCTCTGAGGAGTCGACCAAACGCCTGAAAGCCCATGACATTGAGGTGTTTGACTTAAACTCAGTAGCGGATGTTCCGGTCTATATTGACGGCGCCGACGAAATTAACGAGCACGGTCAAATGATAAAAGGCGGTGGCGGTGCACTGACTCGCGAAAAGATCATTGCGGCGGTCGCCGATAAATTCATTTGTGTGGCCGACGACAGCAAACGCGTGGGTCGTTTAGGCAGCTTCCCGTTACCGGTTGAGGTTATTCCTATGGCGCGCTCTTATGTGGCGCGGGAAATTGTGAAGTTAGGCGGTGACCCGGTGTGGCGCCAGGGCTTCACGACTGACAACGGCAACTGGATTCTCGATGTGCATAACCTGGACATTATGAAGCCTATGGAGCTTGAGTCAGACCTTAACAATATTGTCGGTGTGGTCACCAACGGCTTATTCGCGCAGCGGGGCGCCGACGTTGCGCTTATTGCTCGCGAAGACGGCGTTGAAACACTTAAGGTAGCAGGCTAATGCAAAAGTCATTGTCGAAAGACAAGATAAAAGTTTTATTGTTAGAAGGTGTGCACGACAGTGCCATACAGCTTTTCCGTCACCACGGTTATAACAATTTAGAGATTCTGCAAACCTCGCTCAGCGAAGACGAGTTGTGTGAGAAAATTAAAGACGCGCACATTGTCGGCATACGCTCGCGCAGCCAGTTGAATGAACGGGTGTTTGCGGCGGCGGAAAAACTCATTGCGGTTGGCTGTTTTTGTATTGGTACCAACCAAGTCGACCTTGAGGCGGCGAAAAAACACGGTGTTATTGTGTTTAATGCGCCGTTTTCTAATACCCGCAGTGTGGCCGAGCTGGTACTGGCTGAAATTATTATGTTGCTGCGCGGTGTTCCTGAGAAAAACGCAGTAGCTCATGAAGGCGGCTGGTTAAAGTCGGCGAAACAGTCGTTCGAGGCTCGCGGTAAAATTCTAGGCATTATTGGTTATGGTCACATTGGCAGTCAGCTGAGCGTTCTTGCCGAGCAGCTGGGCATGCACATTCGCTACTACGATGTGGAAGACAAGCTGCCAATGGGCAACGCACAGTCAGTGCCAACCCTCGATGACTTACTGGCTCAATCTGACATTGTCACTTTGCACGTACCGGAAACTGAGCAAACTCAGTGGATGATTGGCCGTCGCCAAATTGAGCGCATGAAACCCGGTAGCTTACTGATTAACGCGTCGCGCGGCACAGTGGTTGATATTGAGGCTTTGGCCGACGGTTTGTCGTCTCGCCACTTAGGCGGCGCGGCTATTGATGTGTTCCCCGTTGAGCCTAAAGGCAATAATGACGAATTTGTGTCGCCGCTGCGCGGTTTGAAAAACTGTCTGCTGACACCACACATTGGTGGTTCAACACTGGAAGCACAAGAAAACATTGGTGTGGAAGTGGCCGGGAAACTGGTGCGTTATTCGGACAATGGCTCAACGTTGTCGGCGGTGAACTTCCCGGAAGTCAGCTTGCCAACGCATGCAACCACACAACGGTTACTGCATATTCACAAAAACCAGCCGGGTATGCTGAACGCTATTAACCGCATTATTAGTGACAACCAAATAAACGTGGCGGGTCAGTACTTACAAACCGATGAAACCGTGGGTTATGTTGTTATGGATATCGACAGCGAGAATGGTGCCGATATCCTGCAACAACTGAAGGGCATTCCGGGCACCATTCGCGCCCGGCGTCTGTTTTAGTCTGCTTTTTTCCCCAAAACCGTGCGTTCCATGCTCTCCGGTGAGACATGGCGCACGTCTTTGCCTTTCACAAAGAAGATAATGTACTCGGCAATGTTCTGGCAGCGGTCGCCCATACGCTCTAATGAACGCGCTGACCACAGTACATCCATAATCTTCGGTATCGAGCGTGAGTCTTCCATCATGTAAGTCATTAGCTGACGCGTCAGTGCTTCGTACTGGCGGTCGGCCTGCTCGTCCTGTTGGTGTACGTCGTAAGCCGCTTCGAGATCCATACGTGCAAAGGCGTCGAGCACTTTGCGCAGCATGCTGAGAATGTGCTGACCTAAATTCTCCAGACTCACCAACAACTGCTGTTGGTCTTTGTTGAAGCTCTCTTTTGCCACTTTGGCAATACGCTCCGCTTCATCACCAATGCGCTCTAAGTCGGCAATGGTTTTGATAATAGCAATGACCAAACGCAAGTCACTGGCTGCCGGCTGACGTTTCGCAATAATGTGCACACACTCTTCATCAATCTGCACTTCCAGCTTATTAATTTTGTGGTCACTGCTCAGGACTTTTTCTGCCAGCTCAACGTTGCCTTTTTGAATGGCTTCCAGCGCATCGCTTATTTGCTGCTCGACCATTCCGCCCATGCTCAATACCCGGTTACGCACAGCCTCAAGCTCTTCATTGAACTTACCGGAAATGTGCTTACTCATGTTCATTTTATCCATAACACTCTCCTTAGCCGTAACGACCGGTAATGTAGTCTTCGGTTTGCTTTTCCGACGGTGTCGTAAATAACGTGTCAGTGTCTGCGTATTCTATCATTTTACCCATGTACAAAAATGCGGTCTGGTCTGACACACGCGCCGCCTGCTGCATGTTGTGGGTAACAATAACCACGGTGAACTTCTCTTTCAGCTCGGTGATAAGCTCTTCAATAGTTAAGGTTGAGATAGGATCCAACGCCGACGTCGGTTCGTCCAGCAGCAGAATTTCCGGCTCAATGGCAATAGAGCGGGCGATAACCAAACGCTGCTGCTGACCACCCGACAGGCTGAACGCACTGGCGTTCAAACGGTCTTTCACTTCGTCCCAAAGGGCGGCACCGCGCAGCGATGTTTCTACCGCTTCGTCTAATACGCGCTTGTCTTTTACGCCTTGTAAGCGCAGACCGTACACCACATTCTCGTAAATAGATTTCGGGAACGGGTTAGGACGCTGGAACACCATACCAACACGGCGTCTTAATGCGGCAACATCGACGCTTTTGTCGTAAATGTTCTGGCCGTGCATTTCAATTTCGCCTTCAATGCGGCAAATTTCCACCAGGTCGTTCATGCGGTTAATGCAACGCAATAAGGTTGATTTACCACAACCCGACGGTCCGATAAACGCGGTAACGCGGTTTTTCGGAATGCGCATGGAAATGTCATGCAGCGCCTGATCTTCACCGTAGTATAAGTTCAGGTTCTTAATATCCAACGCGGTTTGCTCGGCTGGCAAGTTGTGTAAGTCCAGCTTTTCCATGTTGCTTGTACTCGGGTTTACCGAAATCATAAATTCTGACCCTTTCGCTAATTCATCAAAATCTTCTTTGTAAACTTTAGTGCTCAAGAGAGCGGTATTTTTCACGTAAATGGTTACGCACACCAATGGCCGTCAGGTTAAGACCGACAATGACGGTAATTAATAAGAACGAGGTGGCGTACACCAGCGGTCGAGCCGCTTCAACGTTCGGGCTTTGGAAGCCAACGTCGTAAATATGAAAGCCTAAGTGCATAAACTTACGGTCTAAGTGTAAGTACGGGAAGTTCCCGTCGACCGGCAGCATAGGTGCCGACTTAACCACACCCACCAGCATTAGCGGCGCTACTTCACCTGCGGCTCGCGCGACGGCCAGAATTAAGCCAGTCATAATTGCCGGCGATGCCATTGGCAATATAATGCGCCAGATGGTTTCCCACTTGGTTGCACCCAGCGACAAACTGCCCTCGCGCAGCGATGGCGGAATGCGTGACAAGCCTTCTTCAGTCGAGACAATAACCACCGGCAGTGTCAATATTGCCAGTGTTACGGCAGACCATAGCACGCCCGGCGTACCGAAGGTTGGGTTAGGCAAAGCTTCTGGATAGAAAATTTGGTCCAGGCTACCACCCACCATGTATACGAAGAAGCCCAAACCAAACACACCGTAAACAATAGACGGGACACCGGCCAGGTTAATCACCGCAATACGAATGAGCTTGGTGACCGGGTTTTTACCGGCGTATTCGTGCAGATAAACCGCCGCAACCACACCAAAGGGCGTCACAATAATGGACATAAGCAGTACCATGAATACGGTACCGAAAATGGCCGGGAATACGCCGCCTTCCGTGTTTGCCTCACGCGGGTCGTCACTGACAAACTTACCAATTTGCTGGAAGAAATGACCCAGCTTGGCGAAAAAGCCCATGTCATTCGGAAAGTTAACGTCCAACACCCGGTACATTGGCACTTTTACGTCTTCGCCACGAAAGTCCTTCACGATTAAAGCGTCGCGCTGTGCTTGTTCACGCAGATCGAATAGCTCTTTTTCGTAGACTTGATAGTCGGCGTTTAACTGCTCACGTTGCGCCTGTAAGTCGGCGATAGCCTGCTCAGTCAACTCGTCCTGTAACTCCAGTCGACGGCGCTCAAGCGACAGCTCATTCAGCTGGTAGTTGATCGACGATATTTCGCCTTCCTGCAGTCCCATAGCTTGCATATTGAGCTCGACAGCACGTTCAACACGCTCGAACATGACTTTTCGGAAGTCTTCGTCACTTTGCTTGGCAACAACTTCGCCATTTTCGGTGACTGCCGTAATGCGGCCGTAGAAGTTGCCGTCTTTACTGCGCTCAATAACCGCCATGTTTTTTGGCGTGGTGTCTTTGGTAACCAATGACTCCAGCACCCAGGTAAAGTCCAGCGGCACGTATTCACGGTTACCAATTTTCATTAGGTAACGAGTGACGGTTTCTGACTCTATGTCAGCCAAGTCGACCATAGACTGTGGCAAACGCGTTGTCGGCACCACTTCTGAGTCGTACACCTCACCGATTATGTGCTTGGTGCTGCCGTCGGCCTGCTTAATATCCATTTCATGGATGGCAGACGGCCAGAAGAAAGACAGTCCGCGCCAGCCAATCATGATAACCAGCCCAATGACCGCAATTAGGCTGATGCTGACCGAGCCAGCGGTTAGCCAAATCCAGGGTTTTCCGGTTCTAAACCACTTTTTCATCGTTAAACCTCAATTCCGCGGGTTACATTGAGCTGTATTTGTCGCGCAAGCGTTGGCGCACAAATTCAGCAATGGTGTTAAAGAAGAAGGTGAATATGAACAACACAAAGGCTGCCAGGAACAGAATGCGGTAATGCGAGCTGCCTACCTCTGATTCCGGCATTTCAACGGCAATGTTCGCCGACAAGGTGCGCATACCTTCAAAGATATTCCAGTCCATAATTGGCGTGTTACCGGTCGCCATGAGTACTATCATGGTTTCACCAACGGCACGACCCAGTCCCATCATCACGGCTGAGAAAATACCCGGGCTGGCTGTTAGCAACACGACTTTGGTCAGGGTTTGCCATGGTGTCGCACCCAATGCCAATGAGCCATTCGACAAGTGCTTAGGTACACTAAATACCGCATCTTCAGCAATGGAGAATATGGTTGGAATAACCGCAAAGCCCATTGCAATACCGACCACCAGCGAGTTACGTTGGTCGAAAGTAACGCCAAGTTCGTTAGTAATAAAGCGACGTGCATCACCGTCAAATATGACCTGCTCGACCCACGGACTGATTTCAAACGAGAACCAACCCACTGCCAGGACAACAGGAATTAACAGTAATGCGGCGCGGCCGTCGTTGACTTTGCTCTTAATTTGAGTCGGTAACTGGCTCCACAGGGCTGCCACAAGAATAATGGCCAAGGGCACCAGCAAGAGCACTGCCACAAACCCAGGCAAATAGGCCTCGACCAAGGGTGCTAACCAAAGGCCGGCAAGGAAACCAAGAATAACCGTGGGCAATGCTTCCATTATTTCGACGGTCGGTTTGACGTATCTGCGCACCGACGGCGACATAAAGTAAGCCGTGTAAACCGCTGCCGCTAAACCAATAGGCACCGCGAATAACATGGCGTAAGCCGCTGCTTTTATAGTACCGAAAGAAATAGGCACCAGGCTGAATTTGGACTCAAAGTCGTCAGAGCCCGAGGTTGATTGCCAGGTGTAATCCGGCTCTGGATAGCCTTCGTACCAGACCTCCTGCCACAAACCACTCCAGCTGACTTCCGGGTGCTCATTGTCGACGTCGTACAAGCCATAACCTTCGGCTGTTTTCATCAGCAGATAGTTAGCGCGCGGGTCAACCATGACTGCTTGAACTTTAGCCTCGGCGGGCTTACCTCGATAGAGATCTGCCTCTGCCGTGGTATGAAAAATGTTCATGTCGCCGTTTTCAGACAAGGTGTAAAACGTACGGCGATAATATTCTACTTCAATTTCAGTGATCGGTGAGCCGGCGTCGAAGCTGCGAATGTACTGATACTGACGGCCATCGTCACCCGGTACTTCAAACCACTGTGAGACTTTCCCTGTGTCATGGGTTAGCAAGACAGAAGAGGCGCCGGCCAACAGGTACATGCCGGTGGCATTACCCAGCTCGCGCGTGCGCATAGGCAGCAGCTCACGCTCGGTTACGTTACCGCTAATGGAAATATCAAATACGTGTACGCGGTTGCCACGACGCGCAATGACTTGTCGTAAGTCCGGCGTGACAACAATGTCATCAATAGCGGTGTTTAACGGAATTTCAGTGTAGTTCGGCGTTAATGTAACTGCGCCGGTCATGAAGTTCTCTTCGGCAACAAAGTGCGTTATCAGCAAGGTGCTGTTTTCCACAGCTGCAGCGAACAGCATACCGTCGCCGTCAGTTTCATAGGACAGCTTTTCAAGTGCGCGGCCGTTTTCATCGACAACCAGCGGCTGCCCGTCATTTTTCACCTCAAAACGAGGCGTAATGACACGTTCAACTTTGTCTGTTGCAGCGGTTGCGGCTGTTTCCGGGAAAGTCACTGAAAACTTAGGTTCAACCACAACAGCTTCACCCGACTCCAACCCATAGGCGTACTGGTGGTTTACCGGTAAGGTTTTCGCAAAGCTGCTAACATTTTCCGGTTCAACAAAAGTTTCGCTCAGTAAAATATCGCCTGAGCGACGATCATTTTTGTCGATAAGGGAGAAAAATTGCAGCTCACCACTTCGTAAAAAGCGATAACCAATTTCGGCCTGCTCTTCCATACCTACGGCTTCGACTTGTCCCGATTCGGGCAGGTTAAAGCTGTTTACTTTTTTCAGGCTGACCGACTCAAATATCGGCTGCACCACGTAAAGCAGGTAGAAGAAGATCAGAAGCAGTGCGACCAATACCATAACGCCGCCAGCCGTTACGCCGTATCGCGCAAAACGGTCTTTGAACAATCGCATGCGATTGGCCGACAGCTGTTGGGCAGATTGTGTTGCCATTGTGACCTCGGACTCTAAAATGACTTTAAGTTTAACTGCGTCTTAACTGGGTAGTAGTGTAGTAAAGTTTTATGACAGTACTGTTACAGTTCCGTCATATTTTCTTCACTAAAGTGTCAAAATAGAAAAAGCCGGTAGTTTCAAGGAACTACCGGCTTTGTTATGACGTAATTTTTTAGTGGCTAAGGCCTAGCTTTTTAAGCTCAGCTTCAACAACCTGCTTCGGCAAACCAATGTAGCCGTCTTTGTTCACAATGTCCTGACCTTGCTTCGACAAAATCATTTTCATGAACTCAGCTTCTGCTTTACCTAATGGTTTGTTCGGGTGCTTGTTCACGTATACGTAGAGGAAGCGTGCCAGTGGGTATTTACCCGCTAACGCTTGCTCACGTGACGCTTCAATAAAGTCGTCGCCGTCGCCTTTAGCAATAGGTACCGCTTTCACACCAGAAGTGACATAACCAATACCTGAGTAACCAATTGCGTTCAGTGACGTAGAAACTGACTGCACAACTGACGCTGAGCCAGGCTGTTCGTTGACGTTAGAGCGGAAGTCACCGTCACAAAGACCCACTTCTTTAAAGTAACCATAAGTACCTGACACCGAGTTGCGACCGTACAGCTGTAAGTCACGACTAGTCCAGTCGCCGTCTAAGTCCAGTTGTCCCCAGCGGTTCACTTGCTGGTTAGCACCGCATTTACGGGTTGACGAGAAAATAGCGTCAACTTCGGCAATCGATAAACCTTCGATTGGGTTATCTTTATGCACGAATACCGCTAACGCGTCGATAGCAACACGTACTGGTGTTGGTTTGTAACCGTGGCGCTTTTCAAACGCTTCAATTTCTTTTGACTTCATCGCGCGGCTCATAGGGCCAAAGCTTGACGTCCCCTCGGTTAATGCCGGCGGCGCAGTTGAAGAGCCTGCCGCCTGAATTTGGATGTTAACGCTTGGGTACATGCGCTTAAATTCTTCGCCCCAGAACGTCATCATGTTGGCCAGTGTGTCAGAGCCCACTGACGATAGGTTGCCTGATAAACCGCTAACTTTTTCGTACTCTGGTAGGTCCTCGGTTGCTGCTGCCAGCGTGCTGAACATTAACGTGCCCGCTGCAACTAAACCAGTTAATGTCTTGTTCAAAGTAGATTGAAACATGTTTTTCACCTCTGTGGGTTTTGTCTAAATTCAAGAAATCGTTCTTCGATGATGAGTAGTTTAAGAACGATTTGTGACAGCTTTATGACAATGTGAAAAATTTATGACTTAATTAATCCGTGCGGCAGTTGAAATGCAAAACAACTGCCTTTGCCCGGTGTACTGCTAATATCCAGTTGAGCGTTATGATGTTCGATGGCTTGTTTCACAATAGATAACCCCAGCCCAGTTCCACCACTGGCACTGTTACGGTCTTCATCAATACGATAAAAACGTTCAGTCAATCGCGGTAGGTGCTGCGCGGGTATGCCTTTGCCATTATCGATCACGCTGAATTCAACGCCGCCCGAGGTCTCTTTCCAGCTCACCTCTATTTCGCCGCCTTCCGGCGTGTAACGAATGGCGTTAGTAATCAGGTTCTGCATGGCACTGCGTAGTAACGATTCTTTGCCGTAAATATGAATGGGGTCGATATTAAACTGCAGCTTGTGTTGCTTCTGTTCGTTAAGGCGATGCGCTTCCGTTTGTAGCTGCTCCAGTAAAGCCGGCACATTCACTTCGTGGTCAAAAACATCGTCACTGGGAGTTTCCATGCGCGATAATACTAATAGTTGATCAACCAAATTCGCCATGCGGTCACTTTGCGCATTCATATTCTCGACCGCCTTTTTCAGCATAGCCGGTGGTGTTTGCTCCGGCTCTTCCAGCATTTCCAGATACCCCTGTAACACCGTCAACGGCGTTTTTAACTCGTGCGACACGTTAGCAACGAACTCTCGACGCATTGAGTCCAGACGTTTAACTTGGGTGACGTCACGCGCAACCAACAAGAACTGGTCTTCGCTGTACGGCATAATGCGAATTTCAATGTCGAGACTGTCGCGCACAGGAGAAGGAATAGTGAGAGCATCATCAAACTGACCTTTGCTGAGATACACCGAAAACTCCGGGTGACGAATAAGGTTAGACAGCCTTTGTCCGGCGTCGTCCGGCCAACGCAGGCCGAAGTAAAACTGTGCGAGTTTGTTGCTCCACAACAGCGCACCGTCGGCACGAAACACAATTGCTGCGTCCGGTAGTGCTTCTGCCGCTTCGCGAAAGCGTCTTAATAAGCGTGCCAGCGATTTACGGCGCTTTTGACTGCGGCGTTGCGAACGATAAATGCCGTCATAAATATAGGACCAGCTACCCGGCGCTGATGGCGGCATTAAAGTACGACTTTGCCATAACCATTTAATGAGTTTTTGCTGATAAAAATAATGCCAGCAAACCAGCCCCAGCAACGCAAACGTCAGCAGCGGCCAGAGAATACCGAACAACCAGCCGACAAAAATAAACGGCAGCAGGAAAAGCGCCAGATTGCGCAGCGACTGCCAGTTTGAATAGTCTCTGTCCATATCAAGCAGACTCGCTGTTAACGACTCGAGAAACGATACCCGACTCCTCGCACGGTCTGAATAAGACGATCATAACCGTGGTCTGCCAGTGCTTTGCGTAAGCGACGAATGTGCACATCGACGGTTCTGTCCTCGACGTAAACATTAGTGCCCCAAACGTGGTCTAGCAGTTGTTCACGGCTGTACACGCGCTCTGGGTGTGTCATGAAAAAGTGCAGTAGCTTGAATTCGGTTGGTCCCATGTCAACACTGTTGTCGCCAACCGAAATGCGGTGCGATACGGGGTCGAGCTTTAAGCCTTCAACTTCCAACGGCTCGTCTAACACCGTTGGCGCTACACGGCGGAATACAGCACGCATTCTTGCCATCAGCTCTTTTGGCGAAAATGGTTTAGTTATATAGTCGTCAGCGCCGACTTCCAGACCTTTTATTTTGTCTTCTTCTTCGCCGCGGGCGGTCAACATAATAATAGGTATATTGCGGGTAAAGTCATCGCCTTTAATTTTTTTGGCCAGTTGAATACCTGAGCCGCCCGGCAGCATCCAGTCCAGCAGAACCATATCGGGATATGGCTCGGCAATTTTACCGACAGCGGCGTCAAAATCATGAGCTTCGACTGCTTGATAGCCGTGTTGCTCCATAACAAAGCTCAACATCTCACGAATGGGTGCTTCATCTTCTACAATTAGAATTCTACGCGACATGTATTTAGTCCCTTATTGGATCAGTTGAGCCAATTATTACTAAAGAATATGACATTTTTATGACCAGCGACACATTGCTGTAAGATTTCTTTTGTTTATGATGCTTTTGGGTCTATTTGTCCAATATCGTTTAATTTATTGGACAAAAATACTGTGTAATGTCCAATAAACATGCTTTAATGGACATTAATATTGCATTAGCTGTCCAATAAAGTGAGTGTTATGACCATTCAAGCTGAATTAGAAGCTATCCTTACATGTCTGGAAAGTATTGGACAGCCCGTGTCCGTCGGTGCCTTGCAAAACCACCTGGAAGCCGACATGCCCAAAAAGACGCTACAACGAAGGCTGAAAAAGCTGGTTGAGTATGGACAGGTGATTGCTGACGGTGAGAAAAAAGCACGCACTTATCGCCTGGCATCTTATGGTATTGCCAGCTCTGTGGCAGAGCGTGCCGTTACAAATAACCTTGAGCTCAATGAAGAAAAACATCAATATAATCAACACCCTATTTTTTCTGCGGAGTCCTTAGCCAAGTTAGCCTACCTGGACACGCCCCCCTATGCTCGAACTAAACGTACCTACCAGCTGCGGTTAATTGAGCAATATACTCCTAACAAGACTTTTTACGTGCCGTTGCCTGTGCGCACGAAACTTCACACAATGGGTAAGCGAGTTGACAAGGCGCTGGCTGCCGGGACTTATGCTAAAGAGATTGGACAAAAGCTACTAATAGACCTGTCGTACAACTCAAGTCGTTTAGAGGGCAATACGTACTCTAAGCTCGACACTCAAAAACTGATAGAACAAGGGGTATCAGCAGAGGGTAAGGTTCACGAAGAAACCGTGATGATAATGAACCATAAGGAAGCCATCGAATTTCTGATTGAAAATGCAGAAGATATAACACTCAGCTCTTTTACGGTTCGAAACATTCATTACTTGTTGTCTCAAGACTTACTGGCGAATCCTAATGCGTGTGGAAGAGAACGAGAGCTTGAAGTGACTATTGGGAAGTCGGCGTATACACCTCTCAGCAACCCTCACCAAATCAAAGAACTATTAGCGCGCGTGTTGTTAAAAGCCGAGCAAATTAGCGACCCTTTTGAACAAAGCTTTTTTCTGTTAATGCATTTGTCTTACTTGCAGGCATTTGAGGATGTAAACAAAAGAACAGCCCGGCTTACCTGTAACATTCCATTTATAAAAAACAATTTATGCCCGTTAAGTTTTACCGATGTGCCGCAAGAGGACTACTTTAAGGCTCTGCTGTATTTTTATGAAACTAACGAAGTACAGCCAGCTTTGGAGCTATTTGAGTGGGCTTATAAAAAATCCTGCGAGCAATATGACGTGGTAAAAGAGTCTTTGGGGGATATCGATGCCTACCGCATTAAATACCGAGCGGCCAGAAAAGAAGCGATGGGACTGGTCATAAGAAATGACATTAGCGGAGCAAAAATAAGTGCGTTTTTGAGCCGTTATTGCCATGACCACAATATTGAGCAGCCAGACAAGTTTATTGCTATGACAATAGCCGACTTAGAGCAATTGCATGAAGGTGCAATTATCGGCTTAGGTATTACCGAAGCCATGTTTAAAGCCTGGAAACGGCAGTAATCGTAGCGGTAGCCGTTTCCGTTTTACGCCAAAAATTGCATTAATTCGTAGGTTAACGGCAGTGTGATAAAGGCCAGTAGTATGCCGTAGCCGACCATGGCTGCCGATAGCCGCGGCGCCAAACCCGCCATAATAGCAACGGCGCCAGCCGTTATCATAGGCGGCATAGCCGCTTCAAAGATGGTGACTTGAATCAGTGTGTTGTCAAAGCCAAAACTGAACAGCAGTAACATAGCCACTGCCGGCATGAGTACCAGCTTGGTTAACAAGCCAATGGCCAACGGTGTTTTACTGCCTTTGGGTAAACGGAACTTCAGTTGAAAACCCACGGCTATCATAATGACCGGCACTAACGTAACGGCTAATGACTCAATTAGGCGCTGAAAAACATCGGGGTAACTCAGACTTTTAGTTAACAGCGCCAGCACCAAAGCGATAAACGGCGGGAAAGTAATAATTTTTTTAAAAACACCTGCCACGGTCGGCTTTTCGTCTTGGTCTTTATAAAGCGCAATAATAACGGTTGAGTAAATGGCCAACCCGAAGAACGAGCCAAACTGGTCATAGAGCAAACCATAGGCAATAGCGTCGCTGCCGTAGAAGGCTTCTATCATCGGAAAACCGAAGAAAGAAGTATTCCCTAAAGGAACACAAACTAACAGAGCGCCGACAATTTCTTTGCGCCAGTTCAGTGCCCTGCCAATAAGGAAGATAAACACGGCACTAAACGCCAGCAGCACCCAGGGAATAATAACCGGAATCAGTAAGTCAGCAGAAAATTCCAGGCCAGGCACTTTACTGAAAATAACACCGGGTAACGCGGCATAAATAACGTATAAGTTAAGAACTTCGGCCGTATTGTCGGGGCACTTCCCAGAGCGTTTTAGAATAAAACCAATAAGTAGGTAAAAGCCAAGTACCGCCAGGTTGGTCATGTTGAATACAGAGGTTGAGAATGACGCCTATAGTGTAGCCTGACCGAGGCGATCAGGCTACATTAGTCTGCTTTAGACGCTTACCAGGAAAAGTCGTGGCGAATGCCAACGGCGAAAAAGTCTTGCTCTGCGCCTGGTGTTGCACCACAACCACGGCTTTCGTAGGTAGCAATGTCACACTCACGACCGGTGTACCATGCGTACACACGAGTGTCGCCGGTGAAATGATAGTCAGCACCAAATGTGAACGAGGCGTCACTTTCACCGCTTTCGTCGACTGACTGGTACTGGCCTTTCAACACCCAGTTATGAATTGGGTAAGTCGCGCTCAGCAAATAACCGTCGCCGTCTTCCAGGCCGTCGGTACTTTCAAACTGCTGAACAGCGGCACCTAATTTAAAGTCACCTAATTTGGTGTGCACACTGAGTTGCTCGGTGTCGTAACCGTCGACGTCACGGTCAACCGCAATGGCAGCGTAAAATGGTGTTTTCTTAAGTTTGTCGTCTCCGTACAACACCCCCATTGAAACGCCGTCATCTTCTGCGTCGTTTTCAGATGCAATGTAAGTCACACCAAAGGTGAAGTTGTTATAGGTTGGCGAGTAATAGGTTACCGTGTTGTCCGGGCGTTCCTCACCAACGAATAAGCTTTTTAGGTCTGCTTCGTAGTCTTTAAACGCGTCGATAGAGCCTTGCGAGTCCTTCAGGAAGGTATCGTAACGGCCAATCATGACTTCACCAAAGTTACCGCGCAGGCCAACAACTTGGTTACGATTAGTTACCGCATCTTTGTCGTCGCTGGAGTCTGCCAGATCAACGCCAAATTCAAGCTGATAAAATACCTCCAAGTCGCTCTTAAGCTCAGCCGCGCCTTTAAAACCGAAGCGCGACGCGTTACTGACTACTTCGGCTTCAGCACCGTCACCAGTGTCATTACTTTGTAAAGACACATTGGCACGACCATAAACGGTCAAGGTGCCATCATCGTTCGCAAATGCTGGAAACGTGGCACCTGCAATTAACAACGCAATTAAAGACTTTTTCATAGAACCCTCATTAACTCATTACTAAACTGCCTAATTCTTAACCGCATTATCGACACGATAAGAATTATTGCAGTTATTTTTCTGCCATGAGTCAATTCTATGTCTTTTTTGTTACATCTTTATGACAGCTATAAGTCAATTAACGAAGCCAACTGCTCCTTTTGTCGATATTGCGCTTTCGCGTACTTTAACCACTGCTTTGCAGCAGATGCTGTTTTTTCATATTCGCTTGCCTGTTCAAAGGCTTGTAGCGCCAGCTTGTAGTCTTTTAAATTTAACGCCGCCATTCCTTCTACTAAATGCAAATGTCCCGGGTTCGATACCTGGCCTTTATTACGGCTGCGTTCAACGTACTTAATGGCTTGGTCATTATTGTTCAGGTTTAAATGCAGTTGTGCAATTTGCGCGGCAAAGTCGCCATGGTCGACCTGCTCTGATGCTTTCTCATAGGCCTGAATGGCTAATTCATACTCTTTTGCCTGAGCGTAGGCCTGCGCTATGAATTTCAGATTATCAACATTGGCTTCGACCACACCCTTTTGCATGGCGTTGCTTAATGTCTCTGCTGCTTTAAACGGCAGTTCATTAAAGTAGTACGCTTGTGCGAGCTGACGCCAGTCGCTGGCTTTTTCAATAAAACCCTGCTGATTCGCTGCTTCCAGAACCGCTAATTGCTTTTTGTCCTGCTCTAACTGCGCGTAGACACCCGCCAGTTGCAGCCAGTATTCCGGTTTACTGTAGTCAGTGACCAGGCGTTCCATGACTTTGGCGACTTGTTCAGTTTGTTCCAGTTCATAGTGCAGTGCACGTTTGAGTATTAACCAGTTTTCGTCGGGCGTTTTCTTGTTGGCGTCTGCATTAGCAATGGCTTTATCAATGAGCGGCAGCGCTTTATTAAAGTCTCCCGACTGATAAAAGGCTTGCGCTTTTAATACCCAGGCTTTGCCCAATTCGTCTCGTTCAGCCAACGCTTCCCAGCGCCCCAGAAATTCTACAGAACGTTGATACTGACCTTCGCTTAACGCCAGTTGAGCCAGGCTGAACAGGGTACTTTTTTTGAGCGACTCGGGAATTGGCGATTCATTCACAACTTTCTCGAAATAGTTAATGGCCTGGCCTATTTGATCCTGCTCGTAATACATAAAGCCGTAGAAGTTCCAGAGCATGGCACGCTCATAACTGTTCATACTGTCGGCTTTGCCTTCAATGTCTGACAGTATGCTAAGCCCTTGCTGAAGATTACCGTTGTCGGCTTGTTCCTGCGCCCGTGCCAGCTGACCATATACTTTTTCGCGCAGTGCTGGCACACGCTCTGTTTGTTGTGCCCCTGTCTGTTGCGCAAGAAGGGGCTGCGTTAACGCTATCCAGCCGCTTAAGGCGGCAATAACCACAAATTTCATGTTCATAAGTCACCCAATTAGTTCATTTCGAAGGTCATGCGGTTTCTGACTCCGTCAACTTCAACCGCTTCACCATCAATGACCCGTGGTTTGTATTTGAATTTCAGTACCGCATCCATAGCAGCCTGATCAAAAATGCCTTCCGGCTCTGCCTGGACAACGACAGGATCACGCACCGAGCCTTGTTTGGTCACAGTAAATTCCACCACCACATAACCTTCAATACCACGCTGTAACGCACGCCGAGGGTAAGCCGCCTGCACTTTCACAATAGGCAGATACTCGCCGTCGCTGGCTTGCAGTGACATGCCATTGCCAATGTCGGCACCGGCATCCATACCGGCCGAGAAGTCGTAACCTGAGCCGCTATCCGCATCAGCAATGTCGTTATCCATTTGTGGTTGCGGCAAATCTTCAGGCGGCTGTTCAGGCTCTGGGGGACGCTCAGGCTTACGCTCCTTTTCCTGCACTTCTTCAGACTCTGGTGTACGCACAAAGTCCAGCACACTGCCTCGCGGCGGCTCGCTCATTGCCCCTTCGCCACCGCTTATTAACGACTGCATCAAGTAAAACAGTCCAATAGTGACAAACGCGGCGACCAATAATGCTGCCAAAAGTCTCATTGCGGGTTACTCTTCGTCAGTTGCAACAGATACGTCATACACACCAGCGGCTCGCGCTGCGTCCATTACTTTAATCAGGACACGTGTGTTCGACTCTTCGTCGGCCTGAATCACCACAGAGCCTTGCGGATTCTCCGCATACAAGCGTTCGATGTTAGCCTGCACTGCACGCACATCCACCTGACGTTTGTTTATCCAAATTTCATTGTTGTCACTAATAGCAACCAGTATGTTGGCACGGTTCTTCTGCACCGCCGTTGCTGCGTCAGGGCGGTTTACATCGATACCCGCTTCTTTGACAAAAGACGCGGTAACAATGAAGAAAATCAGCATAATGAACACCACATCCAGCATGGGCGTCATGTCGATGTTGCTCTCTTCTTCTTCAATTAAGTTGGCAAAATGCTGTTTCATAGTTGTTTCCTCAGCCTCACCTTAGTGACGCTCTAAAAGTATTTTGTCTTCCAGCTTCATGCGCTCGCGACGGGTGGTGCGCTGTAACCAGGTGGCGGCGAATACGCCGGACAGTGCGCCAACCATGCCCGCCATTGTCGGGATAGTGGCTTTTGACACCCCCGATGCCATAGAGCGGGCGCTGCCGGTACCAGTTACTGCCATAACGTCGAACACTTCAATCATGCCGGTAACGGTACCCATAAGACCCAACAACGGGCATAACGCGACTAA
Source organism: Idiomarina sp. UBA4520 (assembly GCF_002388365.1). Taxonomy (NCBI): domain Bacteria; kingdom Pseudomonadati; phylum Pseudomonadota; class Gammaproteobacteria; order Alteromonadales; family Idiomarinaceae; genus Idiomarina; species Idiomarina sp. UBA4520. Next base: position 155,209 of record NZ_DGMK01000002.1, on the reverse strand, counting down.
GGCTTTTATCACTGGTAAGTTACCGCCCAGAGCCAACCCGACGCGTGAGATCATTGCCTGACGAATTTGCTCTGCGTTCCAGGATGACTTGTCTTCACGTTGCTGCCAGCGCTTAAGCGTGTCTTTAACACGCGCACGATGCCCTTTCAGGTAGTAAAAAATGCGCTCGAGAATCATTAACCACATACTAAAAATGAGGATTCCGATGACCAGCAGGACTTGCCCGCCAGCCTCAATGAAATCTCTAATCGCATTATTAAACTCGATGAGAAATAACACGGTTACTCTCCTCGCTCTGAGCGCTCCGCAATAATGCCGGACGCCTGCTCCTGCAATATGTGAATCAGGTTTTTACTGCGAGTGTGTAAGGTGGCAAACAATAAGGTCATGGGTATTGCGACCACCAAGCCGAGTACGGTTGTGACCAGGGCTTGAGAAATACCACCTGCCATCAGTTTCGGGTCACCCGTACCGAATAGTGTTATCGCCTGGAAGGTATTGATCATGCCTGTCACGGTACCCAACAGACCCATCAACGGTGCGACCACAGAAATGATTTTTATGAACGTCAGGTTGCGTGTAATTTTAGGAACTTCGCGCAAGATACCTTCACTGAGCTTCAACTCCAGCGTTTCGGTGTCGGCTTGCGGATACTTGTCCTTAATAAGCATGACTCGACCCAGCGGGTTGTCCTGACTTGGCTTGTCTTTCTTAAGCTGACGTTTCACTTTGTTGCCCAGTAGCATCAGTGACACAAAGCGCTCTAACGCAAACAGCAAGCCAATAGCACCCAAAGCAAGAATGATGTAACCCACGGTACCGCCTTGGTCGATACGCTCACCTAAGCTTGGTGCCTGAACTAATAAACCAAGAATTGAGCCGCCTGTTGGGTCAACGCCGAATGTGACAATGCCACTGTCGGTTTGCTGGATATTTTCAGCAGTGTCCAGATAGCGACCTGAGGGTTGGCGTACCAGCTCAGCAACAGATCCGGTTGAGCTCATGCGCTCTAAATACTTGCCATTTGAAACCAGGTTAAAAGCACCAACACGAACGACTTCTTGTTCAGCTTTGTCGCCGTTGGCTGCTGTCACCTCAGTCGTGAATTCAGCGACTTTACCCGATTCGGTCATTTCCTCTTGCAGGGCAAACCAGACACTTTCAATGTCTTCAATAGACGCCAGTTTAGACGACGAGCTCATGTTTTCTGCTAGCTCCTCAAGCGCATCTGAACGGCCTGGGTACTGCGCTGAAATAACCGAGTTGTCGAACTTGCCTGAAGCATCATTAGCAACCTGCTGCAGCACACCAAACAGCTCTTTGAGTGAGCCCATGCGCTGAGTCAGAGTGTCGCTTAAGTTGCCTAAATCGACTTCGTTCTGTTCAAAGTTAGTTTCCAGTTGCTCGGCGCGTTGCTCCAATTGGTTTCTTTGAGCAATTGCGTCTTCGAGCATGGCTTTTTGCTCTTGCTCTTTTTCGCGGAAGCGCTGCTCGCGTTGCTTATTGCTCTCTGACTGCGAGAACTTACCCTGCTCCAACTGCTGTAACAGCTGGTCTAAGTTAATTGGGTCTTGCGGCAGCGGCGCGGCGAGTGCAGCACTCGAGGTTGCTGCCAGCGCAATAACTGAGAACCACTGAACAATTCGTTGTGTTAATTTCATTGGTGCGACTCCTTATTGGCCAGCGGCGCTGTTTGTGGCGGCTTTGTTAGCAAAAACGGGCATCATCAGCATGTCCGGTGCTAACTGTTTTCGGGCTATGCGGATAGCTTCTTCAACGGCAGGTAAGTGCTTACTATCGAGCTCTTGCCAGTTGCGCTCCTGCTGGTTCCAGATACCCAGGTGCTGACCGTCGCGGGTTTTATAAATAAGTGCTACCCGACCAATGCGCAGGAAAGTGACGTCTTGCTGTTGGCCGTTAATCTCATGTTCTGCCGTGTAGGCTTCAATGTTGCGGCCGTAGTCTGCTTCTATTTGATAAGCTTCCATAACACGGCGGAACTTTTCAGACACATCGACGTTAGCGCGCTCCATCAGGTCGTTTAATTGCGCTAAACGCTCGTTACGCTCGGTTTCAAGGAACGGAACGTCCAGTTCAACAAAAGACTCGAGAGAGTCAATCATACGTAACATCAGCGGAGTAATTTGACGCTCGACATAACTGACCTTGTCTATTGAGTCATTGATGTCTTGCTTTTCCTGTTGTTGGTTACCAATTTGCTGCTCAAGCTGTGCGGTATACACTTTTAAACCATCAATTTCCTTCATGATGCGTTTATACTGCTGCAAACGCTCTTGCATGTTGTCTGAAATTTGGTCAATGGTCAGTTGTGACTGACGCGCAGACTGGTTAATTGAAGAGGCTTCTTCAACAACAGGCTCAAGTTTGTCCTGCTCTTGTATTGGAGCTGCGTACGCCGTGGTCGTCAGCGCTGGTAAAAACAGCGCAGAGCTTAAAACGAAAGCGCCAGCGGAGGTAATGAACTTCATAAGTTATAACCCTTGTGAATTAATTTGTGGCAACTTTAGTGAGTTTTAGTGACAGCTTGATGACCAAAGTGTGTCAGTTTTGTGTCAATTGCTCTGGGTGAGAACGCTTTGCTTTATTGCGTTATTAACAGCAATGATTTAGTTTAAGCTTATATTTACAAAAATCTTACGCACACCTCATATATGGCCATCAAAAGTATTTCATCATCGCTGCTGACACGGGTTCTGTCCGTTTACTTTGTGCTGACGCTTATTGTCACTGCAGTACAAATTGGTGCGGAATACTTTGATACCAAGCGCATACTGATTGCCGAGCTGCAAAACCAGCAACGAACCTTTAATGGGTCTTTGACGCGCTCACTTTGGGAATTTAATAGTGACCAAATTGACAGCATCGCCGACGGCCTTATTGGCATTCCGGCTATTGCCGGTGTATTGATTCGCGACGACGCCGGTAATATTTTGGTTCAGTTGGGCGAGACCTCAGAAATGTCTGACTTGCCCGAAGAAGCCAGTGAAGGAATTCTGCTTCCTGAGCGTAACGGTATTTTTGGCTACCACAACTCGCTCATTTTCGAGTTTTCCGGGCATTCCACCAAGGTCGGCGACGTTAGCCTGTTTTCAACGCGAGACATAGCCATAGACCGCATTAAAGTCAGTTTGGGCTTTATTGTTGGTAACGCGCTTATAAAGAGTACCTTTTTAATTATTCTGTTTACGGTCGCATTCAGCCGCATGTTGAGCCGCCCGCTCAATGACTTAACTCAGCAAATTAAGAGCTTCCGCCTGGATAACCTCGAGCGCTCCCGCATTCGCTTAAAAGACCAACACAATAACGAGCTGGTACTTATTGAGCAGGCGTATAATCAGTTACTCGATAACATTGAAGAATATCAGGCTGACCTGGAACGCACACAGAATAAACTGAAAGCGGCAAACCGACAGCTGGATGAACAAAATGCGATTTTAGAACAGGAGGTGGCCCGTAAAACCTCCCGTTTGAGCCAGGTGATGCTGGATCTGGAGCAGCGCAAAAACGAACTGGAAATGCGACAGGAAAAGCTTGAACGCGAAATTAGCCAACGTCGTACTATGGAAAACACGCTGCGTCAGTCTAACCAGCGGCTTGAGTCGTCGTTGAACCACTTACGCGAAACCCAGCAACAACTCATTGAGTCGGAAAAAATGGCCTCGCTTGGTGGCCTTGTGGCGGGTATTACGCACGATGTGAATACACCTATTGGTATTAGTGTCACAGCAGCTTCTTACCTGCGAGAAAAACTGGATTCGCTGGATTCGGCTTTGACCAATAAAGAACTGACACAGCAACAATTACAAAAGTTTATAGAAGAAGGCAGAGAAAGCCTCAGCTTACTGGATAACAACCTGCATCGGGCCTCTGACCTTATCAGTAGCTTTAAGCAGGTAGCGGTCGACCAGGCGTCTGACGCCATTCGCGATATAAATGTGAAACGCTACATAGAAGAGCTGATTCAGTCGCTGCAACCGCACTTAAAGAAAACGTTGCATAAAATAGAACTGAACTGTGCCGACGATTTATTTATTCGTTGCCCGGCGGGTGCGCTGTCGCAGATATTTACCAATTTAATTTTAAACTCATTACGTCATGCCTTCGACGGCATTGAGCAAGGTACCATGATCATTGATATTGAGCTGCGCGACAGCGAGCTTCATGTTGTTTATAAAGACGACGGCAATGGTCTTTCAGAAGACGCTTTAACCAAGCTCTTTAACCCATTTTTCACCACTAAGCTCAATGACGGTGGTAGTGGTTTGGGAACTCATATTGTACGCAACCTGGTTACCCAAACCCTGCAGGGCGATATTGACGCCACCAGTCAACCGGGTGAAGGGCTGACTTACACCTTTTCATTTCCTGTACAGGTTTTAAACTGACACAGACGCCGTTAGTCGATACAATTCAGGGTTTCTAATGCCGGACAGGAACCCTTATTTATGTGGTTTAAAAACCTTCGCTTTTATCATTTCAGTGAAAATTTCTCGTTACCCGAAAACTTTGAAGAGCAGCTTGCGGAGCACAGCTTTCACCCATGCTCTCGCACTGAGCAAAGCAGTTTTGGCTGGTTCTCTCCCTTTGGCCCAGACAACGAGACGTTAACCCATAGCGTCGGTAACTGCTGGTTACTCTGCGCTAAACGAGAAGAAAAAGTCCTTCCCAGCACGGTTGTGAACGCTCAGCTCGACGAAAAAGTCCGTCAGATTAGTGAAGCCGAAGGCCGCTCTGTGCCGCGCAAAGAAAAACAAAACTTAAAAGAAGACTTAATTCATCAGTTATTGCCACAGGCGTTTAGCCGTTTTCGCTTAAGCTGGGGCTACATTGATTTAGACCGTCAATTTATTGCGGTTGACGAGTCGGCGGCGAATAAAGCGGAAGACTTTCTCGGTTTATTGCGTGGCTCGGTGGGGTCTTTACCTGTCAGACCTTTCAGCCCGTCTGAGGCCGTTGAAGTGTACTTGACCGACTGGCTACAAAAACAAGACATTCCTGCCCCCTTTGAACTGGGCGACGAAGCAGAGCTGCGTTCACCCCAGGCCGACGGTGGCATCATTCGCTGTAAACAGGAAGACCTGACTCGTGACGACATTCAGGCTCATTTAACTGCCGGTAAGCAAGTGACTCGGTTAGGTTTGGTGTGGCAGGAAAACTTGGAGTTTATTCTTGAAGCCGATATGGCACTAAAACGTGTTAAGCCAACCGACGTACTGCTGGACGCAAAAGATGATTTGGTAGACCCAACCCCGGAAGAGAAAGTAGATGCCGACTTTGCGCTAATTAGCGGCGAAGCCGGGCAGCTATTTGATGATTTGAAAAAGGCGTTTGAGTAACGCGAGTTAGCCAAATAAGTCCAGCACCTGGTGGTAAGACTCTTGAGTCGAGTCTTGCTGCCAGAAGTCTTCGCTTTCAATCACTCCTCTTAATTCATACTCCACCACGGTCACATTTTGCTTTTTACCTAAGTTATTTCCTGTTAGTAAGCTGGCCAAATGAACAATATCGCAATAATTAACGGTAATGGCGTCGTCCAGGTTGGTTCGCCCTTTATTATAGTGCAGTGGCACCTGCACCAAATTAGGCGTGAACTGCCAGTAATTCAGGATATTAGTACCCAACGGCGAGCTTAACTGCATAATGCATTCATTAATAAAGGTAGGGTTAGCAAAGCTGTCCTCAAATTCACTGGCCATTCTTAGAATAGGTGTTACCCCTATTCTGGATACCATGCCTGCCAGCAGAGAGACGTCCTGATGCAGCCGGTGCCCTATTCCGCGGCGTTGGAGGTCTTTCGTAATAACCACCGACGCTGCTGCAATTTGCCGACTTTCCTTAATGTATTGCTCTGAGAACATCTTCACAATGTCGTTGTCGGGTTTAAACACCTGCTCCATTGCCATTGCAAAAGCCAGCGTGCGAATTCGACGCATGCCAATACGTGTTAACGCCTGCATCAGGCTTTCTGCCTTGTTTCGGCCCCCCAGATAGGCACTGTTTGCCAGTCGTATTAACCGGGCTGACAATACCGCGTCTTGCTGAATGATATGCGCCAGGTCGTGCAAATTACAGTCAGGATCGAGCGTAGCGTTACGCACTTGCTCCGCCGTTTTCGGTAGCCCCGGCAGGGTGAGTTCGTCACGCTGCAACCGTTCATCAATGAGTAAGTAAAGCGCATTCTGCGATGCCATTGAGGGATCCTTTTTTATAGTTATTCTATTGCTTCTAGTCAGGCATAGAAGTAGATTAACAGAACTTTCCAACAACTCAATTTTACAAAAGTATCATTATGAAAAAATCTGCATTTTTTATTGCGCCGCTGGCGCTTGCTATAGCCGCCTGCGGTCAACAAACAACGACAGAGAGTACCGAAACCACGGCTCCGAAAAGCTACCAATTGGTTGAAGGAAAAGAGCAAAGACTCGACATTTACACCCCTTATTCATTGACCAGCGACTTATCACACTTGTCCAGCGACCAGAAGAAGATGGTCAGTTTGCTTATTGATGCATCGAAAATAATGGATGAGCTGTTCTGGCAGCAAGCTTTCCCGGGCAGCAAAGACGAGCTGCTGGCTAAAGTTGAAAAGCGGGCTAAAGAATTCACAGTGATTAACTATGGCCCGTGGGATCGCCTTAACAACAACCAACCCTTTTTAACCGGCTTTGACGATAAGCCTGAAGGCGCTAACTTCTACCCGGAAGATATGACCAAAACCGAGTTTGAAAATGCAGAGCTTGCTGACAAAGACAGCCTTTATACATTATTGCGTCGTGATGAAAACGGCGACTTAATGACGCTTCCTTACTCTGAAGCGTTTAATGATTCACTGGCTGAAGCGGCCGAGTTACTGCGTCAAGCCGCTGAGCTTGCGGAAAGCGAAGACTTTGCCAAGTATTTGCGCCTGCGCGCCGATGCGTTTTTGAGCAATGAGTATCAGCCGTCGGATATGGCCTGGATGGACATGACCGACAACGATGTTGATGTGGTTATTGGCCCTATCGAAAACTACGAAGACCATTTGTACGGCTACAAAACCGCGTTTGAGTCTTACGTATTGATTAAAGACAAAGCATGGAGCGAGCGCTTAGCGAAATACGCTGAGTATCTGCCTGAATTGCAACGTGGCCTGCCAGTTGAAGACGCTTATAAAGCAGAAATGCCGGGCGCCAATGCCCAGTTGAACGCTTACGATGCAGTTTACTATGCCGGTCACTCGAATGCGGGCAGCAAAACTATTGCGATAAACCTGCCGAATGACGAAGAAGTTCAGCTGGAAAAAGGCACTCGCCGCTTACAGCTGAAAAATGCCATGCAGGCTAAGTTCGATAAAATTCTGGTGCCTATTGCTGAGCAGCTAATTGTACCGGAGCAGCGCGAGAACATTACATTTAATGCGTTCTTCGCCAATACCATGTTCCATGAAGTGGCCCACGGCCTGGGTATTAAAAACACCCTGAATGATAAAGGCACCGTGCGTTCGGCATTGAAAGAACACGCTTCAGCACTGGAAGAAGGTAAAGCCGATATTCTGGGGCTTTACATGGTGACTCAGCTGTTTGAACAAGGCGTTTTAGCTGAAGGTGAACTGGAAGACTATTACACCACCTTTATGGCCAGTATTTTCCGTTCAGTGCGCTTTGGTGCATCCAGTGCCCACGGCAAAGCCAACATGATTCGTTTCAACTACTTTGCCGATGCAGGTGCCTTCAAGCGCAATGAAAAAGGCCAATACGCCATTGATATGGACAAAATGCGTGCCGCCATGAATAGCTTGTCTCGTAAAATCCTGACCCTGCAAGGCGACGGTGACTACAACGGTGTGGCTGAACTGGTTGCAACCTTAGGCGTTGTCAGCCCACAGCTAAAAGCCGACCTCGACAAACTCGCCGACGCCGGCATCCCGGTTGACGTCACCTTCAAACAAGGCAAAGACGTACTGGGCCTATAGAGTGGGTGGAGGGATTGAACCACGAGCGCTGAGGTTTCAGGAGCTACTGCGGAGGACGCCCGTGAATACATCCCTGTAGGGCTTGTGCAGCGCCATCCATGGCGCTGCACACCTCCTCAGTAGCTCCCGAAACCATTGGGCGCACTCATGGTCCATTCCCCCACACGACCAATGGTAGATAGGGCCGGTTGCTCACTTGTAAGCGTTACGAGTGTTGAACCTCCTGTGGCGGAGTGTCGAAGGCCAAGGATGGCCTTCGTCAAGCGTTCATGGATGAACTCGTAGCGTCTCCGCCACAGGAGGTTCAATGCTCAAGCGAAACAAGTGACAACCGGCCCTCCTCCCAGCTTGGCTATTGCGCAGTCAATATATTCGGTATAACATATATATGGGCTATCGAATATATGGTATTACCTGATGACGAAGGTTTTGTTTCTGTGTACGGCGAATTCTGCGCGGTCTTTGATGGCGGAGGCTATTTTTCGGCAGTTTGCTGATGATGACTTTGAGGTTGCCAGTGCGGGTACTGAGCCGACACAACCTGAACCGGGAGCTTTAGCGGCATTAGAGCACTTGGGTGTTGAAACGGATGGGCTGCATTCAAAAGCGCTTGCTGATATTGATCTCAATAGCTTTGATTACGTGATAAGCCTGTGTGATCGGGCTCGCACTGAGTGCCAAGCTTTGTGCGGTGATCAGCACTTCATTGCCTGGGACTTCCCCGACCCGGTGGCCAGTAAAAAAGCGGATGCTTTTAAGAAAACGGCGCATGAATTAAGCGAGCGTATAAAGATGCTGTTGCTTATTTTACGCAAGAAAAGTGACCGTCCGCAGCTGTTTGATGCACCTCATGAGTTCTTCAAAATTATGGCTGACCCCCTGCGCTTGAAAATGATTCTAATGCTGCAACACCATGGTGAATTATGTGTTTGCCAGTTTGTGGACGCGACTGGTATGTCACAGCCAAAAGTGTCGCGGCATTTGGCGCAACTGCGCGAATACGGCTTATTAGCCGACCGTAAAGATCAGCGCTGGGTGTACTATCGAATAAACCCGGCCCTACAAGACTGGATGGCGACTATGATTAAAACCACGGCGGCTTATCACGCGTCGCTAATTCCCCAACAAGTTAAGGATGTCGATAATGGGTGTGTTTGAACGGTACTTATCGGTTTGGGTCGCTCTGGCGATTATTGCCGGTACCTTACTGGGTAACTTGTTCCCACCAGTTTTCGAAGTGCTGTCAGGTATTGAGTTTGCGCAGGTTAACCTGATTATCGCGGTGTTGATATGGCTGATGATTTACCCGGTCATGGTGCAGGTAAACTTCGAGTCTATTACACAAATTGCTAAAGAGCCTAAGGGGCTTATTCTAACCATCGTTATTAACTGGCTGGTAAAACCCTTCACCATGGCGCTGGTTGGCTGGCTGTTTTTCAAAGGTGTATTTGCTGACTTCATTCAGCCAGAAACTGCTAACGAGTACTTGGCCGGAGTCATTCTACTCGGTGTTGCGCCGTGTACGGCTATGGTTTTTATCTGGAGTCAGCTGACCAAAGGCGATGCCAGCTATACGCTGGTACAGGTGTCGGTCAACGACGTCATTATGATTTTTGCCTTCGCCCCCATAGCCGCGCTGCTGCTGGGGATCACCGATATTATTGTGCCCTGGCAAACCTTGCTGTTAAGTGTTGGGCTATACGTCGTGGCACCGCTTATTGCCGGACTGTTAACGCGCCAGCGGCTAAAGAGCAAAGCAACATCGCGACAGCATAATGTCGACTCTGCGCTGCAAGCCTTTGATGCACGCATGAAGCCCTGGTCCATTGTCGGCTTACTGCTAACCGTAGTGCTGCTGTTTGGCTTTCAGGCAGAGGTGTTACTGACGCGTCCCTTAGACATTGCCATGATAGCAACCCCGTTGCTAATTCAAACTTACGGCATTTTTGCTATCACTTTTATTATCGCGTTGCTGATTAAGTTGCCTTATAGAATTGCGGCTCCGGCCTGCTTGATTGGTACCTCAAACTTTTTCGAACTAGCAGTGGCTGTGGCTATCAGTCTATTTGGCCTGCAATCCGGCGCCGCACTAGCCACGGTTGTTGGTGTACTGGTAGAAGTACCGGTGATGCTCTCTTTAGTCTGGTTCGCGAATAAGACGAAACACTGGTTTAAATCATGAATGCTAAAACCCTTTAGATATAGAAGGGGGAGTTTGTTGTCTTGTAAGCGTTATGAGTGTTGAAGCTCCTGTGGTGGAGTGTCGAAGGCCAAGGATGGCCTTCGTCAAGCGTTCATGGATGAACTCGTAGCGTCTCCGCCACAGGAGGTTCAATGCTCAAGCGAAACAAGACAGTAAACTCCCCCAAAGCCCTATAACGGGCAGATAAAAGATACATAAGGAGTCTTTTATGACGATTAAGGTTGGAATTAATGGTTTGGGTCGTATTGGCCGTTTAGCGTTACGTGCGGCGTGGGACAATCCTGAGCTGCAGGTTGTTCAGGTGAATGACCCAGGCGCTGATGCGGCAACCTTTGCGCATTTGCTGAATTTTGACTCGGTGCACGGTCGCTGGGGGTATGAAGCTGAAGGTCTGGACGACGCCATTCAAATTGGTGGGAAACGCATTGCTTTCACTCAGCACAAAACCATTGCTGACAACGACTGGAGTGGTTGTGATGTGGTTTTAGAAGCTTCCGGCAAAATGAAAACCGTAAAGGTTCTGAATGATTACCTGTCACAAGGCGTAAAACGAGTTGTCGTATCGGCTCCGGTCAAAGAGCCCGGCGCTTTGAATATTGTGATGGGCGTTAATGACCACCTTTATGATCCTGAAAAACATCAGATAGTCACAGCCGCGTCCTGCACCACTAATTGTCTGGCTCCGGTAGTCAAAGTTCTGCAGGACAAAATTGGTATTAAACACGCGTCTATCACTACTATTCACGATTTGACCAACACGCAAAGCATTCTGGACGCGCCGCACAAAGACTTACGCCGTGCCCGTGCCTGCGGCATGAGCTTAATTCCGACATCCACCGGCTCGGCAACGGCCATTGTGGAGATTTTCCCTGAACTGAAAGACAAAATTGACGGTCACGCTGTCCGCGTACCCCTTGCCAATGCGTCCCTAACCGACTGTGTGTTTGAAGTCGAAAAAGCTACTTCGGTGGAAGAAATTAATGGCTGGATGAAAGAAGCCGCTGCAGGTGACCTTAAGGGCATTCTGGGTTATGAAGAGCGCCCGTTAGTGTCGATAGATTACAAAACTGACCCGCGCTCAAGCATTGTGGATGCGCTATCCACCAAGGTCATTAACGGCACGCACGTTAAGATCTATGCCTGGTATGACAATGAATGGGGTTATGCCAACCGCGCGGTTGAGCTGGTCGAAAAGGTCGGCTAATGCTGAGTCAGCTGTCGCCGGCAATACGCCAATATTTAATTGTTACCGGTAATTACTGGGCCTTTACCCTGACTGACGGCGCGCTGCGCATGCTGGTGGTGCTGCACTTCCACCAGTTGGGTTACAGTGCGTTGGAAGTGGCTATGTTATTCCTGTTCTACGAGTTTTTCGGCATAGTCACTAACTTATTTGGTGGTTGGCTGGGCGCTCGCTGGGGACTCAACAGGACCATGAATATTGGCCTCGGCATACAGATTGTGGCACTGGTCATGCTGCTGGTGCCCAGTTCTATGCTTACTGTTATTTGGGTAATGGCGGCTCAGGCGCTGTCTGGTATTGCCAAAGATCTCAATAAAATGAGTGCCAAAAGCACCATTAAGCTTTTGGTGCCGGACGACAAACAAGCTCAGCTTTATAAGTGGGTGGCTATACTCACTGGTTCAAAAAACACCTTAAAGGGCGTTGGATTTTTCCTGGGTGGCTTGTTGCTGACGTTAATTGGCTTCCAGGGGGCAGTGCTGTCCATGGCAATTATGCTCAGCGTAGTTTGGGTCGGTAGCTTAATCTTCCTGAAAAAAGAATCCGGCAAAGCTAAGTTCAAACCTAAGTTTAAGGATATTTTATCTAAAAGCAGACCTATCAATATTCTATCGGGCGCGCGCTTTTTACTTTTTGGTGCACGCGATGTTTGGTTTGTGGTGGCCTTACCGGTGTTCTTAGCCAGCCAGCTGAACTGGAACCACTGGCAGGTGGGCAGTTTTTTGGCCTTGTGGGTTATTGGCTACGGGTTTGTGCAAAGCATTGCGCCTAAATTCACGAGAAATGGTGATAACGTACCAAAAACTCAGGCGGTAGTATGGAATGCGTTACTGACGCTGAGTCCACTTGCGTTAACCCTGGCGCTTTGGCAACAATTGCCGGTTGCCCAAAGCATTATTATTGGCTTAGGCCTATTCGGCATTCTGTTTGCCATTAATTCATCGTTGCACAGTTACCTGATTGTTTCATACTCACGCGCCGACGGTGTGTCTTTAGACGTTGGTTTTTACTACATGGCGAATGCGGCTGGGCGTCTGCTGGGCACCATTTTATCGGGTTGGGTGTATCAACAATGGGGGGTGGTTGCTTGCCTAATGATATCAACGCTGCTATTGCTATTATCCACGGCTGCAATTAGCTTTTTGCCCGGGCGGGAGCAGCATCGCGTCTGATATGTCAGGCTACGCCGATGTGGAAAGCACTTGTAGTTGGCACATTTTATGCTAAAATTCGCGCTCTTTTTTTGACCAGCCTCAAACCATAAGGAGCCACCTACGTGCTGACGCGTATTACGCCACCCTAACCGTCACTTCCCTGTCACAGGTGCGCAGTAGGCTGTTCACTGCTTTTCTGGCCATTCCGGCCACTTATTACTTTATTGTGTTTAAAAATTTGGTGTCATTTAACTATGTTGAAGTCTATCCAGCAGAACTGGTTTTCTAATATACGTGGTGATTTGCTCTCAGGTATTGTCGTTGCTCTAGCGCTAATTCCTGAAGCTATCGCATTCTCTATCATTGCCGGTGTTGATCCGAAAATAGGCTTGTACGCGTCGTTCTGTATTGCGGTTGTTATCGCATTTACCGGCGGGCGTCCGGGGATGATATCTGCCGCAACAGGCGCTATGGCGCTGCTTATGGTCACCCTGGTCAAAGACCACGGGCTTGAGTACCTGCTAGCCGCCACTCTGTTGACCGGTGTGCTGCAAATAATTGCAGGTTATCTCAAGTTAGGGGACCTCATGCGCTTTGTCTCGCGCTCGGTGGTGACAGGCTTTGTGAATGCCCTGGCTATTTTGATATTTATGGCACAACTGCCCGAGCTGACCAATGTCACCTGGCATGTGTATGCAATGACGGCGGCTGGCCTGGCTATTATTTACGGCTTCCCTTACATTCCGGTTATCGGAAAAATTTTACCGTCTCCGTTGGTTTGTATTGTTTCTTTAACCATTGTTGCCGTGTTCTTAGGCTTAGACATTCGCACCGTTGGTGATATGGGCGAACTGCCGGATGCCCTGCCGATATTCTTATGGCCTGACGTTCCATTAAACTTCGAAACATTAGCAATCATTTTCCCATACTCTGCGGCACTTGCCGTTGTCGGTATTCTCGAGTCACTAATGACAGCAACCATTGTTGACGACTTAACCGACACGTCCAGCGACAAAAACCGTGAATGTAAAGGTCAGGGTATTGCCAATATAGGCTCTGGATTACTCGGCGGTATGGCGGGTTGCGCCATGATTGGTCAGTCGATTATTAATGTAAAATCAGGTGGTCGTACGCGCTTATCCACACTGGTTGCGGGTATCTTCCTGCTCATTATGGTTTTGGTATTGGACAGTATTTTAATACAAATACCCATGGCTGCTTTAGTTGCTGTCATGATCATGGTCTCCATTGGTACCTTTAGCTGGAGCTCTATCCGAGATTTAAAGAAGCATCCGCTATCGACCAATATCGTTATGGTGAGCACCGTTGCTGTCGTTGTCGCAACGCACAACCTGGCGTTAGGTGTATTAGTCGGCGTATTGCTTGCCGCTATGTTCTTTGCCAATAAAATCGGGCACTATCTGTACATTAAGTCAGACATCGATGCCGACGGCATAAAGCGCACCTACCGTGTTATTGGACAGGTGTTTTTCAGCTCGTCTGAGAAGTTTCTTGCCGCATTTGACTTTAAAGAAGGTGTCGAACGGGTTGTTATTGATGTCAGTGATGCCCATTTCTGGGATATCACCGCCGTTGAAGCACTCGACCGCGCTGTGGTTAAATTCCGTCGTGAAGGTGCTGATGTCGAAGTAATTGGGCTGAACGAAGCCAGTGCCACCATCGTGGATCGCTTTGGTGTTCATGACAAACCGGAAGCGGTTGATAAATTAATGGGCGGCCACTAAAAAGGAATTCGATGATGAAACATGTTGTTGCTTGTATTGATGGATCTGCCTCGACGCAATCGGTTTGCGATTACGCCAGCTGGGCAGCGCTGCGACTGGAAACGCCACTGACGCTTTTCCACGTACTGGACGAAGCGCGTTATCCGACTGAAACGGATATGACGGGCAATATTGGTTTAGGTAGTCGTGAGGCATTACTGGAACAGCTTGCAGAACTCGACCAACAACGCAGTAAGTTAGCGCTTGAGCAAGGGCACCATATGCTGGAAAGCGCGAAAGCTCGCGCTTTGGAAGATGGTGTCGAACAGGTCAATCTGCGCCAGCGTCATGGTGACTTAGCCGAGTCGCTGCATGAAATTGAAGACTCTATGCGTCTGTTGGTTATGGGGTTACACGGCGAGGACACAACTCGTACTAACCGTGTAGGGAGTCAGCTGGAAACCGTGGTAAGAACCATGAACCGCCCTATTCTGGTGGCGCCTGAAGAGTTTACTGAACCGAAAAGCGTTATGTTAGCTTACGATGGCAGTGACTCTTCACGAAAAGGTATACGCTTGCTGGCTGAAAGCCCTATATTCCGAGGTTTACCGCTGCATTTAGTCATGGTTGGCGCTGACACCAACGACAACCATGCCTCAATTGAGTCGGCCGCGAACCACCTGCGAGAGCTTGGCCACGATGTACGCTTTGAAATACGCTCCGGCGAGGTTGAGCCAACGCTGCACGCGTATCAGAATGAGCACAATATTGACGTGTTGGTTATGGGCGCCTACGGTCATTCCCGCATTCGTCAATTCCTGGTCGGCAGTACCACCACCAGTATTTTACAAACAACCAACTCGGCTTTGCTGTTGTTGCGTTAATTGCTTTTTAAGAGGAAAGAAGATGGTCCCAGACTGGGAAGAGTTAGAACTGGATGATCGCTTAATTGGCGTTCTTAAAGCGGCCGATTTAAACAAGCCGGCCAAGGTTCAACAATTAAGTATTCCACAAGCGCTCGACGGTCGGGACTTGTTAGTTAGCGCGCCAACAGGTACCGGCAAAACGCTGGCCTTTTTATTGCCCGCGCTGCAGCATTTGCTGGATTTTCCTCGTAAACAACCGGGACCGGCGCGCATTTTGGTGTTAGCGCCGACGCGTGAGTTAGCCGAGCAAATACACCAGCAAGCCTCACTGTTTTCTGAGGCAACGGGTTTGTCGTCAGTGGTTGTCACTGGTGGTATCAATTATGGCAGTCAACTGTCTCAGTTGGAGAAAAGCCACGACATTGTGGTCGCGACGCCAGGTCGTCTGATGGATTTACTGGAAGCCGAACAATACAACTTAGAAAGCGTTGAGTGGCTGGTTATTGATGAAGCCGACCGAATGCTGGACATGGGTTTCGCCGCTACGGTAAAAGAAATGGCCTTGCAGGCGCGACACAGACAGCAGTCGTTGTTGTTCTCAGCAACTCTGGGTAGCTCTGGGGTTATTAAGTTTTCTAAAGAACTGCTGGAAGAGCCCGAGTACATTGACGTGCAACCACCCAAGCGCGAGCGCGGTAAAATTGTTCAGTGGGTTCATTTGGCTGACACCGATGAGCACAAGCGTAAGCTTTTAGTCTCAGCGCTAAAAGACTTTGACGGTCGACAGTTTGTGTTTGTGCGTACTCGTGAGCGGGTTGAAATAGTCGCCAATTTCCTACGCAGTGAATTTACTGATACGCGTAAAATTGTCACGCTAAGAGGCGACATGCCTCAGAACGAACGTCAGCAAATTATTAATACGCTGAAGGAAAACCAGAACATCACGCTAGTTGCGACCGATGTCGCTGCCCGCGGACTGGATATTGATGACATTGCCCTAGTGGTTAATTACGACTTACCCAAACAAGCGGACGTCTACGTGCACCGTATTGGCCGCACCGCTCGTGGTGGGCAAAAAGGTACGGCAATTTCCTTAGTCGAAGCTCATGATGCTCTATTGCTTGGCAAAATTGAGCGCTATTTAGATGCACAGCTCGACAGACGTGTTATTGAGGGGCTTCGTCCTCAATACAAATTCCCGTCGACGAAAAAATCTAAGCCGAAGAAGAAAGCGAAGAAAGATACGAAAGGGAAAAAGTCAGTTAAACCGAAAAAACCTAAAAAGTCGCGTTAAGAACGCGACTTTTTTAATACATGGTGTAAGCCAAAGTAAGCAATAACACCGCAAGCGTCGGCTATCCAGTCGTAGACATCGGCACCGCGTCCCGGAGCATAACTTTGTGCGACCTCGATAGCCAAGCCGTAAAAAGCTAAAAATAACAGCGATAACCGTGCAGACAAGGCAAAAGCCTTATGAAAAGTCATCGCTAACACAAAAAATATTCCAAAATGAACCGCTTTATCTAAGTACGGTATACTTTGTGCGCCAGTTGTTGGAAATTGCCATAAAAATAAAACCGTTGTTACGGTCAACAGCAGAAAAAACAGCACTCTTGCCAGCATAAATACGTCTCTTTAGTCAGGCTTATAAACAGATACGTTGTTAAAGCCATTTTCGTGCAATAACAGCGCCTGCATGCGGCTCATAACTCCCTGATCACAATAGAGTAAGTAATCGCAACTCTGGTCTAATTCAGGAAACTTAGAGGCCAATTTAAAAAACGGAATTTCAATGACTTCTGCACTGACGTTTAATGGTGCAGCTTCAATTTCATCGTCGTTACGAATATCTATGATGACACTCTGTTTAGTGAGTTCCGCTGTAGTGTCCGGCATTTTCAATTCATTTTCAGTTTGCTCGGCAATATCCTGCATACTCAACACATTCGATGCGCGCACGACCTGCTCTAACAAATCCTGGTTCAACTTCGCTTCTTCCGCCTCGATAACTTCAGGTACCGCTTTCACCGTCGGTTTATTTGAAATAACCCCACAATATTCAGGAATTGACTTAGCTAACGGCTCGGTGCCTATTTTCTTCGCTTCGTCGACAATTTCCTGTTTGTCTTTGGTAATTAGCGGGCGTAGCACCAGTGCCGGTGTCGCCTGATCAATGACGCGTAAATTTGACAATGTCTGGCTCGACACCTGACCTATAGCCTCACCGGTGACTAAAGCCTGGGCTTTTACATAGTGCGCAACCCGGGCAGCCGCTCTTAGCATTTGACGTTTTAGTACAACCCCCATTTGGCCATTATCGACATTCGTTAAAATGTCATCGACAATAGGTGCAAAGTCGACACTAATAAACTTAATAGGGTGCGATGAGCTGTATTTTTTCCAAAGGAAATAGGCAATTTGACGCACCGCCACTTCGTGAGCGTCGCCCCCTAAGTTGAAAAAGCAGAAATGAGTACGTGCGCCTCGGCGAATAAACTCATAACTGGCAACGCCCGAATCAAAGCCGCCACTGAGCAAGGACAGCACCGTTTCCTGCGTTGGAATAGGAAAGCCGCCCAGGCCGTCGATACGTTCACCAATTAAATGAACCACCTGATTGGTAATTTGCAACTGAACTTCTTCGTCAGGTCGGGTTAACTGAACACGGGAGTTTTCAGCGTGTTTCAGTAGATAGCCGCCAATGTAGCGTTCAAGTTGCTGTGAGTTAAACTCGTGTTTACCCTGCCGCTTTACACGCACCGCAAAGCTTTTACCTTGCAGCCGCTTATTCCAATGCTCACCCACTAAATCAGTAATGTCGTCAAAGGTCGTTAACGGCTGTTCGATAACTTCCGCAAACCATGAAATGCCCGGAGTATGCCTAAGCGTTTCACGTATGGCGGCACGCGCATCATTGCTGTCGGTATCTGCCGCTACTTCAATGCGATCCCAAAGCCATTTCACATAAATGGACGGATGTATCGGCGCCAAAATTTTGCGCAAGTTATTGGTTAACACCTTACCGTGGCGTTTTCTGACGGATGCGCTTTTGATGGTAATTTCGGCGTGCAGACGAACAACAAACTTCATAGCAATATCATTAGACGTTGGGGGAAAGTCGGCAATTATACGTGTCCTAAGCGCCAGAAACCAGCGCTTAGTCTATAACGTCAACCTGCTGTTCAGACTCTGCCGCTTTACCCTGCATCACCGATATTTCAACACGGCGGTTACGGCGGCGGTTCTCTTCAGAGTTGTTAGGCACCAGTGGTTTGGTGTCTGAATACCCCATAACCACCATACGATCTTCGCTAAAGTCTTCAACTTTAAGTATTTCTTCGGCAACTGCTACGGCTCGTTTGCTGGAAAGGTCCCAACGCGAGGAGTAAATTTCTGACACCACTTGCTCGTTATCACTGTGTCCTGAAATGGTGATTTCGCCCGGGATTTCTTTAAGTGCTGTTGCTACTTGTTGAATAATCGGACGGAACTGTGGCTGCAAAAACGCCGACCCTTCCGGGAATGACCCCTGCTCACGAATACGAATAATGATTTGCTGACCATGCTGCTCTAATTCAATGGTACCTGCTTTAATTTCATTTTCGAGCTGCCGTTCAATGCGCCGCATAAGCTCTTTAGATACCTGAGTCATGGCTTCGGTGTTTTCTGATTCCGCCTGCTTTTCGTCTTCCTGACTGTCCGCTTCCTGACCGCCACGCTCGGTTTGCTGACCGCCGGCAAAATCGGACTGACCTTCCTGGAACTCCAGCATTTGCTGGGTCATTTCAACGGTTTGCTGCTGAATGGTTTCTATAGGTGTTGGTTCAGGACGCCCCGGACGGAACTCCTGAGCAATAACGCTAGTGCCTTTCGGAATGTCTTTCACTTCAATTTTATTCTGCACACCAAGTGCGTACTTCATTGAACCCGCTATTTGCTTAAACTTCAGCACGTCCATTTCTGAGAACGCCAACAGCAAGACGAAGAAGCACATTAACAGTGTCATCAGGTCGGCGAACGTTGCCATCCACATGGGAAGTCCCTGTGGTGGACAGTCGCACTCTTCTTCTTCGTCTCTTACTGTTTCAGAGGCCATTATTACTCTTCCTCGTCCCCATCGCCGATACGCTTCGACTCAGCCAGGTAATTACGCAGAATACCTTCAATAACGCGCGGGTTCTGACCGTCCTGAATACCCAAAATAGCATCCAGAACCAGCTGCTGATTCAGCTTTTCCTGCTCGGCACGCAGTATTAGCTTGTTAGCAATTGGAATAGCAATAACGTTAGCCAGAAACGCACCATACAGCGTTGTCAGCAAGGCAACAGCCATTGCCGGACCAATGGCTTTAGGGTCATCCATGTTGGACAGCATAGCCACTAGGCCAATCAACGTACCTATCATACCCATGGCTGGTGCTACATCACTGAGAATTTTAAAGACTCGAGCGCCCTCTTCATGACGCGCAAAGCTCATTTTTATGTCTTTCGAAAGAGTTGTTCTGACAACTTCTGCGTCGTGGCCGTCGACCAGCATGTCGACACCTTTACGGAAGAATTTATTGGGGATTTCGGCTTCTTCCAGTGCTAAAAAACCACCTTTACGGGCAGCATCAGCCATTTCAACCGCAGTGTCGATAAGCTCTTGCGGGTGTTCAATTTTGAAAAAGAAGGCTTTTACGACAACCTTGCCGGTGCCCAGGAACTGGCTAAGCGAGAAGTTTGCGAGCGTAATGAACAGGGAGCCACCAAAAACAATAAAAAATGAGCGAGTATCAAGAAATAGCCCAATGTCTCCCCCTAAAACCATCGCCACAACCACGAAGCCAATGGCGCCGATGATTCCTATGAGCGTTGCAATATCCACTCAGTTCTCCTCCCCAATTCTCGTTTTGCCATTCCAGCTACGCTCCATTCTTAAACAATAGCGCTGCTCTGACAAGCATCTTCTTGTTATGTTACACAGGAATAATGAGATCATCGGCTGACATTCGGGATTCTTTATCGGATAATTAGCCCTAACACACAACAATTGCGCAAGAAGCATTATGTCAGAACAACAAAAAGCCCCGTCGTTTGAGCAGGCATTAGAAGAGCTTGAGTCATTGGTTAATGAGCTTGAGCACGGTGAACTGCCACTGGAAAAGTCGCTGGAAAAGTTTGAGAAGGCCATTCAACTGGCTCGCACCAGTCAACAACAGCTGCAACAGGCTGAGCAAAAAGTGACGACACTCATGGCTGCTCAGGAAGGCTCTGCCGATAATGATGACGGAGAAGTGATGTGAGCATTAATGCGTTAACGGCTGATGTGCGCGAGCAAGTCGACGCATTTTTAAAACAGCAGCTGGCGCGTCACTCTATTAATGAAACGCTTAGGCGGGCGATGGAGCATGGCGTGCTACTGGGCGGCAAGCGTGTCCGTCCTTACTTACTAATGACTATTGCCGAAATTTGCCGTGGCGATAAACAAGCCGCGTTGACGGCTGCCGGTGCTATTGAATTAATTCATGCGTATTCACTGATTCATGACGACCTGCCCGCCATGGACAACGATGAACTCAGGCGCGGCCAACCGACCTGCCATATTGCCTTTGATGAAGCGACCGCTATTTTAGCGGGCGATGCTCTGCAAACTTTGGCCTTCGAATTATTGTCAGAATGGCCGTTAGGTGGGTTGAAGGCAGAGCGTCAGTTGTCTATGGTGAATGCATTGGCTCGTGCGAGTGGCAGTGCGGGTATGTGCGCCGGTCAGGCAATTGACTTACAAGCCACCGGTCAACAGGTAAACGAACACGAACTTGAACACATGCACCGACATAAAACCGGTGCTTTAATTGAAGCTGCGGCAACAATAGGCGTGCTGTGTGGTGAAGAGGAAGCACTAAAATGGCAGCCTCATTTTGAAGAGTTTGCGACCCATTTGGGGCTCGCATTTCAGGTTCAGGATGATATTCTCGACGTTATTGGCAACACAGAGCTACTGGGCAAACCGCAGGGCTCGGACACAGCGGCAGACAAGTCGACTTATGTTCAGCTATTAGGCGTCGAAGGTGCTCAAAAATACTTAAGCTCGTTGCATGAGAAAGCACTACTGTCACTCGCCGATATCCCTTACAATACGGCAAAACTCGAACAATTTTCTGACGTCCTGCTGAAGCGGGATCACTGAGCGAATGATACAAAATTACCCGTTACTCGATAAAATTAATTCTCCAGCTGATTTGCGCGAGCTTGCGCCGAGTCAACTGACCGATTTATGCGCTGAAGTGCGTCAGTTTTTACTGACCTCAGTCAGTCAAAGCAGTGGTCACCTAGCCTCTGGCCTTGGAACTGTTGAGCTTACTGTTGCTCTGCACTACGTGTATCACACGCCAAATGACAAGTTAGTTTGGGACGTTGGGCACCAGGCATATCCGCACAAAATTCTCACGGGTCGCAAAGAGCAGCTACATACCATTCGCCAAAAAGACGGTTTGCACCCTTTCCCATGGCGCGAAGAAAGCGACTATGACGTGCTTTCTGTTGGGCATTCGAGTACATCAATATCCGCAGCTTTAGGTTTAGCTGTTGCCGCACAGCGTCAAAAACGTGAGCAGAAAGTGGTGTCCATTATTGGTGACGGCGCTATGACTGCCGGTATGGCCTTTGAGGCAATGAACCATGCCGGTGACATAAAACCCGACATGCTGGTTATTCTGAACGACAATGACATGTCAATTTCAGAGAACGTCGGTGCGCTGAACCATCATTTCGCGCGCTTACTGTCTGGTCGTTTTTATACCTCATTACGCGAGAGCGGCAAGAAGCTGCTAAGTCCACTGCCTCATATTCGTCATTTCGCCAGCCGTGCCGAAGAGCATATGAAAGGCATGATGGCGCCAGGCACAATTTTCGAAGAGCTTGGCTTTAACTATATAGGCCCCATTGACGGTCACGATGTTAATGCGCTGGTAGACACCCTACGTAATATGAAAGACCTGAAAGGTCCTCAGTTACTGCATATAGTGACGCAAAAAGGCAAAGGCTATAAGCCCGCTGAGAAAGACCCTATTGGTTACCACGGCGTACCCAAGTTTGACCCTAAGTCATCAGAGCTGCCACAAAAAGCTCCAGGAGTGCCTAACTACTCCGATATTTTTGGTCAATGGCTGTGTAGCACAGCTCAAAACGATAAGTCGTTGATGGCGATAACACCCGCTATGCGGGAAGGCTCCGGGATGGTCGAATTTTCACAGGCCTACCCCGAACAATACTTTGATGTCGCCATAGCTGAGCAGCATAGTGTCACCTACGCCGCTGGTTTAGCCATAGCTGGTATGAAACCTGTTGTCGCTATTTACTCCACGTTCTTACAGCGCGGTTACGACCAGTTAATTCACGACGTGGCGCTACAGAACTTAGATGTATTATTTGCGATTGACCGCGCCGGTATTGTTGGTGCCGACGGCCCAACCCACCAGGGCGCTTTCGATATTAGTTACATGCGCTGCATACCGAATATGGTCATAATGACGCCTAGTGACGAGCAAGAATGCCTGGATATGCTAACCACCGGTTATCAGTATAAAGGGCCTGTTTCAGTAAGGTATCCACGCGGAGCCGGTGTCGGGCTCGAATTGAGAGACCCCAAGCCACTAGAAATAGGCAAAGCCAGAACCGTCCGCGAAGGTGAAAAAATAGCATTCCTGAACTTTGGCACACTATTGCCCGAAGTTCAGCAAGCAGCAGACGCATTAAACGCCAGTGTTATTGATATGCGCTTTGTGAAGCCTCTGGATACCCAAGCCATTGAAGACACCGTTGCCAAACACGACAGTTTAGTCACCGTTGAAGAAAACGTAACAGCCGGTGGCGCCGGCAGTGCCGTACTGGAATATCTCGCCGACAAAGGCTTGTCTATTCCTGTCCTGCAACTCGGACTCCCCGACGAGTTCATTAAGCACGGTTCCCAAGCCGAAATCCGCACCGAACTCAACCTCGACGCCAAAGGCATAGAAGCCCAAGTCAAAGCCCGCTTCGTTTAAATCGAGGAAAACGAGCGCTGAGGTTATAAGGGGCACTATGGAGGACGCCCGTAAATACATCCCTGTAGGGCTTGAGCAGCGCCATCCATGGCGCTGCACACCTCCATAGTGCCCCTTACAACCTATGTGGGCGCTCGCTTATACCCCTCGATATTACGCGGCGACTATCTTTTTCTAGCCCGAAGGGACAGATAAGCCGCTTATAAGCGTTACGAGCATAGGGAAGCTTTACTGGGGAGTGTCGAAGGCCATGGATGGCCTTCGTCAAGCGTTCATGGATGAACTCGTAGCGTCTCCACAGGAAAGCTTCCCTATGCTCAAGCGAAATAAGAGGGTTATCTGTCCCTTCGGGCTTTAAAGGAAGTATGCCGCTATATGCAAGATGGCGGTGGTTAGGATGCCGGCCAGGACGTCGTCCATCATTATGCCGGTGCCGCCGGTGAGCTTTTTGTCGGACCAGCCGATGGGGCCGGGTTTCCAGATGTCGAAAAGGCGGAATAAAATAAAGGCGGCGATGAGCCAGGTTGCTTCAAAAGGTAATGCAAACATGGCGAAGCCGTAGCCGACTATTTCGTCCCATACGATGGATGGATGGTCGTGCTCGCCCATGGCTTTGGCGGTGTATTGGCACAGAAAGATACCGATAATTGTAGCCAGTATCAGGGCGATGAGTTGCCACTGCCATGTGAGTTGGGTAATCAGGTAGACAAAGGGTATGCCGACGAGTGTGCCGAAGGTGCCGGGGGCTTTTGGGGCTAACCCTGTGCCGAAACCAAGGGAGAGCCAGTGGATGGGGTTAAACCAATTCAGTTTCGGCATGACTTACTCGCCTTCTTTGACTATTTCTTCTTCGGCAAAGTGGTTAAAGCTTTTATAGCCTTGCGGAAGTTCCCACGGCTCGCCTTCGTAGTGCATGTTAATTTTTGCTTCAGCACCTTTCATTATCCGGCCGATACAAACGGGCTTGGTCTTTAAATGCGATGTCAGCGTTTCCATGCGACCACGGTGCTCTTCAGGCAATGTAAAACATAGCTCGTAGTCGTCACCGGCTGTTAACGCCATAGCCAGGGCTTCATTGGCGTTTAATGTTTCGGTAAGTGCCAATGACAGGGGTAATTTTTCTAAATCGATTTGCGCGGAAACTTGTGCCTGATTCAGTAAATGCCCTAAATCGGCTATCAGGCCATCAGAGACGTCAATGCAAGACGTTGCAACGCCCCGAAGTACCTGCCCCATTGCCACACGAGGCGTTGGGTAATGTAACTTCTCAATAACGTGCTGCAAGTGGCGGCCTGTTGTGCTGACTTTATTCTGTGTGACTTGTAAGCCAAGTCCAGCATCACCAAGTGAGCCACTCACGTAAACCCAGTCGCCGGGCTTTGCTCCGCTTCGGCTAATTGCAGTTCCTGAAGGCAACTGCCCATGAGCAGTAACAGTTATCGTTAAAGGGCCTTTGGTTGTGTCACCACCGATAAGCTGGCAGTCATAGTAACGGCAGATTTCATCAAGGCCGCTACTGAACTCTGTCCACCAATCTTGGTTAGTATTGGGGCACGTCAGCGCTAAGCTCACCCAACTTGGTTGCGCCCCCATTGCCGCCAGGTCGCTTAAATTGACGGCAACAGCTTTGTGGCCGATGGCTCTTGGCGGCGTGGTTTTGTCGAAATGTACACCTTCAACTAAGGTGTCAGTAACCACAACGATATCGTGCTCGGGCATGGGTTTAACGACAGCGCCGTCGTCGCCAATGCCTATTACAACATCGCTCCGACGAGCGGAGCGATTTGCAAAATAATCGTTAATGAGAGAAAACTCGTCGTTAGGCATAACTATTTTCGTGCGGGTCGTAAGGTATCTACCGCTTTGTCCAGAACACCATTCACAAAACGATGGCTTTCGTCAGCACCAAATGACTTGGCAAGTTCAATCGCTTCGTTAATGGCAACTTTGTACGGAACATCCATGCGTTCGCTTAACTCGTAAGCCGCAATACGCAGAACCGCCAGCTCGATAGGATCAAGCTCGTTTATCGGACGTGCCAAAAATGGCTTCAAAGACTCGTCGAGCGAACGGTAATGACCGCCAACGCCTCGCACTAGCTCAAGAAAGTAATCTACGTCGACTTTGTCGGTGTCCGTATCTGTTAAAAACTGAGCTTCTATATCGCTAAAACTGTTTTGCGACAACTGCCAGGAGTAAATAGCCTGAACCGCTAACTTTCGTGCTTTTCTTCGTGCTGCAGGTTTCATCTTCAGATTTTATCCAGTACGTTGACCATTTCGAGCGCGCTTAAAGCGGCTTCGGAACCTTTGTTACCCGCTTTAGAGCCGCTTCGTTCAATAGCTTGCTCTAATGAGTCTGTGGTAATAACACCAAAGGCTACCGGCAGTCCAAATTCGGTTGCAACACGACCCAGCCCGCTATTGCACTCGCCTGCGACAAACTCAAAGTGCGGTGTGCCGCCACGAATTACAGCACCGACGGCAATAATTGCATCGTACTTACCCGATTGCGCTAAACGCTTTGCTGTTACCGGAATTTCATAGGCACCAGGAACACGTACCACAGTAATGTCGTCGTCCGCCACTTCGCCATAATGCTTTAATGTTTGAACAGCACCGTCCAGTAAGCTTTCAACAACGAAATGGTTGAAGCGAGATACGATAATGGCAAATTTTTTGCCAGCCGCATTGATACCGCCTTCAATTACCTGCATAAGTCTTCCTTAATTAACCTGTCTTTTATACTCAATAGCGAATTGCGCGCGATCATAGCACAACGAGGAATTATTTGCGTGAAATTGCGTATGAGAAATACTTTTCTTGTGTATCGAGGTTTCTGCCGATGTAGCGCGCCTCACTGCTTTCCAACAGCTGCAAGGCAGTAGCATTATTGTCTGAAACAGGAAACATGACCTGCCGCCACGGCCAACTCTCACCGAGCCAACGTGTTAGTAACGAGAAAAGGTCGTTGTGAAGGTTGTTGTCGACTGCGCTTTCTAGTAACCACCAACTGACTTCAGCGTTATAAGCATTTCTTGAAATACCACTTTGCTCCTGCCGCTCGGGCGCTACCGGAACCATGTACACAGCGCCGACAATCGAGCTGTCTGACTTATCAATCACAATGTAGGTAAACGCCGTTTTTTCGGCTGCCTGTTCCAGATGGTAGTTCACCATTGTACTGTTTTGCTCGAGTGTGCTTTTCTCTGAAGGCCACGACCAGCCAAGCTTTTTGTAAAGCCACTTTTGCGAGGTCATATAAGCATGGAAAAAACGTGCCTTGTCGGATTCTCTTAGCGGCCGAATGGTTAAATTATTGCTTTCTGTTTCACCGGGCACTGTCCATTGCTGCTGCCAAAAGTCGCCGGCTTTTACTGGCATTACGACCAGCAAAAGAGCACTTGTAATGACTGCAACAAAGGTCCTTAGCACGATGCTTCACTCCGTTTGCCCTGCGCATGCGCAAAAAACGACTTCACACGAAGTAGTTCTTTTTCAATTTCGTCGGTGATCATTAACGCTGGGCCAATATCAATGGCTTTACGGGCAAAGTCGAATGCAATTGGTATAACCGGTACTTTTGCTTGCTTCGCCATGTGCAAAAAGCCCTTTTTCCATTCAGTGACTTTTTTACGCGTACCCTCCGGGGTGATAACCAGAATAAGCTCGTCCTTGCTACGAAACTGCTCGACCATGCTGCCAACTACCCCATTAGCGGCACTTCTATCTACAGGAATGCCTCCCAGCTTGGTCATCAGCGTTTTTATAGGAAAGCGGAACAGGCTATTCTTACCCAGGTAATTCAGTTTAAGTCCCATAGCAAGCATAACGAACGCGCCAACCGGGAAGTCCCAGTTTGACGTATGTGGCGCCACAGGAAGAATCGCCTTTTTAACCGCTGGCATACTTCCGTTAATTTTCCAGCCTCCCATGAGACGCATTCCAACACGGCCAACCCAGCGCAAGAAACGATTATCTCTGACAGGAAATTCGCCTTTTACAAATTCAGGAAGCTGATCGTTACTTTTCATAAACTACTGCAGTGCCCTTTGGATTTCTCTAAGTTTTTGTTTAATACGCTCGATATTGTCCGGCCCCATGCGCAACAATTGCTTTTGGGCTGCCGGTAACGCTTCATAAGCATCATCCGCATAAGTATACATGACGCTGTCAGCGTTCACCTCGACCAAACCTTCCGGCACTGGTGTCGACAGCAGCACATCGATAGCTTCGATTAGGGTGTCATCAAAGTTTGAATCCGGGTAACCAATTTCCGCATACGCTTCCTGAACTAAAGGCTTAAAGAGCTCGTAGTTGTCAGCTAATGCGTAGGCGTCCAGACTAACGAACCAGTCGACTAGTGCGTCGTAACGACGGTAGGAACTCTCATCAATATAAAGCTCACCATCCACTTCTATAACGCTAAAACGACCATCCGGGCGCTGCACAATAGTGCGGTCTCGAACGATAGTGCCATTACTAATATTGTCGGCTAATACGACAGCGTCGCGGATAAGCTGAGAGCTTTTCAGCGGACGAATGTTAATATCGCTTGAGTCCAGCTCCTGTAAAACTGTCGGCGTACTGTTGTTAAGCTCTGGCAGTGCTATTTGTTCAGGCTCAGGGTCTTCTTCGGTTTGTTCAACCGGTTCAGGCTCTGGCTCTACGGGTTCCGGTAAAGGTTCCGGCTCTTGTTCTGCAGGCTCTTCAGGTTCGTATGACTCTGCTTCTACCTCTGTTGAGGTTGACTGCTCCACAACAACCTTTTCTTGCTGCTGTGACTTTTCCGAGGGCAACCACCACCAAATAACAGCAGCAATGACCGCAACCACAATGACAATAACAACGGCCCAGGTTGTTTTCCGGCTGGCATCTTCTGTTGCCGGAGAGTTTTCTACTTTGTCGTCACTCATTCAGGGCTCCTTATTTTTGCTCTGCCCGGCAAAACACCAACTCATTACCTTTTGACAGGTCTTCGTTGTAGCTGTATCCGGCCGCATCAAACTCTTTAAGATCAGACACAGATTGTGGCTTTTGGTTCACTATAAAGCGCGCCATCATGCCTCTTGCTTTCTTAGCATAGAAGCTAATGACTTTGTATTGACCATTTTTTTCGTCTTTAAACACCGGCGTTACAATGTCTGCGTTCAGCGCTTTTGGTTTTACCGCAGAAAAATACTCGTTCGATGCCAAGTTAACTAAGATTGAGCTGCCGATAGCGTCCAGGTCTTTATTGAGCTGTTCTGTTATCGACTCACCCCAAAATTCATAAAGGTTTTTGCCTTTCTCGGTTTGCAGCTTTGTACCCATTTCCAGACGATAAGGCTGCATTAAATCAAGAGGTCTTAATACACCATATAGCCCTGACAATATGCGTAAATGCTGCTGCGCATTGTTCACTGCGTCAGCATCTAACGAAGCTGCCTCTAAACCCGTGTAGACATCTCCATTAAACGCATACATTGCAGGACGAGCATTTTCTTCCGTGAACGGCCGTTGCCACTCTTCAAATCGCGCAGCGTTAAGCCCGGCTAACTTATCACTAATTTTCATTAGCGAGCCTAAGTCTTGTGGGCTTAATTTGCGACAGACTTTAACCAAAGCTTCTGCCTGGTCCAGCATTCTTGGTTGGGTGACGTCTAACTTCGGCAAGTCACTGTCATAGTCTAGATTTTTAGCAGGTGAAACAACGGCTAGCATGCTCTAATCTCCTGTAATGTTAACTCAGGCCCCTCTTATTGAAGAGGATCCTGGTCTGCACCTTCTTTTTCAACTTCCGGAGGCATTAAGTCTTCTCGGCTTACACCAAAGGCTAAGGCGACGGTACTTGCAATGTAAATTGACGAGTAGGTACCGATAACCACACCGAATAACAACGCTGTTGCGAAACCGTGAATTAATGGACCGCCTAAGAAGAACAACGTCAGCAACACCAAAATAGTGGTAATGGACGTGACCAAAGTACGGCTTAATGTGTCAGTCAGTGCCCGGTTCACAGTTTGAATAGGCGTTAACTTAGCGTACTTACGGAACGTTTCACGTATACGGTCACACACTACAACGGTATCGTTAATGGAGTAACCTATAACCGCAAGAAGCGCTGCCAGTACCGTTAAGTCAAACTCAAGGCCTAACACTGAGAACAATCCAAGTGTAAGAGTCACATCGTGCGCCAACGCAGCGACTGCGCCGACCGCTAAACGCCATTCAAAGCGCATCGCAATGTAAAGCAAAATACAGATTAGCGCTGTCAGCATAGCTAAACCGCCCTGCTCAATGAACTCGTCACCAACATTGGGGCCAACGAATTCAATACGGCGCATTTCAACTGTCTTATCGAACTCTGCACGCAGTGCTTCGAGGATATTTGAACCAAGCTCTTCGGCTTTTACGTCAGCACGGGGTTCCAGGCGAATAAGAATATCTTCCTGCGTTCCGTAATTCTGAACAACAGCATCGCCGAAGCCTTCGCTTTCTAACGAGCTACGTACTCGGTTGAGGTCCGCAGGCTCTTCAAAGCCAACTTCCAACAAAGTACCACCGGTAAAATCGAGACCAAAGTTCAGTTTGTTTACCGACAATGACACGATAGACGCAATAACCAATAATGCACTGATGATTCCGGCAATACCCCGGAAGCGCATAAAGGGAAGTCGTTCTTCTGAATTAATCATATTCCTGTACCTCCCTTATATCGACAGCTTCGATAAGCGCTTGCCACCCCAAACGGAGTTAACAATGGCACGCGTACCGACAATGGCTGTAAACATGGATGTAATAATGCCGATTGCTAGAGTAATAGCGAAGCCTTTAATAGGCCCGTTACCAATAGCGAACAGAATAAGTGCGGCAATTAATGTCGTGACGTTGGCATCGGCTATGGTCGACAGAGCACTGTCATAACCATGATGAATAGCCTGTTGCGGACTGCGCTTCGCTTTTATTTCTTCACGTATACGCTCAAAAATAAGTACGTTCGCATCGACCGCCATACCAACGGTTAAGACAATACCTGCCATACCCGGCAAGGTCAGTGTCGCTCCTGGTATCATCGACATAACGCCAATAATTAAAATTAAGTTGGTTGCCAATGCCGCATTTGCGACCAGACCAAACTTCTTGTAATACACGACCATAAAGGCCAACACTAAAACGAAGCCCCAGAAAATAGCCTGTATACCTGAATCGATGTTTTGCTGACCCAGGCTTGGACCAACGGTTCGCTCTTCAACAATTTGAATAGGCGCAATAAGAGCACCGGCGCGAAGCAGCAGCGCCAGGTTTTGCGCTTCGTTAGCACCAACACCGGTAATACGGAAGCTACTTCCAAGACGAGACTGTACGGTCGCGACGTTGATAACCTCAGCACTTTTCGTGAATTGCAGGTTGCCTTCCGAGTCGCGCTCTTCAGTTGCTTCATACTCAATAAAGACCGTTGCCATTGGCTTACCGACATTGTCCTTTGTTGCCAACGACATTTTGTTACCACCAGCACCGTCTAGCGTTATATTTACCTGAGGACGGTTATATTCGTCGTAGCCAACGCCAGCATTAACAATGTGGTCACCCGTTAAAATAACGTCTTCTTTAAGCAGTTGCTGTGGACCATCTCGCATTGGCAATAATTCACTACCAAAAGGCACGCGGCCATTTTGCGCATCACGGACATCGTTTTCAGTGTCGACCATGCGAAATTCCAGCGTTGCTGTCGCGCCGAGAATTTCTTTTGCCCGGGCAGTGTCCTGAACACCAGGTAACTCAACAACAATGCGATTGGAGCCCTGGCGTTGAATGACCGGCTCGGCGACGCCAAGCTCGTTCACACGGTTACGCATAATGGTAATATTTTGGTCAACTGCGTAGTCGCGCGTTTCGACAATCTTCTGTTCGCTCATTTCTAAGCGCAGAGTACGATTTTCTTCGTCTTCAACAAGTACATAACCTTGATAACGGTTATCAAGGTATTGGGCTGCCTGCTGATACGCTTCGTCGTTACGAAGCTCGACTTCAACGGCTGTGTCGTCAACTCGAACGGCGCTATAACGGATACGCTCTTCACGCAGCTCAGCTCTTACGGTGTCTTTCATGCCATCGACAATTTTGGACATTGCTTCGTCCATATCGATTTCCATTAAGAAGTGGACACCACCACGTAAATCGAGGCCGAGTTTCATTGGTTGGGCACCTAAGCTTTTCAGCCACTCGGGTGTTGCCGGTGCGAGGTTAAGTGCGACAATATAGTCGTCACCCAAGCTATCAAGAATGGTTTCTCTGGCCTTTAACTGCTCGTTGTCTGAGTTCAAACGAACCAACAGTTGTTCATTCTCTAATGACACGCTTTTGGGTTCAATGCCAACACTGTCCAGCGTGTTGCGCACGCGGTCCATAGTGCTTGCATCAATGGTTGCGTTTCTATCTGCGGAAATTTGCACCGCTGGGTCTTCGCCATAAATATTTGGCAGCGCATAAAGCGCTGCCACTAATACAACAAAGATAACCAGCAAGTTTTTCCACAACGGGTATTTGTTTAACACGTCGTGCCCCTGCTTATTTCTTTATCACATTACAGTGATTTCATGGTTCCCTTAGGAAGAACAGAAGTAACAGCACCTTTTTGAATGGTCACTTCTAACTCGTCAGTCAACGCGATAACAACAAAGTCTTTTTCGTCGCTCACTTTGGTGATTTTCCCAACTAACCCACCTTGAGTCAGAACTTCGTCACCTTTGCTCAAAGAGCCCATTAATTCTTTGTGTTTTTTCACGCGCTTTGCTTGTGGGCGGTAAATCATGAAGTAGAAAATCAAAGCGAACATGACCAGCATGAAGATAAGCTCCATACCGCCACCACTTTGTCCACCAGCGTCCTGGGCATAAGCTGAGCTAATAAAAAAGTCCATAAGTTTCCCTCAAATTAACGTTAAATTATTATTCGTTATGATTGCTTCTCCAGAGATATGGGGACAAAGCAACCAAAATACAATTCGTAATTTACAGACAGCGTATCTTAACAGAAAGTTTTTCAACTCTCAGTAGAATCAAATGTCATAACCTAAGCTTTTTAAACGCCGTCTCAAGCCTATCTGTGAGACACGTAGTTCCCACATCATTTTTTCGGTATCACCCCGGTGTTTTGCGTAGCTGTCTTTAATTTCCGATTCGCTGAGATCCTGCGCTGTCTGAAGACCGTCAAAGCGCTGGATTAACTGATAAACCGACGCCCTTGAGATATTCAGCTTTTTGGCAACAGCCTGGAGTTCAAATTGGCAGCTTTCCAGAGCGCCTGTAAGTTCTCCCCGACTCACACTGTTCGGCCGGCGTTGTTTAGGCACAGACTCTGCCGAACCCGTCTGAGGTGACTGAGGCTTCAATAAAGACAACAATTGCGGGTCTAAATACATTTGCTCTTGATCTCGGCTGTCGATAACAACCTGCCTCGCGACATTTCGAAGCTGACGAACATTACCCGGCCAGGTAAAAGTCATCAGCTGTTTCATCAACTCGCCCGGTATGACAAATTGATCCGCTTTTTCAGGATACAACTTGCGCCATTGCTCACGAACAAATGCGTTAAAGAGCAGGCCAATATCTTCTTTACGCTGCACTAATGGCGGCATAAATAGCTGATACGGCGCCAGCTTTTCAAACAACATCGACACCATCGACGACTCATCAACGGCACTACTCTCCTGATGGCTGGTTATTATAATGCGACATTCAATAGGTATGGCTTTAGTGCTACCTTTAGGCATGACACTTTGGCTCTGCAATGCGCGGCTCAGTAGTTGGTGTATGTTGTCTGACGCGTCTTCGATATCTTCCAACACAATAGTGCCGCCAGCCGCCTGCTCGAAATAACCCGGCTGATGCTTAGCATTTCTGACCACCCCAAATAACTCTGTTTCAGCGACCGCATCGTGAATGGCGGCTAAATTCACTGAAATGAAAGGCTTATCATCGCCAAATTGTTCTTTATGAATGGCATACGCGGCTTGTTGCTTACCAACACCAATAGCACCACGAATAATAACAGGTACGGACAACGTCGCCAGATGCTCAACTCGGTGACGTATTGCCTGAATATCTGCGCTAATACCCATTAGCGTATGGCTGTCGTCAACTGTCGTGTCTTTTAACGGAAGGCGTTTAAACAACAGCACAATACGATGGTTAAGTCCGAGTACGACACCGTTATCCAGTTCGTCCTCACTCACCAGATACTCGTCCTGAGGGCGGCGGCCGGCTAATGTCAGAACGGTTTTAGTGCTGTGCGCACGCAACTTGATGCCACCACTGTCAGTGGCCTCAAAGATAATAGGCGAGCGGCTCACATATTCATCGAGCAATGCGCGGCCGGCATTACCATTTTTCGCAAACTCAGGTTTTACACGACTTAAGTAGTCCGTTCCTGATAGGTGCAAGTCGAGCAATGCCGCTCGCTCACCAATACGCTCCCGGTTCGGGTGCGTGGCTATAATGAGCATAGGCACGCGCTGGTATGACTCTACCAGTTCATCAACCGCATGTTTTGTGGTGCACTGGGTAACACTCATTGACGCTAATCCTTAGCTTGACTGTGTGTAAGACGGCATAATTTGTGCTGGGAATCAGCAAAGGTTAATGACAAACTAAGCCTTAACATTTTGACCTTTTATACCGCACATGGAACAGATATTCTACTGGACAGATCAGGCTGGTGTCGCTGTTTTTGCGATAGCTGGCACATTATTAGCGTTTCGTAAGAAAATGGACGGCTTTGGTGTCATTGTTCTCGCTTCTGCGACTGCTATTGGCGGTGGAACGATTCGGGACTTAATACTTGGCTTGCCGGTGTTCTGGACGCACGATGAAGTTTATCTGTACACCATTTTAACCGCTGCATTACTCACCATTGTGTGGTTAAGATTTAAAGCCTACATACCCATGACAACGCTACAAATAGCCGATGCTTTCGGGTTAGCCTTTTTCGCAGCCATGGGCGCCGAAAAGACACTAGCCGCAGGCTTCTCCCCATTTATTGCCGTTATTATGGGTACAATATCGGCGTGTTTCGGCGGCATGCTTCGCGACGTTTTAGCGCGCGACATACCTATGGTGCTAAAAGGCGAACTTTACGCTACGACCTGTCTGGTTGGCGCTACGGTATATGTGTTACTGGTGCCATTCCAACCACTTATTGCGCTCGCCGCCGGTATGTCAGCAACATTAGTCATGCGCTTAGGCGCTATTAAATATCAATGGTCATTGACAGTGTTTCGTGACCATCAGGATCATTACTAGCAAAAAATAATAAGGAAAAACTATGCTAAGTATGATTGGTTTAATTGGAGGGTTAACCTTACTTATCGTGCTTACCCTGCGTGGGGTGAACTTATTCATTAGTGCCCCATTATGTGCGCTGGGCGTTGCAGTGACCAGTAACGTCAGCGTGCTTGCCGGAGATGCTAATTTTGTAACGACTTATATGGATGGCTTTTCTGGATTCATAGCATCTTGGTTTTTTATGTTCTTACTAGGCTCAATGTTCGGTAAGTTTATGGAGGACACTGGTGCTGCAGACAGCTTGGCCAAGTCTATTATCGATAAACTCGGTCGTAAACAAGCGGTACTAGCGGTTGTTCTCGCCTGCGCAGTGCTAACTTACGGCGGAGTGAGTGTGTTTATTGTTGCTTTTTCAGTTTATCCAATGGCTTTAAGCCTTTTTAAAGACGCAAATCTTCCACGCCGATTTATCCCGGCTGCACTTACCTTCGGTTCTGTTACTTTCACAATGACCTCGGCTGGTTCCCCGGAGATACAGAACTGGATACCTATCAAGTATTTAGGGACTTCCCCGTATGCGGCCTGGGAAGTTAGCTTGGTGGTTGCGTGTTTAATGGCTGTTATGGGCTACTGGTGGCTCAAGAAAATGATAAACAAGGCTGTTGCTAATGGAGAGTGCTTTGAAAGTCGCCCCGATGACCCCGAAACAATTGTCCGTGACTTACCTTCCCCGTTGAAATCTCTTATTCCGCTTTTGGTGGTACTCAGTATCTCATTCTTCTTCCACGAAGAGTTTCAGCAAAACGCTTTAATACTGGCGTTGCTGGGTGGCGTTTTGTCATTGGTCATTATTAACATCAAGCATTTTCACCGACCACAGAATGCCATTAATGAGGCAACCGTAGGAGCTCTTCTCGCTATTGGTAATACCGCCGCTGTTGTTGGCTTTGGTAGCGTCGCTAAAATAACGCCAGCGTTTGAACAGGCTGTTACAGCAATGACAGGATTACCCGGCAATGAGCTGGTGGGGGCAGCAGTAGCGGTCAGTGTGATTGCGGGACTGACGGGCTCAGCTTCCGGAGGACAGGCCATAGCGCTTCCAGAAGTGGGGCCTCACTATTTAGAGGCCGGCGTTAACCCTGAACAGCTTCATCGAATTGTCTCAATTTCTTCCGGAGCCTTAGATTCACTGCCTCATAATGGCTATATCGTTACAACCATTCGCGCTATCTGTAAGGAAACTCACGGCGCCGCATATTGGCCAATAGCTGCGGTAACCGTGGTTGTCCCTTTTATTGGGCTAGCTATCGCTATTGGCCTGTTTATGATTTAACGCATAGTTTCTTAAGCTTAAGAGTCGCCAAACAGGCGGCCCTTAAGCTTATCTTTCAGACTGTCTTCAATTTTAGATTTCAGTAACTCTTCCAGTTTCTGGTCTTTCTCACCTGATTCGCTGTTCCATTGCGTCAGGCTTTGTAGCAGCTCTTCCTGACCACCTAGCTGATCAGACACTTTTGCGGTTAAGTCAGCTTTAATATCCGCCAGTTTACCATCAGCCTCTGACATGGCGGTGTCGGCCAGTAAACTGCCCAGTTGATCATCCAGGTCCGAGTCAAAACTCAGCGAAGGACTCTGAATATCGCCCGTAATGTTGGTCGCAATGTCCAAACGCTGTAACTGGCTAAGCGCACTGGCAATAGCATTGGTCAGTTTGCTGGAGCCGCTGGCATCCATGTCCAGGTTCAGCATTCTGACCATGGCGTTACCATCAAGCTTGTTTTCTCTGACTAAAATAGTGCCGTCACTGTCGAGCAATGAGGAGACAATTTGGGCGCTCAACTCCGCACTTTCACTCAGTCCAAGGTTCTGTAACTGCGCACCTTTTAACTGCCATTGTTGCTTGGCATCAATACCCAAGTCTGAGAGCGAAAGTTCGCCGTTTAAGTTAAACGCCTTCCAGATTTCACTGTTATCAGCACGCGCCTGGTAAGTCGTTGGCTGCCCCAGTAAATTGTGCTGATGAGTAATATTCTGCCAGTCAACATCAATGACGGTGCCCGCCACCATAAACTCAGTACGCGCCTTTTTAATCAGAAACTCCGGTGGTGCGTCTTCCTCAGCAAAAGAAATGCTCTGGCCTTCACCACGCACAGGCTTAACCGTTTCTGAATTGTCTGAACGCGCCAGCATGGGCCCTAATTGTTCATAGGCCAGCAACAAATATTGACTCCATTGCTTTGCCTGCTCACCCAGTAACAAGCCAGTTACGTTCTGTAAACCTTGCCCGTCCATACTAAAGAACGACTTAATTCTATCAATGTCATTGCCCGGCGCATTTTTTAGTTCAGTTACCTGTGTTTGCAGCACACTTTTCGCTTCTGACACTTTGTCCCGGAAGTTCGCTATAGCCTCCTTGTCTTTACGAATAGACTCTTTAAGTTCGTCTAAGGCCTCTTTGCGCGCTGCAATAGCTCCTAAGTCTTTAACATCGCCTTCGGTTATTTCTTTTATCTTTTGCTCGTACTCTTTAATTTTATCTTCACTCGGCAAAGCGTCTTTCGCCGCGATAACTTGCTGCTTCTGCTTCTCATACGCCGCTTTTGACTCTTCAATAACTTTGTCAGTACGAAGGTTTACCTGAGCCATAATCTCATCGGTCGACGGCAGTGACATTTTTAAGTCTTCCCAGGACTGGCCGGCCCACTGCTTCATGTCATCTTCTGACGGCAGAACGTACACCTCGCCTTCACTATCACGCTCTTGATTGACTCTTATACCAGTCATGGTCAGCTGTTCAATAAGAGTGCGCCCCAAAATGAGTTCTGTCGGACTGATATCGGCAGACGCTTCCCCCACTTGCACCCGGTTATGCGTTGGTTGCTGAGGGTTCGTCACTTGCACACCTTTTATGCGTAACGCCAGTGGCGACCAGCTGTGCTCAACCTGCTCAATATTAACTTCAGCGCCATTTAAGCGCCCGAGTGTGTGCTCCAAAGTGACTTTTATAATAGAGTCCAGAAAAAGCCATGAAATAGCCACCAACAGCAACACGAATCCGGCAAATACGGCCAGTCCAGGCCAACGAATAATACCTCGTTTCATGGTTACCCCCTTAGACTCGTATAAATTTGCCAGAACCGACTGCCTTTAATGACTTGCACAACTCTCAGTTTCATAAAGGCTTTTTGAATACGCTTACGATAATTTGCCACGACAAAATAGCTAATAGCGGCAACAAAAGGCGCCGCCAACAAGCTGAAAATGACACTACCCATGGTTATGGTGTGGTTAAACATAGACAACCGCCCTACCGCACTGGCATAAGCGGCTTCGTAGATACCCTGCCAGCTTGAAGCATTCAGAATACTCAGGCCAATGTCGTGGAAAACCGGATCCAACAGGTAGGCAATACCCGAGAACACACCGAAAGAAACCAGGAATAAACTTAAATTCACCCGAAAAATAAGGGCCGCAAGAATAATAATGAGGTTATGGATCCGCCACAGCGGCGTCAGACCAATGAACATTCCTAAAACGACTGCTAACGCCAGCGCCCATGGGCTCGTTTCCGAGTTCAACGCCTTTAGCAGCTTAGCCAAAATTGTCAGCATTTATCTGACTCCTTTCAAAGCAAAAAAACAATAAAATCTGCTTGTTATCCGTTATCTTTCTAATATAGTGTCAGTTGCTTTTAATAAGCAAATAAACTCGTGGGTTTTACACTTTTTATATCAGGACATCATGCAAACTCAGGCTCACGTCATTATTGACGACATGGTCGATTGGCAGCCATATTACCCTAGCCAAAGCTTACTTAGCGCAAGTGAGTACTTGCAAACCACTCACTCAAATTCGCGTCAAAGTATTTTAAATCTCTGTAACGACCTGTCTTACTTGTCGACCGGCTACTATGTCAGCCTATTAGCGGAAGCCCGCGGCCAAAAAGTCATTCCGTCAGTTGCCACTATTAACGATGTGAACAACTTTTCACACTATCAGTTACTCATTAATGCGACCGACCGATCACTTCTGCGTTACCTGCAACAGTCCGACAAGAAATCGTTGTCCTTACTTATTTGTTTAGGTATGTGCGAAGAAAAAGCGCTGACGAACTTTGCCCGGCAGATTTTCGAGCGCTACCCATGCCCAATATTACGAGTACAGCTTGAGTTTAATGGTCGCTGGCACATTTCGGCTTTGCAGGCCGGTGCCCTAAACCAGTTAGACGACAACGAGCAAAGCTTTTTCGGTAATGCTTTGGATCAGTTCAGTAAACGAGTTTGGCGTAAAGCCCGCTCTCGTAAGGAGCTGCGCTTTGACCTGGCCATATTACACAACCCGGACGAGGCTATTCCTACCTCTGACAAACGCGCTCTAAGCCAATTTATTAAGGCGGCAAAAGAAGCGGATATCGACGCCGAGTTAATAACCGCAGACGACTTCAACCGTTTGCTGGAGTTTGACGCGTTATTTATAAGAGAAACCACACGAATTAACCATTACACCTACCACTTTGCTAAAAAGGCAGAAGCCAACGGTATGGTGGTGATAGACCATCCTGACGCTATTGTTCAATGCGCTAATAAGGTGTTTTTGAAAGAACTGTTAGACAAACACAAAGTAGCTACACCAAAAACTAAATTATTACTGAGTCAATCCGACATTGACTATAAAGCTATTGGCGACTCTTTAGGCTACCCGGTGGTTTTAAAAATTCCTGACGGTTCATTTTCTATCGGTGTCGAGAAAGCAGAAAACCTCGAGCAATTACAAACAACTGCGGAGTCGCTGTTTAAGCAGTCGACTATTTTGCTGGCACAAGAGTTTATTAAAACGGACTACGACTGGCGTATCGGCGTACTGAATAACCGACCTATTTATGCCTGTCAGTACTTTATGGCGCGTAACCATTGGCAAATTTATAACCACAAAGAGTCATCTTCTCGTGCTAAAAGCGGTTCGTTTACAACATTAGGGGTGCATCAGGCACCTAAAGACGTGGTCCGCCTGGCATTACAAGCGACCCGGCTTATCGGCGACGGTTTATACGGTGTCGATATTAAACAAACCGAGCGCGGCCCCGTGGTAATAGAGATTAACGATAACCCGTCCATTGAATACGGCGTGGAAGATCTGCACCTGGGGTATGAGCTTTATCGTCTCATTATGGCGGACTTTAACCGCAGGCTAGACGAGCGCAAGTAAGATCAGGTAACCCACAGTGAATGTCAATGTCGAACGCGCTCAACTTTCAGACCTGGATAACTTAGTCCGGCTGGAACGCGCGACCTTTAATTACAGTTGCATTAGCCGTCGTAGCTTTAAGCACTTAATAAGCTCTGCAACGGCTTACTGCTGGGTAGCCCGAGACGGAAACAGACTGCTTGGTTATGCGCTGGTACTGACCCGTAAAAACAGCCCGGTGTGGCGGCTCTACTCTATTGCCGTAGCGCCAGAAGCGCGCGGCAAAGGTATTGGCCAGAAGCTTATGGATGAGCTTATTTCATGCGCTCGAAAAAGCCAGGCGAAAGCTCTTTCTCTAGAGGTTAAATCAGACAATAAAGCCGCAATAGCCTGGTATCAGGACTGCGGCTTTGAAACTATTGATGTTCTCGCTAACTATTACGATGACGGCTCTGATGGCTTAAAAATGCGCTTTACTTTTGATCCGGAAAGTCCGTAAACGCGCCTTCAACACCGGTAGTTTTCAGCCACTTTCGCAATTGTGAGTGAGACTCTACACCTTCAGGTAAGTCATCCGCGCGCAAGGTATACACGTGAACATCCAGACCTTTTTTGTCGGCCGTGTCTAACACTGTTGACCATTGGGGCTGCCCCTCTTTTACGCCTTCCAGTGCGTGACTCAACCAAAGACCAATGCCCTCGGCATAAGACTTCACCGCTTCCAGTCCGGCACTGGTACGCATGGAGCTGTAATCCACATCGCTCATGCCCCAGTCGTTATCACCAATAAGCTGTATAAGTGGTTGCTCCCAGTTAAACTCACGTTTCAATCGGCGTAGCACTTCCGGGTCGAACGACTGCAAATAAATTGGGGTCGCCATAGTGTCGTGATAACCATTTTGAGCGAGTACCGACATAACCGCAGCCGTTGCATCATATCCTTGTTGCTGGTACCAACGCGGCGACTTTATCTCAACGTATATACCTGTGTTTTCTTCGCGACTCCGGTTCAGTTCATGAATTAATTTGAGTTGCTCGTCCAGGGTTTGAATGGGAAAGCGAACCTCAGTATTTGCGAAGCGCTTAGGATATACCAGCTCATAGTCCTTATGCCGTGGCGTTATTGACAGCTGTTTTAACTCAGCAAGGGAAAAATCCACCACATAATAATGGCCATCGGGACGGTGCTTTTCCGGAAATACCTGGGAAACATCGGTAATGTAATCCAGCACTTCGTCATGCAGCACAACAGGCACACTGTCACGGGTTAACTGTATGTCTTGCTCAATATAGTCTGCGCCCATTGCATGCGCCATAACGGTGCTGGCTTGCGAGTGCTCGGGTACATAACCCGATGCTCCCCGGTGTGCAATGTCTATAAACTGCGGTATTTTCA
Organism: Idiomarina sp. UBA4520; assembly: GCF_002388365.1. Lineage (NCBI taxonomy): Bacteria > Pseudomonadati > Pseudomonadota > Gammaproteobacteria > Alteromonadales > Idiomarinaceae > Idiomarina > Idiomarina sp. UBA4520. The sequence continues at coordinate 114,181 of NZ_DGMK01000002.1, read as the reverse complement.
GGTCGGACAGTGACCCTTGCTGCGGCAGAACTTCCGCGGTTGCTGAAGAAACAATAACGCCCAGAAAACTTACCGCATAGACAAGTATTTTAGTCATTATTCCAGCTCACATTTAACACCTTATCGCCCAATGAACGATAGCGCTCAAACAATGCGTCTATCGGCTCCGGCTCAGTGCTCAACTCCCGGCCTCGAAGGTATTCCGGGTTATACAATTTACTGGCTGAACGTTCACCTAAGTCACAGGCGAAAGTCACAATACGTTGTCCAGCCCCTTTTTTCAGCGCTGCCGCTAAAGCAGCAGCAACATTCAGGGCAGAGCTGCTGCCGAGTACAATGCCGTCATGGTCGCGTACGTAACGGGAAATAGTCACTAAGTCCTGGTCCGGTAAGTTAACCGCATGGTCTATTTTTGCCTGCTTAAAGTTTTCCACTAAGCGCATAATACCGATGCCTTCAGTCATCGACCCGCCGTGTGATACATACTCGCCGGTTTTCAGAAACTCATAAATGCCAGAGCCGTCAGGGTCTGCCAGCCACACATCAATGGTCGAGTCCTGCTCTTTGAAAAACTTAGAATTACCGCCAATAGTACCGCCTGTGCCTGCCACCGACACAAAAACGTCGATATTGCCGTTCATTTGTTCCCAAATTTCGGGCGCAGTGTGCAGGTAATGCGCCCGTGCGTTACTGGTATTTTCAAACTGATTCGCCCACCAGCAGTCATCGCGCTCTTCGGCTAAACGACGTGCCGTATGGTAAAAGTGGTTTTCATTTTTAAAAGGTACCGGGTCCACCGCCATCAGCTCACCGCCGTGCAAGCGTATCATTCGCTCTTTTTCCGGAGTCTGATCATTGGGCATCACCGCCAGCATGTTTAATCCGTAAGCTTTAGCAACAACAGCCAAACCAATGCCAGTGTTACCCGCAGTACCCTCAACAACGGTCATCCCCGGCTTCAGCTCGCCACGTTCCATGGCATCTTCAATAAGCTGCTTTGCCGCACGGTCTTTAATAGAGCCGCCCGGGTTTTGAAACTCGCACTTCAGGAATATGTCGCACCCCGTCAAATCCGATAATGACGGAATACGTAAGAGATCGGTCTGCCCAATTAAGTCACTCTGACGTTCACCTACCAGCATGGCTAAACCCTTTAATCATTCAATAGTGTTGGTAAATAGTATCTCTTCTGAGCACACCGCATCAATAGGACTTTTTGGTGCAATGCACCCGCTTAGTGCAAGTTTCCGCTTTAATAAGCTCTTAAAAATAAATTTAACCTTAAAAATCAACACTTTGTTTTTTGGCATGGTTCGTGAAAGGCAAAGGTTAACACTGCATTAACAAGGTAAAGCCCATGAAAATGATTATCGCATTAATTAAGCCGTTTAAATTGGACGACGTGAAAGAGTCTTTATTCGAGATAGGCTGCCAAGGACTAACCGTATCGGAAGTCAGAGGTGTTGGTCGTCAAAAAGGACACACCGAACTTTACCGAGGCGCCGAATACACCGTTGATTTTCTCCCTAAAATTCGTATCGAAATTGCGGTTAGTGACGCGCAGCTAGAGCGAGCGTTAGAAGTCATTCAGTCAGCGGCGCAGACCGGCGCCATTGGCGATGGGAAAATTTTTGTCACCCCTTTAGAGCATTGCATACGCATTCGCACTGGAGAAACGAACGAACAAGCTTTATAGAGGAAGCACTCATGGAATCTCAACAGCACTTAGCGCAACTGCCTTATGTTTTAGACACTTTCTTTTTATTAATCTCCGGCGCCTTTGTTATGTGGATGGCCGCGGGTTTCTCTATGCTTGAAGCCGGTTTGGTCAGAGCTAAAAACACGACAGAGATACTGACTAAGAATATCACCCTATATGCGTTAGCCTGCCTCAGCTATTTGTTTATTGGTTATGCCATCATGTACCCAAATGCGGCGCCAACAGCCCACGCAGCTGACGCCGGCTTCTTTTTCCAAATGGTGTTTGTCGCCACCGCAATGTCTATTGTTTCGGGCGTTGTTGCAGAGCGCATGAAACTCAATAGCTTTTTACTTTTTTGTGTTGCATTAAGCGCCTTTATTTACCCAATCCAGGGCGCATGGAGCTGGGGTGGCGGTTTCCTGTCAGAACTTGGCTTCGTTGATTTTGCCGGTTCAAGTATTGTTCACCTAACCGGAGCATCCGCCGCTTTTGCCGCTGTTCTATTACTAGGTCCACGCTTGGGCAAATATTCTAAATCAGGTGCCGTAATGGCCATTCCAGGCGCTAATATGCCACTGGCCACTTTGGGAACTCTGGTTTTATGGTTCGGATGGTTCGGCTTTAATGGCGGCTCTCAGCTTGCATTAAGCTCTACCGCAGATGCCAATGCTATTGCTTCCGCCTTTGTGAATACCAACATATCAGCAGCGGGAGGAACGGTCGCGGCCTATTTGTTTACCAAAGTCTTTTTTAAAAAGGCTGACCTCACGATGATTCTAAATGGCGCCCTCGCAGGCTTAGTTGCTATAACAGCACAACCCGTTACTCCACCAAGTTGGCTGGCGGCCATTGTTGGCTTTACGGCAGGAATACTGGTTGTGCTATCCATTATTTTTCTGGACAAACTGCATATCGATGACCCTGTTGGGGCTATTTCAGTTCACGGGGTGGTGGGAATATTCGGTACCCTGGTCGTTCCAATCAGTGACTCGGGGGCAACTCTGCTTAACCAGTTGATAGGAGCATCCGTCATTCTGGCCTGGGGCTTTTTAACGAGCTTTGTCCTTTGGGGGTTACTGAAATTCACAATCGGAATAAGGGTCACCAAAGAACAAGAGTATGCGGGCTTAGATAAAGTGGACTGCGGCGTGGAGGCTTACCCTGAATTTATTCGCTCTCCGGAAGGACAGTGACTACTCATTGTCAGGGTTATAGCTTCCTGTTAAGTTAATGCGACATTTCTGGAAAGAATGGACCAAATGTTATGGCAACCTCTAAGGCATATGTTGAGGAATTATTAGCCAAGGCCGATATTCGCATTAACGGAAACCGCGCCTGGGATATGCAAGTTCATGACGAGTCTGTTTTTGATGAGGCTCTTTCGCGTGGCAACCTGGGACTTGGTGAGTCTTATATGGCTCGGCTGTGGGACGCCGAGTCACTGGATCAGTTCTTTTTTAAGCTGCTGCGCTCTGGCATTCAGGACGAAGTAAACCCTGCCCGGCTCATTTTTCATTCTCTGAAAAGCCGCTTATTTAACTTACAGGACAAGTCGCGTGCCTGGAAAGTCGGACAACACCACTACGACATGGGCAACGACCTGTATCAAGCCATGCTTGATGACAACATGGTCTATACCTGCGGTTACTGGGAAAAAGCGGATAACGTAAACGACGCACAACGTGACAAGCTAGAGCTATGCTGCCAAAAGCTAGGGCTGAAACCAGGCATGACGGTGCTGGATATTGGTTGCGGCTGGGGTAGCTTCATGAAATACGCTGCTGAAAACTATGGTGTGAAATGTGTGGGCGTCACCATTTCCAAAGAGCAGGTGGCGCTGGGCGAGAAACGCTGTGAGGGGCTACCTGTCGAGTTCCGTTTACAGGACTACCGTGACTTAAACGAGCAGTTTGACCGAGTCATTAGCTTGGGCATGTTTGAGCACGTTGGGCAGAAAAACTACGACGACTATATGGATGTGGCATTACGCTGCACCAAGCCTGACGGACTTTTTCTGCTGCACACTATTGGTAAAAACGTCAGTGATACTGCGGCAGACCCATGGATAAGCAAATACATTTTCCCCAACGGCGAAATTCCTTCTATTTCTCAAATTGGACAAGCACTGGAACAGAAGTTTGTCTGCGAAGATCTTCATAACTTTGGGGCGTATTACGATAAAACGCTCATGGCTTGGTTTGAGAACTTTGATGCGGCCTGGCCGCAGCTTAAAAGCCAGTTTGATGATGAGTTTTATCGCATGTGGAAATATTATCTGCTGTCTTGCGCCGGTGCTTTCCGCGCTCGCGACATTCAGCTTTGGCAGTGGGTATTATCGCCTAAAGGTCAGCTCGACGGTTATTTAAGACCGCAGCTTTAACGCTGCGGTTTATCGTCTTCATAGACATCGGTGGTATTAAACTCGGACATAAACAGCTGCCAAAACACCAAGAATAGCGCGGCAATGAGAGGCCCTAAAACGAAGCCGGTAATACCAAATAATGCAATACCGCCCAGCGTTGAAAACAACACTAAATAATCCGGCAGTTTGGTATCACGTCCCACTAAAAGAGGACGCAGTACATTGTCGGCCAGACCAATGACCACTGCGCCGTAGGCTACTAGTATAGAGCCAGCAACCCAACTTCCCGTCGCAAAGAGGTAAATCGATACCGGCAACCACACCAAGCTTGCTCCCACTGCAGGTATTAGCGACAAGAACGCCATAACCACACCCCATAAAATCGGGCCGGGAATATCTAACAACCAAAATATAAGGCCACCTAACGCACCTTGCACCATAGCAACGACAATGTTTCCTTTTACTGTCGCACGAGTCACTTCGGCGAACTTTTGAAACAATTGGCGTTCACGTTCGTCACCCAGTGGCAATGCCTTCATCAAGACATACAGCAACTGCTTACCGTCGCGAAGCAAAAAGAAGGTCAAATACAGCATAAGTGCGACACTCATAATAAAAGCAAACGTATTTTGACCAATACTTAAAGCTTGCTCCGCGAACATTCGGCTTGCCGTCACAGCGAATGATGACAGGCGCTCTCTAACGTCGGCTGGCGTAATATCGAACTGAGCCAGTAAGTCATTAATAAAAGGAAATGCGGTTCTAATTTCTTCGAAAAACTCACCCGGGTTGACCTTGCCTGAGTCAAGCTTTTGATAAAAGCTCAGACCTTCCTGAACAAACGAATAAGCAATGCCTAACACCGGTAATACAACAATGAACAAGGCCACCATCAGCGTACTTAAGGCCGCTCGGTTTGGCTTCTCGCCAAAAATACTTTTCAGTTTTTCCTGAAGAGGAAAGAATATAACCGCCACTGCGCAAGCCCAAAATATAGCTCCCCAGAACGGTTTCAGTACCAATGCAAATACAACACTGACAAGCGCCAAAGCCAGTATGAACGAACGCCTTTCAATAGACTCACGCATGGTGATATTCCCTAACTATTTATTAAATCTTGGTAAATGTCGTAAACATGCGGGTCGTGAACATCTAACTGTTCAAGCGCGAGCTGTAGCTTCACCAAATACTCACTGTTTGGACCGCTTGGGCCTGACGCCTGCCCGATATGCTCAGCCAACTCTTTACTGCTGGCAGGCCCTAAGAAGGCTTCGTTGTCCTCGGTTGCAATATAGACAAGCCCTTCATGCTGGCTGCCGTCTCGAAACGTCATGGGTGTGGTAAAGCGTAAATAACCGTTTTTCTCACGATGATCTAAGTGCTCAAACACATCGGGCGTTACTTTGTAGGCCATACCCGTACACTTTTCTCCCGGCGTTTCGATTAATGTCAAAACGCGCCCCGGTGCTTCCGGCGTACCACGGTGGTCGTGTGAACCCTGCCAAAAACGTCGCGACCAACCTTCAATGTAAGCTGGTGCGCGCTCTAAGTAAGGAAAGTCGACCTTGTAAATCAACGACCCATAGCCGAACAGCCAAACCTCGCTATGACCACTTAAGTCGTGACGTTTCTTGTTTTCGGCTATGGTGTTTTGCGACATACTTCTCCCGTTACGGCCTGTCGTTATTTAAGTCTTCTTCCTGTCGGAGGTAACCGGCGGCTTCCTCATCAGACGTTTGCTGCTTCTCATCTAAACGTTCTTGAGAGCCTGGAATCGCACGAGTCTGCTCATTAAGCTGATGAATTTGCGACGCATTACCCAAGTCACGCTTGCTGGTCAGCGACGCTATTGACTCTCTGTCTTTCAAAAAGTCTATCACATCGTTTCGTATACTCTCGAGCTCCGCATCGGCTCTGTGCATTTCCAGAATATGCCGCGGGTGCTCGAGGTTTCTCATACCGGTAGCAGCAAAGGTCGTAGTTACTAATCGGGAAACAATAACCCAAGGGGTAATACTGCTTCTAACCAGCGTATTTTCAGAGCGTGTGCTGTCGTGAATACCGGTTCCGGTTGATATTTTAGACTCGGTGAATGTACCTTCACACTTAAAATAAATAAGTAACGACTCAAACTGGATCTCCGCGAAGAATAGGTGTGCTACATTCGCCAGCAAGTGGGCAAAGGCCTTCAACAAATAACCAATTAAAAAAACATGAATGGCTCCAACCGCCACAGTCGCGAATGCTAAAAGCTCAGCAGATGTATTCACTTGATAGTCAATGCCTCGCAAGAAGGCAGCAACTTCTGTCACTTCATAAGCCAAGAGAAAGGTTGCAATAATACCGCCAACAAACAGCAAATTGCCCAGCAGCAGACTTATAAAACGGAACTGACCAAACGATGCACCCAATTCCATATCTTTCACTTTTGGCTGTATTTCCTGGATCATCTCACCATTAAATGCGCCCTTACCATCTACTTGCTCTTGCAAGCTAGGGTTCAGTTCACGATAGACACGATTCGGCACTTCTTTGTAACGGCGATTCGCCATGACCAGGTTGTCGAGGTTGATAAATATTTCCTTCGGGTGCACTGACTCCTGCCAGTTTTCCCGCAGCTCTGATACTTCTGATACCGGGTTGGCTTTTGCAAGGCGCTTTTTAAGTAGCAAAACTGAAATGGCAGTAGATATTAATGCACCCAATGCGATGCCTGTTAGATAAAGCCCCGCATGAAACGAAGGCAACGCGGAAAACCAAACTTCTACTTCTGAGGCTGTCACGCTTTCAGAAGACATCCACCAGGAAAATACGAGCCCCACGACAACCGGCAGTAGCAGTGAGAAAACAACCGTTTTTGCCAAAGCTCCTGCGCCCATTGAGTCAATGGACTGCTCTGCATTTCGTGAAATTGATGTTCCCGCCTTGCGCCATACTTGAATTAAATAAAGCGTCAGCAATACGGTATAAACCGGAAAGGCGAGTTCCCCAGCCTCTCCGGCGAAACCTGCCAAAGACACAAACGCAGCAAAACCGAATGCTATCATGGCGGTAATAGTACGAACCCAGGCGCCAAGCAAACGCTGCGCCATATTACGCACGGGGTATGGCATAAATAGCAGCTTAGGAAAAACCGTATGGGCAATGCGCGCCAACAGTCCTTTAGGCTCTACAAAGGTCGCATTTTTACGACCCATAAGCATTTCTTCCAAGCCCCGATCGGTATAGCCAACATAAGGCATTTCTTCTTGTGAGGTACTGCGCTCCGACTTACTAAAGTTTCGAGCCAGAGACGTTGGGTGGTTACGGCCTACAAAATAGCGAAGCATGGCCATAATACCGCCACTGATGACTTTTATGCCAGCAATCAGCAGCAGTACACCGAATATAGCCAGAACCCAACCGGTAAGCGCGTCTTCTTTGACTGAGCCGGCCGCCGATACCAGCAAAAAGACAGCCGCGACTAGCTGTATACCGCCACGCAAGGCGGTGACAAGTCCCTCTGTTTTAAATGGGTTTTTAAGCCCTAGATCTATGGAGCCGTAATCAAAAGCCACTGACAATCCCCTATTCGCTTTAGACAAAACTAAAGGTTAAAGGTTAACGGCTCGTAAACTTTTGAGCAACGAAAATATCTCAGTTTTCTTTTTAAATCACCGACTTGGTAATCACAAAAATGCCCATTAGCACAAGAAACACAGCAAATCCTTTCTGGAGCTTTTCTTTGGGTAAGCTACGGCCGATTTTAGAGCCAAAAATACTCCCGAGAATTCCGCCGGCTATCATTATAGAAATAATAAACCAGTTAAACTCGACGTCGTTAGCTGACATGACTGCATAATATTTAAAGAAGCCGGCAATAGACTTAATGACGATAATTAACAAACTTGTACCAATTGCCACAGGCATTGATAGTCCGGCTAAAAGAACCAGTGCTGGTACAATGAGAAAGCCTCCGCCGACCCCAACAAAACCGGTTATCACACCCACCACTAAGCCCTCAAGCGTTACTTTGGCATAGTTCATTTCAGTAACATGGCCAGGAGGCTTAGGCTTACTGCGCCACATAAGTAATGCTGCAACTATCATTAATAGAGAAAAGACAAGTAACTGCCAGCGGCTATCAACTAATGTGCCTATCCACGCACCACCGTATGTACCTATCATCCCGGGAATACCAAATACCCAGAAGTGGCGCCAGCTTACGTTTTTCCGTCTTATGTAGGAAATTGAGCCAAACAAACTGATGCCGGCAACAATTAATAATGACGAGGCAATTGATTCACCTGCGGGCATACCCACTAAGTACATCAGCACAGGAACAGTTAGTATTGAGCCCCCGGAGCCAAATAAGCCTAAACTCAAACCAATAATCACAGCACCTAAAATCGCTAGCAGCATTTTTTTACCTCATATTCTTATTTGAAATATGATTATAACAAAAAAGAATTAAAACAAAAAAGGCCGCGCTTAGTACGCGACCTTTAACCTGTAAATTACTTGCTAACCCGCAGAAATTACTTAAGGTTCGTCAAGCGTAGATAAGGACGCAGTGTCTCCCAGCCTTGCGGGAATTTCGCTTTTGCATCTTCGTCAGAAACACTTGGACGAATAATAACCGGTTTACCGGGCTCCCAATCTGCAGGGCAAGCCACTTCTTGACTATCCGTTGTTTGCAGTGCATCGATTACACGCAAGATTTCGGCGAAATTACGACCTACAGTCATTGGGTAAGTCATCGTCAGGCGAATTTTCATATCCGGGTCAATAATGTAAACCGAGCGGATAGCCGCATTGTCATCTTCATCCGGATGAATCATGTCATACAGTTCAGCCACTGCTTTGTCTTTGTCAGCAACAATAGGAAACTCAAGCACAGTATTTTGTGTTTCGTTAACATCTTTAATCCAACCTAGGTGCTCTTCAACCGTATCAGTTGAAAGGCCTAGTGGCTTAACATTGCGTTTAGCAAACTCTGGAGCTAACTGCGCAGTGCGACCCATTTCAGTCGTACATACTGGCGTGTAGTCGGCCGGATGACTGAAGAAAAACGTCCAAGACCCTTTAGCCCATTCATGAAAGTCGATGGGGCCTGTGGTTGTTTCAATTTTAAAGTTAGGTGCGATAGTGCCAATACGTAAACTCATTAGTATTTCCTCTCTTTCGATTGTCGTCATTTAGTTAATTCAATTAATTAAAATTTATTCGCCGGAATTTTGAAGTAATGCTGTCCATCTTTCTCGGCAGGTGGTAATTGCCCTGCACGCAAGTTAACTTGCAGAGCGTGTAACATTCTGTCTGGCAGCGCCAAGGTTTCATCGCGTTCGTCTCGTACCTTTCGGTACTCCTGCTCGCTGACATCACCCGATAAATGCACATTGCTTTGTTTGTGCTGCGCCACAGTGGCTTCCCACTGAGCCTCGCGTCCGCCTTTTCCGTAGTCATGCCCAACAAACAAGCGTGTCTCTTCGGGAAGGCTCAAGATACGCTGCAATGATTCCCATAAATCTTTTGAAGAACCACCGGGAAAGTCAGCGCGTGACGTACCACTGTCTGGATACATAAATGTGTCATGCACAAATGCGGCGTCACCCACAATATAAGTAATTGAACCCAATGTATGACCCGGTGATAACCAGACTTTGACTTCAAGATCACCAATGCTGAAGGTATCCCCCTTTTTAAATAACCGATCGAAATCCTTTTTCGGATCGAAGAGCCCTGATACGTTGTAGTAATCGCTCCATAGCTCTGCTATTTCACAGGTCTTCTCTCCAATAGCATTAGGTGCACCGGTTTTCTCTTTTAAATAAGCTGATGCCATCAAGTGGTCAGCGTGCGGGTGCGTATCTAAAACCCATTCGATGGTTAGACCGTTGTCTTTCGCCAGCTCCAATACTTCGTCAGCGCTCTCAAATGACGTTTTTGCGCTGCGCGGATCGAAGTTCTGAACAACATCAATAAGCGCCGCTTTTTTGGTATTAGGATCTGCAACGATATACTGAACAGATCCAGTGTCTTTTTCGTAGATTCCCCATACATCAGGAGAACTTCCACCTGTCGATGGGCTTTTGCGAATGATGCTTGTCATAATGACCTCCTCGCTTGAGTTTGGTTATAAGCATATAACAAAAAGTAATTACTTCAAGCGATCAGCCCATTTGAAAAACGATTACTTTAATCGTTATTTTAGATTTAAAATTTTGTTCTAATAGAATTGATAACTATAACTTATTGTTATTTGCCCATTGCTCTCTTTGGAGTTAGTGTTGGCTATATAGATATTACTTTTGGTTATATATTACTGAAGAGGCTTTATATATGTCATCAAAGAATCCTGTCGTTACTCACTTTTTCGATGAACCGACAAACACATACAGCTATGTTGTGCAGGATCCAGAATCTAAACACTGCGCTATCATTGACTCCGTACTCGATTTTGACTACGCCGCAGGCCGCACTAACACAGAGTCAGCTGAGGCTATATTGGCTTTTGTAAAAGAAAAGCAGCTTACCGTGGACTGGATTTTAGAAACCCACGTTCACGCTGACCACTTATCTGCGGCTCCTTATTTGCAAGAGAAAACCAGTGCAAAACTAGGTATTGGAGAACATATTAAGACCGTTCAGGAGACTTTCGGTAAAGCATTTAATGCGGGTACCGAGTTTGCTCGTGACGGTAGTCAGTTTGACCGGCTGTTTGCCGATGGAGATACCTTTAATATCGGTAATATTGAGGCAAGAGTACTACATACACCGGGTCATACGCCGGCCTGCCTTACCTATGTCATCGGCGACGCCGCGTTCGTTGGCGATACCCTATTTATGCCCGACTATGGCACCGCGCGCTGTGACTTTCCTGGCGGTGACGCTCGCACGTTGTACCGCTCTATACAGAAAGTATTTGCTTTGCCGGGCAACACTCGCTTATTTATGTGCCACGACTACAAAGCCCCCGATCGCGATGAGTATGCCTTTGAAACAACCGTTGCAGAAGAGAAGCAAAACAACATTCATGTCGGTGGCGGAAAAACCGAAGAAGAGTTTGTGAAAATGCGTACCGAGCGCGATGCGACACTGGGTATGCCCCGGTTAATCCTCCCCTCAGTACAAGTCAACATGCGCGCAGGGCAAATGCCGCCAGCGGAAGATAACGACCAACGTTACCTGAAAATTCCGCTTAACCTATTCTAAATGAGGTCTTGTTATGGAACGTCGTAAACTCAGCCCGTTTATCAGTGTTTCACCACAGATCTCTGTCGAGGATGTCGGTGTTGCTGCATCTCTGGGTTTCAAAACCATCGTCTGCAATCGCCCTGATAACGAAAGCGACGATCAAATCAATGCCGACAAAATTAAGCAGGCAGCTGAGAGAAATGGACTAACATTTAAACACTTACCCGTAGTTTCCGGGAATATCACCGACGATGATGTAAGTGCGTTTGCGAAGCTGATGGCCGATATCAAAGGCCCCGTACTCGCTTATTGCCGCACCGGCACTCGTTCATGTACCTTGTGGGCGTTGGCAGAGGCTGCTCATCTAGCTCCACAAACGTTACTCGATACAGCTCAAGAAGCAGGCTACGACCTCTCAGGTCAGCAATCCCGTATGCAGCAACGCTTTGAGCAAAGCACTGCTGACACTTCTCAAGCAAACGCCCCTTCGGTCAACAAACATACAGTGGTCATCGTTGGCGGCGGAGCCGGTGGCCAGTCAGTTGCCGCTAGTATTCTAAAGCGCCAACCGCAAACCGATATTGCTATTGTTGAGCCGGCTGAAGCACATTATTACCAGCCTGGATGGACCCTAGTCGGCGGTGGCGTTTTTGAGCGTGAGCAAACCAAACGACAGATGCGCGACATCATGCCGAAGGCCGCCAAGTGGTACCAAACCGCAGTCAGTCAGTTCCTGCCTGAGCAGCAACGCATCGTCCTCGAAAATGGTGACCAAATTGCGTATCAAAGTCTGGTTGTAGCAACCGGACTCAAACTAGACTGGGAAGCAATTCCGGGATTAAAAGAAAGTCTGGGGCTGCATGGTGTCACTTCAAACTATCGGTTTGATCTTGCACCGTACACTTGGAAATTAGTACAGGCCACCCGCAAGGGTAAAGCCATTTTCACGCAACCGCCAATGCCGATAAAGTGTGCTGGAGCTCCACAAAAAGCAATGTATTTATCTTGCGACGAATGGAAGCGTAGTAACTTTCTAAAAGACATTGATGTTGAGTTTTGCACGGCAGGCGCAGCTCTTTTCGGCGTCAAAGACTACGTACCGGCGTTGCAAAAATACGTTGATAGCTATGGCATCAATTTACAGTTTCAGCATAATTTAATTGCTGTAGACGGTCCCAATCAAAAAGCAACGTTTGCAGTAACTGACAGTAGCGGCCGTACCTCTGAAGTAGAGAAGTCATTCGATATGTTACATGTTTGTCCGCCGCAAAAAGCCCCTGACGTTATTGCCAAGAGCCCATTAGCCGATAAAGTAGGATGGGTCGATGTCAGTGCAGAAACACTGCAGCACAAACAGTATGGCAACATTTATGCCGTTGGAGATGTGGCTAACGCACCTAATGCGAAAACCGCTGCAGCAGTTCGTAAACAGGCCCCGGTCGTTGCCGAAAATGTACTGTCGACGCTTGCAGGTAAACCCGCAATGGCGGTTTACGAAGGCTATGGCTCTTGTCCATTGACGGTAGAGCGCGGAAAAATCGTATTGGCTGAATTTGGTTATGGCGGCAAATTACAACCTACCTTCCCAGCCTGGTTAGTTGACGGCACAAAACCGACTCGCTTGGCTTGGTTCCTAAAAGAGAAAATGTTGCCGTGGCTATATTGGGATATCATGCTTAAAGGCAAGGAATGGCTAGCCAAGCCTAAACACCTCAGTCACCGACCTGAACCGCATAGCGCACCTGACGCCTGCAATTTCGAAGAAAAGAAATAAACCTTTCCCAACCTAGTGGCGGCTACTCATTCTCTCCGGTAGTCGCTGCTTTTTAGTTAAAACGGTTTAAGTACTACCGTTTCCCCCTGTGGAATTTTCGGGTTATCAAGTTCGTTTGGCCCAAGGTGGCTAATAATAATCCACGTTTTGTCCTTGTAGGCAGCAACGATATTTTCCAGCATTCTTTTCGCCAGTTGACGCTCGAGCCCCGCAAAAGGCTCATCTAACAAAATAATGGGACGCCCTTGTAATAAAACTCTTGCTAACACAAGTCTCCGTAATTGACCGCCTGATAGCATCACGCCTCTGGCACCAACTAGGGTATTCAGTGATTCCGGTAAGGCTCTTACTACATTATCCAGTTCCACTAACTGCAATACCGCCCAGAGTTCTTCATCGCCCATAGGTTGATGCGATAGGTTCAGGTTTTCTCTTATCGACCCATCCAATACTTCCGTTCTTTGCGTTAAAAAGCTGATATGGTTATCTACATCCGCCCCTTGCGATAAGGTGATTTTTCCGGTGAAACAGGGCAGCCACCCCATAATGGCTTCGGCTAACGAGCTTTTACCAAGGCCTGACGGACCATTCAGCCAATGGACATAACCGGGTTTAAACTGTGCCGATACCGGCCTTATCAGGACTCGCTTGCCTCGTTTGACACTGATGTTATCCAGCGTCAAGGAAATAGCTTTTTTCAAAGACTTACTGCTGTGACTCTTCACTGGCTTCTGCACTGAGGCTTCATTAGCTAACAAGTGTTTCGCTGCCGCTACCGTTTTTCCATAACCTCCCCATTGAGACGGTAACTCCGCTGCAATCTCTTGCCACGCCAGCGCTGAGAGCACCAACATAATCATGTCAGCGCTGCTTATCATACCCGACTCAAAAGCAAAGCCTGAAAGTATCACCGCTAGCAAAAAGACGCTGTGAGAGAATATTTCGACAAGCCATAGTGTTTTATGCTGCATTGCCAGCTGCTTGTCGTCGAGCTGCTCTTGTCGTTGGGCTTGCTTTAGTAACGCCTGCCGGTGGGTTTTATACGCCCCCCATGCGAGTAGCTCAGTAGCTGACTCAGTAAACGCCATCGACTGCCGCCGCAAACGCTGTGTTGATTGCAGTTGTTGCATTGCCAAAGCACGTGTTTGCTTTGCCATTCGAACACTGACAAAGAGCACAAGCAATGCCGCTATTGCCAGTGCTATCGCTGCCGAAGGAATATAGATTCCCCAAAAGAGAATCAACAGACACGACGATAATACGAAAACCAACATCGGCGCCATAAGCCTTAACAGCAGGTTATCCATGGCATCCAGATTACGCGTTAAATATTGTACGCCGTCGGCAACTCGCAAAGGGGCTAAGCTTGCCAGCGAACGGCCTTGTAGTCTTTTGAACAGCGCGACACGCCAGCGCGCTTGTAGCTTTAAAACAGCATCGTGATTGATCAAACGCTCTACATAGCGGCTCAGAGTACGCGTCACAGCAAAAAAGCGAATTCCGGCCCCCGGTGTGTAAATATCAAATGCAGTATATAAAGCAGCGGCTGTTATAAACCAACCAGACAATGACAATAGACCAATACCAAATAACGCAGTCGCTGTCGCAAGCCCCAAGCCAATAAAAATCTGAAGCCGGACACTTCTAAGCTGCTTAAGCCAGGGCTTTAAATATTGCCAGTCACGGTGATTCATGCCGACACCTTTATTAATTGCGTAGCCCGTTTAATAAGTAATGGATCATGACTTGCGACAATGACGGTATTGCCATCATGGGCATAACTCTGTAAGCACTTTCTAATAGCTTCCGCAGACACTTCGTCAAGATTCTCCGTCGGCTCATCGGCGATAATGACAGCTCGTTGAGATAATAGGCAACGTGCTAACGCAAGCCGACGCTGCTCACCTCCAGATAGTCCGATCCCGTGCTCTGAAAGCTTAGTGCCAAGTCCCTCAGGGAGCGTTGCCAGAAGCTTATCAAGACGCACCTGTGCTAATGCTTCGAAAATTTGTGCGTCACTGTGATGCTCGAATATGTTGAGGTTAGCACGCAAGCTGCCTGCGGTTAGGAATGGTTGCTGAGCAAAATAGGCAATTTGGTGAGTACTTTCGACTGGTTGAGATAACTGTCCCTGAAACGGCAGCTGCCCCAACAGAACTTTGACTAGCGTCGTTTTACCGCTGCCTGAGTCACCTGTTATTACACAAAGCTCCCCCCGCGCTATCTCGCTATCAGGAAACTTTAATTGCTTATTAGCTCCGCTACTGCCAAATGTCACGCTTAGGTTATTCCAAGCATAAAGATGAGTGTCTTTGCGCAAATCATCACTAGTACCAGAGCTTTCTTCAGCGGTAAGGCTATCTTTATTTAACTCGCACAATAAGGTCGCGGCACCAACAGCCGCCGCGCGATCGTGGTAACTTTGCGCAAATTGTCGAAGTGGCGCAAAGTATTCCGGCGCCAGCAGCAAAACGAAGAGCCCTGTAAATAAGGTTAATTGGTCAGCGCCTAACCAGTCGATATAACCCAATAGACCAAAGCCCACATACAAAGCAACACCGGCAATCGCCACACTGGAAAAAAACTCCAGCACAGCTGACGATAAAAACGCAATACGAAGAGTCGACATAGTGGCTTTGCGGTAATCTTCGCCCGCTACTGCGACATCATTAACAGCAGCAGTACCGGCACCAAATAGCTTTAACGTCGTTAGGTTGCGTAATTTGTCAGTAAATACACGGCTCAACGCAAACGTTTGTTGTGCATGTTTTTGGCTTAACCTTTCAGCCCCTATACCAACAAGCGCCATAAAAACCGGAATAATCGGTCCTGAAATTAGGAGTAAAGCACCAACAACTGGGTTTAAGTAAAAGCACACCAGTAAAATAAGTAACGGAGAGGTGACGACCAAATACTGTTGCACCAAATAGCGGCTGAAGTAGCCCTTCAAAGATTCAATAGGCTCTAATTGCAACGAACCGTCTGCTGCCGCTAACGGCTTTCCCGCTAACACTTTTCGCTGCCAGTCGTCAGCAAGCTTCTGACGAGCTTGTTGGCTTGCCAATAATGTCGCTCTGCGCAGAAACTGTTGCTGTATTTGCGGCAGCGTTGCTCTTAACAAACTGGTGAGCGATAACCCGCTCAATAGCATTGGCTGAGACCAAAGTGAGTGTCCACTCACAAATAATCTTTCGGCCAATAGTGCCAGGAATGATAACTGCCCGATGACAGCCACTGTTTTTAATAAACCTAACAAAAACGCCCACTGAATGGGGCGTTTTACGTAAGCAGCAAGCTGCTTTAAATAGGCTGAAGCAGACGCAAAATCAGCGTTCATTCACCATTCCTAATGATAACCCTGGTCAGCTTTGACCTTACCTCGGAATACCCAATAGGTCCAAGCGGTATAGACCAGTACAATTGGAATAACGAATAGCAGCCCTATTAACAGAAACAGCTGAGACTCGTGTGCTGACGCCGCATCCGCAAGAGTATAATTCGGCGGTACTACGTAAGGCCATTTACTTGCCAACAAGCCTAAATACGTAAAGATAAATAGCGCCATGGTCGCAATAAATGGCGTGCCTTCGCGACGCTGACTAACAGACCGATAAATCCAGAATGCACTGAGTAAACCGAGTATAGGCAGTAGCCAAATTGCAGAGAAGCCACTAAACCAGCGCTCAGCCACAAATGCATCGACAAACGGAGTCCAAACGCTAATGACAAGGAAAATGATTAACACAGCTGCCAATAGTGGTTTAACAAGCTTGTAAGCCCAATCTTGAGTCGCTCCTTCTGACTTCATCACTAACCAGGTTGCACCAAGCAGTGCATAACCCGCAACCAAACCTACACCGGTCAAAACAGTGAAGGGTGTTAGCCAATCTAATGCACCGCCAACGTACCGCATATTCTCTGTTTCAAAACCTTGAATGTAAGCGCCCACTACCGCGCCCTGTGCAAACGCTGCAACGGTGGAGCCAATAGCGAATGACCAGTTCCATAAGTACCTGGACGAATGCGCTTTAAACCTGAATTCAAAGGCTACACCACGGAAAATGAGCCCTGCCAGAAGTAAAAACACACCAATATAAAGTGCAGGTAAGAAGATTGAATAGACTAAAGGAAAAGCAGCCAACAACCCGGCTCCACCAAGCACTAACCAGGTTTCGTTGCCGTCCCAAACAGGGGCAACCGAATTCATCATAATATCTCTATCTTGTTCGCTCGGTGCGAACATAAACAGGATACCCTGCCCCAAGTCAAAGCCGTCCATCAGTACATACATGATGACACCAAAGGCAATGATTGCAGCCCAAATATAGGTTAAGTCAAAAACGGGTTCACTCATAACTGACATCCTTAATCAAAGCTTGCTTCAGCAGCAGACAGTGGGCGTTTCGGACGATGTTTCTCATCATCGTGTTGTTCGGTACCTTCTGTACCTGTACGAATAACTCGCGTCAGATAGTAAGCGCCAGCAGCGAAAACAAACGCATAAACTAAGAAGTACCCAATCAAAGTAAACAGTGCCATCCCACCCGTTAACGATGGAGTAACTCCCTCTGCGTGCGTCATTTGCCCATAAATCAAATAAGGCGCGCGACCCACCTCGGTGACGAACCAGCCGGCCAATACAGCAATAAACGGACTTAGCGTCATTAAACGCAGTGTTTGTAAGTACCAACGCTTATGCATATAGGCTTTGTTACGTCGCAGGAACAGTCCAATAACAGCAACCAACACCATTAACAAACCCATAGCCACCATAATCCGGAAGGACCAGAATACGATAGGTACATTTGGCTGTAACTCCGGTGGCTGCTCTTTCACACCAGGAATTTCACCGTCCCAGTCGTGAGTTAATATGAAGCTAGCCATTTTCGGAATGCCCACTTCAAAGTGGTTGGTTTGCTGCTCTTGATCTGGAATTGCAAACAATAACAAAGGCGCGCCTTTTTGCGTTTCCCAGTTACCTTCCATCGCAGCCACTTTAGTTGGCTGATGCTCAAGCGTATTTAAGCCGTGCAGGTCGCCAATAAAGACTTGTAGTGGCGTCAGGAATAATAGCAGCCAAAGCGTCATCGATAATGCTTTACGATGTAACTCCGTGTCCCGCTTTTGAATCAGGAACCAGGCACTAACACCTGCAACCACAAAACCACCGGTCAAGAATGAAGCCAAGCCCATGTGAGCAAATCGATACCAGAAAGACTCGTTAAAGATGGCCGCCGACCAATCGACTACATGGTAGATACCGTCACGAATCTCTACCCCTGCAGGCGTTTGCATCCAGCTGTTAGCCGAGAGGATCCAGAATGACGAAATAAAGGTACCAATAGAGACCATCAACGCCGCAAAGAAATGCACACCGTTAGGCACTTTGCCTCGACCAAATAGCAATACCCCTAGAAACGCAGCTTCAAGGAAGAATGCTGTCACAACCTCGTAACTAAGCACAGGCCCCAGGAAGTTTGCGGTTGCCAGAGAGAAATTACTCCAGTTCGTACCAAACTGAAACGACATGACAATGCCTGACACAACTCCCATGCCAAAAACAACAGCGAAAACCTGCGTCCAGAACGCGCCTAAACGTTCCCATTTCGGGTTATTGGTTTTGAATGCAAGGCCGTAAATGAGTGCAATATAAGACGCCAGTCCGATAGTAAATACCGGGAAAATGGCATGGAAAGACACAACAAATGCGAATTGAATTCGCGAGAGGAACAGCGGGTCAAGTTCCATCACATCATCTCCTAACTAAGGATTTAAGTCATTCTAAACAATAACCTTACAATATCAAGGGTTATTGGCTTTAATTTTTTGATCTAACTAAAAAAGCGCCTCGAATCTTCCCAACTTCGAATCCAGTCGCTTTATCGTTTGGGTACTTGTCGGTAATTACTTTTCTTAGCTCAGGCTCAATGCTCGAGCCATGACACGCCGCACACTGTGGCTGCATAACGATGGCTTTCATCCAAACCGTTTGCCCCTCTTCATTCGTGTAGCGCTGAGTCGGTACGTTTTCTTTCGTTTTGTTCCATAACCGCTCGAACTCTTTTAGAACCTGCTGTTGCTTTTTAGTCGGTTCATTCTGCGGGTTTCTCACTTTCAAAGATGTACGTCCAACGCTTAGGTTTAGTTCATCACTCACCGCACTGGCAATTTCTGGTGCCTGCTCGTTACAAACAGAAATTGCAGCAACATGACCGTCTTTCTGAATGGTCGACATAAGCACCTTACCTAAACGCTGTTGCAACTGCTTCGCCGCCTCTTCGTAATTTTCTTCACTAGCAAACGCGGATGTTGATATACTAAGAAACACTATTGCAGATATAAGACGCGATACAGTGAACATAGTTAACCTCTCAGTTGAATTTTACGCTTAGGTTATATGTTTATACTGTTTAGTTCTATTGGAATTTTTGAGACATATTGTCGCAGGGGTAATCAACATTAATTTCGCAGTTTACAACCACTCAGAATAGTCAATAATGAGTTTATGACAACATCACCTTCAAACCGGAGTCTTAGTAGCATTAATAATGTCGATATTGAAAGTATACGCAAAAATATAGAAAAGCTGCCAATGCTGCCAGTGGTTGTCTATGAACTCATGAAGTACAACCCTGATAGCAAAGACTTTTACGATATTGTTTTAAAACTCGCTCAAGCCGATCCGCCGCTTGCCACCGCATTGCTAGGGTACGCCAACTCTGCCGCTTTCGCGCAACATGAAGCGACAAAAGTCTCCAGTGTTAAAGCCGCTCTCTCTCGCGTCGGCGCCAAACGTTTATTTGAGCTTCTCTTTGCACAGTCAGTGACCCGGGTTTTCCTGCCACGCAAAGCAGAACACCGAGAACTTTGGAAGCATTCACTGCAAGTAGCTCAGTTCGCCAGTTATTTAGTCGAGAGATCAGAGCACCAATATGTCGACCCTCAACAAGTATATATGGCGGGTCTACTTCACGACATTGGCCGTTTTGTCATATTGCAGTTAGCACCTCACGCCATAGACAAAACAGAAGAAAAAGGTTGGCACACAGCAAATGAGCTTATTGATGTCGAAAAAGAAATAACAGGACACACTCATGCTGAAGTCGGGTTGAGCGCTTGTAAAAAACTTCATTTACCAAGGGTTATCGGTATAGCCGTTCAGTACCATCACACACCCGAAGTATTTAATAGTAAAGCCTTGTCGAAAGAAAACAGACAGTTATTAACTGCTATTATGATTGCAGATGAAATGAGCTTCTTTTTAGCAAATAACAAAAAAAATGCACACCTTCCTCCTGCTGAAATAAAAAAAACGCTAAAGGAGTCGGTTTTAAGCGAACATATCGACACCGAGATAGTGCCCTTCAACAAGTTCTGCTATGAGTTTGGTAAAGCCCAACATCAGGTTGAGCGAACATTGGATTCGTTGGGAATAGGTGACTCAACCCATAAAGTCAACTCACATTAGTATGTAGACAGCTAATTGACAATGGTAACGATGCGTATCAATCTAAAACGAATCTCTTCCTAAACGAAAAGCTATGAAAACAATTGTAGAACATTTAGCTCAATACGCCGCTTACCACCGCAACCGTAAGAACGTTGCAACACACTTAATTGGTATTCCGATGATTGTTGTGGGTATTTTAACGCTGCTTTCGCGGCCAGTTTTGCCCATGGAGTTTATGATTATTACGCCTGCCAGCATTGCCGTTTTTCTGTCGATTATTTTTTATGTTCGGCTGGATATCCCGTTAGGCCTGCTTATGACGGTTTTGCTATGGTTTGCGTTGGCTGCCGGCCGATACTTTGCGGCTATGCCAACTGAGCTATGGCTCAGTTGGGCCATTGGCTTGTTTGTTGTAGGTTGGGTATTCCAGTTTATTGGCCATTACTTCGAAGGTCGCAAACCGGCTTTTGTTGATGACATTATGGGCTTAGCCGTCGGTCCGTTATTTGTCGTGACCGAAGTTGTATTTATGCTGGGCTTGCGAAAAGAGTTAAAAGCCGACGTTGAGCGTCAATTAGAACAATAAGTCCCAAGGCTGGCTTGGTTAAAGTCAGCCTTGAATATTCACTAATGACTTAGTTGTCTTCGGTGTTTAAGCTTTTCTCTTTTCTCGGTGGGTTCACCCAATACACATAATTACCTCCTGAACAGTCTAAACCGCTCATTACTGAGTATAGAATCTGCTCAATTTTTCGCCTCAACTAAATCTCTTTAGTAATCAATCAAGTATTTTATTGCCCTTAAAATTTTAAACTTGTATGGTTCCAACAACACCTAAAACTGATTAACAGAAAATATTGGTATGATTTAATGAAGCGCTTAATATTTATCGTTCTGGCCACTTTTTTAACGTGCTCTTTTGCTCTCAGCGTTCAAGCAGAGAAACTTAAACAAGTCTCCTTTTCAGAGGTGCTTGAACTTTCCTCAGGTAGTTCCGTTAAAAAACACAGTTATGGCACCCACCCCTCTCAGTTCTTTGAGTATTGGCCAGCGAAAAACGACGCAGGCCACTTCGACATGATTCACCCTAAAACCGATACCTGGACAATCATTATTCAGCAGCTGAACAAAGAATTGAAACCATGAATGTAACTGATGTAGAAGTCTTAGATAGCAATGACCCGTTGGCCAAATATCGTGATGAGTTTCACCTTCCTGAAAACACCATTTATCTGGACGGCAATTCACTCGGTGCGCTACCCAAACGGGTCAAACAAAGGGTCAAAGAGGTTACCGAGCAACAATGGGGTAACGACTTAATAAGCAGCTGGAACCAACATAACTGGGTCAATTTACCACAGCAAGTGGGCGAAAAAATTGCGCCAATTATAGGCGCGTCGGAAGGTCAATTAATATGCTGCGACTCTATTTCTGTCAATTTATTCAAACTGCTAAGCGCTGCACTTAGTTTTAACGGCACAAACAGCCGCAACAAAGTCATTTCAAGCCGCGACAATTTCCCTACGGATCTTTACATAGCACAGGGCTTACAAGGGCTTCTGGGTGAACAGCGCTGCCAATTCGTTGACGTTCAGGAAGATAATTTGCTTCGCAGTATCGACGACTCAACCGCTGTCGTTATGGTCACCGAAGTGAACTTCCGCAGCGGTAAGCGGCTCGATATTAAGTCGTTAACCGAAAGGGCTCATCAGCATGGTGCGCTTATTATTGTTGACTTAGCGCACAGTGCCGGTGCTATGCCTGTTCACCTGGATAACTGGAACGTCGATATGGCCGTAGGTTGTACCTATAAATACCTCAATGGTGGGCCAGGTGCTCCGGCGTTTGTTTACGTAAATAACGCTTTGCAAAATAAATTACAACAACCCATTGCCGGCTGGTTTGGCCATCATAAGCCATTTGAATTTGACCCACAGTATCAACCTGACAGCGGCATTAAACAGTTTCTCGCTGGTACACCATCTATTATTTCAATGTCAGCAATCGACGCTGCATTAGAGCTGTTTGACGATCTAGATTTGCAAACCGTGCGTAAAAAGTCAGTGACATTAACGACATTGTTTGACGACTTAATCAATCAATACGGTTTAAGTGACCAGCTACAACGTCTTTCCCCGGCGTCAGCTGAAGAGCGAGGCAGCCAACTGAGTTACTCGTTCGCGTATGCTTACGAGCTGTGTCAGGCGCTGATAGACCGGGGCGTCATTGCGGACTATCGAGCTCCGCACTTTATTCGTTTTGGCTTTGCGCCATTTTATAACAGCTATAAAGATGTATGGAACGCTGTTGAGCAAATACGAAACGTCATGCAAACAGATGCGTATAAAGAGTCACGTTACGCAGAGCGCCAGGCAGTCACTTAAACGCTATTTCGGAGGTTTTATGGGAAATACAGTATCAGGAAATGACTACCAGCCACCTAAAGTGTGGAAGTGGGAGCAAGAAAGTGGCGGCAAGTTTGCCAGTATTAATCGCCCTGTGGCTGGCGCTACGCATGACAAAGAATTACCTGTGGGTAAGCACCCGCATCAGTTGTATTCGCTGGCAACCCCGAACGGACAGAAGGTCACAATTTTATTTGAAGAGCTGTTGGAGAAAGGCATAGATGCTGCCGAATACGACGCCTATATTATCGATATTACTGAGGGTGAGCAGTTCAGTAGCGGTTTTGTGGACATCAACCCAAACTCAAAAATTCCGGCGTTGCTCGATAACTCTACAACACCAGCAACTCGGGTATTCGAGTCCGGGTCCATACTGCTTTATTTGGCCGAAAAGTTTGGGGAGTTTTTGCCGACAGAGCCCGCCAAACGTGCCGAATGTTTGAATTGGCTATTCTGGCAGATGGGCAGCGCACCTATGTTAGGGGGTGGCTTTGGTCATTTTTACTCTTATGCGCCAGAAAAACTGGAATACCCCATTAACCGTTACACCATGGAAGTAAAGCGCCAGCTCGATGTGCTCGATAAGCAACTCGCAGACAACGACTATATTGCCGGCGACGACTACACCATTGCCGACATGGCCATTTTCCCTTGGTACGGCGCACTTGTGTTAAACGAGGTTTATGAAGCCGCAGAGTTTTTACAAGCACACGAGTACAAAAACGTGGTGGCCTGGGCGAAGCGCATAAACGAACGTCCAGCCGTAAAACGCGGTCGTCGTGTGAACAAAGTTTGGGGCGAAGAAAGCGAGCAGTTACGCGAACGCCACAGCGCCAGCGACTTTGAGTAACTCCTCCGTTGGCAGTGGCTACGCCGATAATGATCAATGACTGAAAGTGTGGGATAATCCCGCACTTTCTTAGCTCTTCTATTTACAAGCGAAAGTCCCTCTCTATGGAAATCAATGTTCGTTTTCTCGAAAACATGCGCCTTGAGGCGAAGTTTGATGACTTCACCGTCATTTCTGACCAACCCATTCGTTATAAAGGCGATGGTTCAGCGCCCGGGCCGTTTGACTACTTCTTAGCGTCATCGGTTATGTGCGCTGCACATTTTATTCGTCTTTATTGCGATGCGCGCGACATTCCCACCGAGAACATTCGCATTTCCCAGAACAATGTTGTTGACCCGGAAAACCGCTATCAACAGCTGTTTAAAATTCAGGTTGAGTTGCCGGCGGACATCGACGAGAAAGATCGCAAAGGCATTATTCGTGCGGCTGAACGCTGCGCGGTTAAGCGGGTTATTGAGAACGAATTGGCGTTTGACGTTGAAGCTGTGGAAAGCATCACGCAGGACGCTCAGGCATTACTCACTATTGACCCCAGCGGTGACGAGAAAACCTACATTGAAGGCAAAGACCTGCCCTTAGAAGACACCATTAACAACATGACCAAGCTGTTAGCTGACTTGGGTATGAAAATAGAGGTGGCCTCCTGGCGCAACATTGTGCCAAACGTTTGGTCACTGCATATTCGTGACGCGGCGTCGCACATGTGCTTTACCAACGGTAAAGGCGCCAGCAAAGAAAGTGCTTTGTGCTCGGCACTGGGTGAATTTATTGAGCGCTTAAGCTGCAACTTTTTCTACAATGACCAGTATTTTGGTGAAGAAATTGCCAATGCCGACTTTGTTCATTACCCGCAAGAAAAGTGGTTTCAGCCCGGGCCAAATGATGAACTACCGGCAGAAATACTCGATGAGCGAACGCGCGAGTTTTATGATCCTGAAGGCGAACTACGCGGCTCTCATTTAATTGACACCAATTCAGGACGTGTCGATCGAGGCATTGTGTCACTGCCGTTTGTGCGTCATTCCGACGGAGAAACTATCTATTTCCCGTCAAACCTCATTGAGAACTTATACTTAAGTAACGGTATGAGCGCCGGCAATACATTGGCGGAAGCTAAAGTGCAGTGCTTGTCAGAGATTTTTGAGCGGGCGGTTAAGAAGCAAATTATTGAAGACGAGATTACCCTACCCGACGTGCCGCAAGACGTCCTGAATAAATACCCTGATATTGTTGCCGGCATAAATGCCCTTGAGGAGCAAGGCTACCCGGTATTGGTAAAAGACGCTTCACTTGGCGGACAATTCCCGGTTATGTGTGTGACGCTGATGAACCCACGTACCGGCGGCGTATTTGCCTCCTTTGGCGCGCACCCGAGCTTTGAAGTGGCATTAGAGCGCAGCTTAACGGAGCTATTACAAGGTCGCAGCTTTGAAGGACTGAACGACTTACCACCGCCAACCTTTAATTCTATGGCGGTGTCCGAGCCAAACAACTATGTAGAGCATTTTATTGACTCCTCTGGTGTCGTGTCCTGG
Source organism: Idiomarina sp. UBA4520 (assembly GCF_002388365.1). NCBI lineage: Bacteria > Pseudomonadati > Pseudomonadota > Gammaproteobacteria > Alteromonadales > Idiomarinaceae > Idiomarina > Idiomarina sp. UBA4520. The sequence goes on along the minus strand of NZ_DGMK01000002.1, from coordinate 88,924 downwards.
CGCTTTTTCAGTGCCAAGTCAGACATTGAGTTTGTAGAGTGGGACTTTGCATCCCCAACCAATGATGAAGAAGCCGATACCTTGTTCAGTATTCTGAAGGAATTGGACAAAGAAGCCTACATTATGGTGCATGAAGACTTAGGGGCTCCGGTTTGCCGCATCTTAGTGCCGGGTTACTCCGAAGTGTATCCGGTTGAGGACTTAGCCTGGGACAACACCAACATCGCGTTGCAGTACCGCGAGGACATTCTGAACCTACATCGCCTGTCAGACGAGCACCTGGAAGATCTCGTCGAGCGATTAGAGGACAGCCAACTCGACAATTACATGGACATTATTACCCTTATCGGTATTGAGTTTGATGAAAATACCGAGTGGGGGCAGCTCACTATTTTAGAGCTTAAGTTGCTTATTTATCTAGCACTGCAACGTCGTGAAGACGCTCAAGAGTACGTTGAAATGTTCCTGCAGTATAATGACAACACACCAGAGCGGGTGCTGTTTTATCGGGCGGTGGAAGCCGTGCTGGAAATCACCCTCGACGACGAATTAGAGCTGAGCGATTACCGCTATAATTTAGGGCGTATGTACGGTGAAGACGTCATTGAGGCAGTTATAGGTTCTGTACAAGGCACCACACGCTTTTACGGCCTGACGCAAACCAACATGCAACTGGAAGGCATCGACCGTCATCTGAAGCTGCTGGACAGCTACAAAAAGCTACATCGTGCGCGAGCTAAGAGCGCTAGTTAATTTTAAAGCGGCCCACGGTCGCTTTCAGCTCTGATGAAATATCTCTTAAACTACTGAAGTCAGACTGCATAGAGTTAGAGTGCGCTACCATTTGTTCCGTTAAGCTATGAACGCTTTCTAACTCACCATTGACTTCAGCAGCAAGTGCCCGTTGGTCTTCTGTCGACGTGGATATACTGTGGTTCATTTGCGTCACTTTTTGCATCGCTCGCTCAATTTGGGTAATCGCATTCAGTACCAACTCAACTTGCTCTTCACCGTCATTACTCATGGCGTCTGTTTGCTCCATAGCAGCTTTGACTTTAGTCGCTTCGGCTTGCAACTTTTCAACCGTTTTCTGAATATGGTCAATGGAGTCCTGAGTTCGGGTTGCCAGTGTTCTAACTTCGTCCGCCACTACCGCAAAACCTCGTCCCTGCTCACCAGCTCGAGCTGCTTCAATCGCCGCATTTAACGCTAATAAGTTAGTTTGTTCCGCAATTCCGGTTATTACGTCTAAAACGGTGGTAATATCCGCAACATCATCGTTAAGACTTTGAACAGCTTCCGTTGCGCTGGATATAGAACGCGATACTTCACTAATAACTTGTTGCGTTTTATGCGAATTATTCGACACGACTTTGACCGATTCCGCCGCATCATCAACTGACTGGGACGCATCACGCGCATAATCAGCTATTGTCTCGCTGGTGGCATTCATTCTCTGAACCGCCTCAACAATTCGCGCTATTTGCTGTTGTTCGTTATGCACTTCACCGTTCAGTTCATTCACAGTGCCGGATACTCGATCAGCTGCCCCATTCACCTGTTCTGAGGACTGATTCGCATGTGCAATGAGCTGCTGTATCCTGTCTGAGAATCGGTTAAATTCGCGCGCCATAGTTCCGACTTCATCATCAGAATCTATTTCCAAGCGTTGAGTTAAGTCGCCGTCACCTTGAGCAACATCTTTCATCGCTGCGGCAATCGTTTTGACTGGCTTAAACACTTTCATTGACACGTAGTAGGTCACTAACGTCAGAACGATAATAATAGCTAACAGGCTACTGAAAGACATCCAGCGAGCGTTGGCTATTGGCACCTCTATCATTTCGCTTGGAACCAATAACCCTAGTTGCCAATCGATATAAGGCACTTCAGATTTCACAGGGACATAAAATACTTGATAGTCTTCTCCCTTCCACGTTAAGGAGATGCCGCTTTCTCGCGGGCTTTTTGACATGGTTTCAGATAACTTATCAAAACCTTGAGTTTCAGACTCCAAAGCTGACGAATAAACACTATCTAATTTTCCAATAGGCGTATTCAGATCCAGTTCAATATCCTGAGTCGGAAAGTAAACTAACTCATTTTTTTCATTCACCAAAAACGCCTTACCTTGCCCTTGGTAATTTATACTGTCAATAAGCTCAGCAATGGTTGTAATTAATATATCAACCCCACCAACACCTACAAGTTCACCCTGTTGGTTTTCTATGGGCATCTGCAATACTGAAGAAATTGTTTTGTCCGTCGCGTCAACCTGAGGAGACGTCAAATATAAACGCCCCTCTTCTATCGCGTTATGCCACCATGGACGCTTATTAGTAAAGTAGCCCTTGGTTGGGTCGCCCGCATCGGGCCCCGAAGTATCAACACCAATACGACCTTCCTCATAAAGGTATTCATAGGTGTTCGCAGACCCCATAAAAACAGATTTAACGGTGGGGTCATTCTGAACAATAGTTTCAAAGGACTCCTTTATTGATTGAAAATCTGAGTCCGTCGAGAGATCCTTCCCTCTTTCAGTATACTGAGTTAACCATCGAGTAATTCGCGGTTCCGTTAAAAGGGTAGTGGGAATTCGGGCTCTCTCACTGAAAAAGCTATTAATTTCAGCAGCTCTTAGCTCAATAAGCTCGGCAACCTGGGCTTCTGTTTTCTCTCGAGTTAGCTCAGCGATTGTTTGAGTAACAAATACACCAAACGCAGCCAGTAAAACAATCAAAACGCCTGAAATAGACAGAATAAGCTTACGCTGCAAAGAGCCTTTTATTTGCATGGTCCCACCGTTTTTTATTTTTATACACGTTGATATTATCGGCTAATTCATGGTTTTCTTAACGATGACTCAATGCACGGATTATATCTCGGGTAAAATCATGCTCGTTAAAGCCTGCTTTTCCCGCTAAGTCGTAACCGCGACGTACGACAATAAGGTTCTCGCTTGGAATAATGACCAGGAACTGCCCGCGATTACCACGTGCCGCAATAGTGTCGTCAGGAAGATCTGGAAAACGTTCATTGTAGAGCCACCACTGTGCGCCATAACCTGGAGCGCTTTCAGGCGGTTGGGCGGGTGTCGGGGTGCTGATATATTCCAACCAATTCGGCGGTAAGATCTGCTCCCCCTGCCACTTCCCGTTTTGTAAATGCAATACACCTAAGCGAGCCAAATCGCGTGATGTTGTCCATACTTGTGACGACAAAATGAAGTCACTCTGCCAGTCTGTTTCTAAAAACGTATGCTGCATACCGATTTTGTCGAGCAACGCTTCATAAGGGAAGGTTACGTAAGCCTCTTCACTGGACATTGTTTCACGCAGTACGCGAAGCGCCAACATGGTGTCATTGTTCGCGTACTTCCAACGAGAGCCCGGCTCAACTTCAAGTGCCGTTTCTGTTGCGGTGTCACTGACTAAACCGCCGCCCATGTAGACACGATCGGTTCGATTACCCGCCTGGTTACTATCAAGGCCTGACGCCATATGTAATAGATTTTCCAGTGTAATGCGCTGACGCGGATCCAACGGATGCGACCAGTTCTGCAGGCCTGCTTTTTGGTCAACCGATAAAATCTCCTGCTGAACCGCTGCGCCAATAACGCTGGCACCGATGCTTTTCGCCACAGACCAGGTTCGTTGGGCTGTTTCCGGCGTGAAGTCTTCTTTATAACGCTCAGCAATAATTTTATTCGGCGTCGCGATTAACACGGCAGACGTTCGTGCACCTTCGCCATAATGTTTCGTAAAGGCCTGCTCAATGACTGCATCTAGCTTGTCGTTTCCGGTGGGTTCATTAACCGCGTTACGGCTTTGCCATGGGTCTCCGGTGTCCGCTTGTTCAGCGGGGTTGTTTTGAAACGGCTGGTAAACCTGTTTAATGTCTTGTTCAGTAGCCCCTACCGGCAAATCAACACAGCCTAAGCGAGGTCGCCAGACTGAATAACGGATTCTTTTGCCATCATCATAGGCAACACGGACCCATTTATCGTTGCTATTTATTTCAGCGGTCAGCCCATTCACTTTATCGGCAATTAAAGAATAAATCCCCGTTAGCTCGTCTTCTTTAATTTGCGATGGTGACTTTCCGCCATTAAAGGTTGCGCTGCAGGTAAAGTTTGCTTTGTATCCGGCAGCGTAGGCATTGAGCGTTGTGTCGGTTTCTTCAGCGCTCACACATAGAGAAAGAGCTCCGGCTATTATGACTGTTAAATAGCGCTTCATAAAAGATCCTCAATAAAATGTTTATTCTATAAACGCTATAACAACTTCAGGACGATAGCGAGTCAGTGACTCACTCACAAACGTATTAAAGTGTCCGTTCAACGCTTTATACGCAAACTAAGCAATAGCCGCTAACCCGACCAGCCCAAAACAGCTTATTAGTCCGAGCACCGACACAAATTTAGGAATAAAACGCTGCTCTTTCTTGACTTTCAGAGCCGCTATGTTCGTGATGCCGTAGTAAATAAGTACGGTGAAAGCACTTAATGTCCAGGCGGATTCGATGCCTCCGAGCGCGGCGATAATGCCCATAATAAGAAAGGTTAGCCAGGTCGCAGCAGGTGCCGCCTTCTGGGCTTTATCGAGGCCGCCCAGAAGGCGAGGCAAGTCACCGCGGCGTCCCATAGCTAAAATGACACGCGAGACACCGAGTAATAAGTTTAAAACCACACCGCCCATAGCTAGTATTCCGCCGACAATGACCACCCACTGCCACGGAGAGTCACTGATTAGGTTAGCGATATTGAAGTGGCTCTCTTCAAATGTATTAAGGCCCCCTACATGCAGAATAGCAAAACCAACAGCAATGTATAACGCACTAACCACCGCTAACGTCAAGACCACCGCCCTGGGAATATTGCGTCTGGGGTCGGTTATTTCTTCCCCCATTGTGGCTATGCGTCCGTAGCCGGTAAATGCAACGAACATTAAAGCCGCCGCATGGAAAAGCGACAAATGGCTGGTTGGAACCAACTCATTACCAACTGCCGGTGCTTTAGAGTCACTCCCTAAAGCAACACCAATAAATACCACTAAGCCTATAATACTGACTGTGACTAACAGCATATTCAGCCAGTTAGTTCTGCGTACCCCGGACAACACAAATACCGTAAACAGCACCAAAAGGCCTATGGCAACCGCTTTTACCGTGGTTTCTGACACCCCAAAACTGGCACTGATATACCACGCCACCGCCAATGCCGCCGTTGCCGCCGAAGCGCTTTTTGCCACGATGAAGAGTCCGCCGGCTATGATACCGCTGGCTGGATTCAAAAACTGATAACCATACTCGTAAGTGCCGCCACTGACAGGGTGTGCAGCCGCTAGCTGTGCAGAAGACAACCCATTAAACAACGCGGTTAGCGCCGCTAGTACAATTGCCCAAACCAGCATATCGCCGGCTATGGTCGCACTGAGTCCTACGCTGACGTAGGCGCCGGTACCCAGAATAGAGCCCAGGCCAATGATTAACGCGCCACCTAAGCCGGTTTCCCTGACTAATTGGTTCGCCATGTTCACACCTTTAAGGGTTGCTTGATTGAGGATTGTTACATTTTAGACAGGTTTTTGTTGCAGTTTAATGGCATTTTGGAAGTGGTGGCCCCTCGCAGATTTGAACTGCGGACCAACCGATTATGAGTCGGGTGCTCTAACCACTGAGCTAAGGGGCCATTTCTGGTTGGAATGCTTGAAAGCGGCGCAGATTATACGAACTTTTTACCCTTTTGTCATGGGTATCAGCACGTTAAATCGCGATGTTTTTTCAAGTTTTTCGTAATTTATGTCGCCGCCCTGACTTTTTATTGCGTCTTTGATCACTTTTAAGCCAACGCCGTAAGCGTCCGGGTTTACGTCATCGGTTTCGAACATAGCACCTAAGTTTTTCTTGGCTACGCCGTTACTTTCGTCGCACACGGACACATTCACAAAGTTGCCTTCGATATTTGCCTGTATCAGCACTTCGGAGTTAACCGGTATAAACCTCACGACATGCCGAAGCAGGAAGTCAAAAACAAAACGAAACACTAATGGGCTTATCGTGACACGAATATTATCGTCGACAATAGAAGTTACGGTAATGTTCTTCTCACCTGAAAAGCTTTCATGATAATCCGCAATATCCTGCAGCCAGGCCTCTAACTCGAGGTCGCTTTTATCAAGCCCCTGCATGTCTGGCGACAGCTGTGAGAAGGCTTCAAACAAGCTCACAAGCTCTTGTACTTTAGATTTCAATTCAGCGCTATCACTGTCCCTTAACCGTTTCTCGATATTTTCCAAATTACTCAAAGCTAATGCCGCCATTGAACGTGCCATGCGACCGGCTAAGGTTTTTTCAGAGGCAAGGCGAAGCTTGTCAGCTTCTTTCTCGAGTTCTCGCTCAGCAGCCTGTACTTGCTGGCGTGCTTGATACAACAAAAGAAGGAAAGGCTGTATTTCACCTATTTCAGAGGTCACAGAAACGGCTTTACTAGTATCTTCAGCGTCATTCACAATGCGATCACGCTCTTTGTGCCAACGCCGATTAAACGCTGACTCTCGCACAATAATGGCAACACCAATTAATGCCAGCAACACAAATAGCACGCTTGCAGTGACACTAAAATAATTCTGTACCGGCTGTATGGGATGACTAAGCCATATGGCAAGCCCAGCGTGCTGTTTTTCCGGACATGCCACCACGACACGTATAGGCAGCTGCTCAGTGACATTTGCAGCAGCTTTATTATCAGCAATTGCCTTTCGGGCTGCGGAGCTTATAGCCAGTTGGACAGCTCCGGCTAACTGGCTGTCTTGCGAGTTACCACGTGAAGAGGCTACCGCGTAGCCCATGAATCCATTTTCAATGTGCCAAAAGCCGCCAAGCGTGTGTTCCTTATTGCGAATAGACTCGCTAATAGCCTGATACAAAAGCTCGGGGTTACTAACCGCTTGCTGCTTACTTTCAGAAGAGGGATAGAGGTTACTAACAGTTCGCTGAACAGCCGCGCAGGTTTGCTCAAGGCTACTTGTCGTTCGACTGATTAATTGACCGGATGACTGCCAATAAGTCAGCAGCAGACCACCTATCGCTATCGCAATAATAGCGATAGCGAACCAGCGATTAGTACGGGTGTGGCTTGCGAGTGACTGCACGTTGCGTCACTCGCTCTTATTAAGGAAGTTGGTAGAAGTCGCGTGCATTTTGATAAAACACTTTATCAACAGCATCTGCACCACCGTCGGCACTTTCCAACGCATTCACAATGGTTGTAATGTCCGAAGGCTCAAACGAACGGTTACTACGGGTACCTGGTAAGTCGGTGCCAAACATTAAAGCATCTGGGTTAGTTTTATATAGCGCTTTAACAGCATCAGCCACATTGACTTCTGTGCGACCAAAACCACTGGCTTTAATTTTTACGCCACCTTCGGCTAAACGACGCACTTGCGACAAGCCCGACTTAGCCATACCTAAGTGGTCAACGCTAAGTTTTGGGAGCTTCAGCAGCGTAGGCACCATGTCGTCAAGCTCGCGGCTGTCGACGTAAATTTCCAAATGCCAACCCGCTAAGTCCCAAATACGCTTACCAAATTCAACAATACCTTCAATGTCGCGGTGAACACCGCGCTTCAGGTTCACACGAACGCCACGAATGCGGTGTTCGTTCAGTTGCTGAATCTTTTCATCACTCACAGAGCCTGGTAGTTGGGTCACGCCTACAAAGTTGTCACCCAAATTTTCCAGTGCGGCTTTCAAATAACGCTGCTCAAAGCCCTGGAATGAACCCGACACAATAACACCGCCTTCAATAGGCAGGCCACGTGTTAAATTCCGATAATCATCAATATAAAAAGGCTCAGGGATATGACCTTGGTTTTCAATTAGCGGAAACTCGTCATCGTAAATATGCAAATGCGAGTCAATAATACGTTTCGGCCAATTGTCACGGTTATTACCCATGCTGCCTCCTGTGTCAGAGAATATCTTACTCATCCAAGAACGATTTCAGCTGCTCAGAGCGGCTTGGATGACGAAGCTTTCTTAATGCTTTGGCTTCAATTTGACGAATTCGTTCACGAGTTACATCAAACTGTTTACCAACTTCTTCCAAAGTATGGTCAGTATTCATATCAATACCAAAACGCATACGCAAGACTTTCGCTTCACGAGCGGTAAGGCCGCCGAGCACTTCGCGCACTGAGTTACGCAAGCTCTCAGACGTCGCCGAATCGATAGGTAAGTCCAGCGTGTTGTCTTCAATGAAATCACCCAGGTGCGAATCTTCGTCGTCACCAATAGGGGTTTCCATTGAAATCGGTTCTTTTGCAATTTTGAGAACTTTGCGAATTTTGTCTTCCGGCATCATCATGCGCTCAGCCAGTTCTTCCGGCTGCGGCTCTCGGCCCATTTCCTGCAACATTTGACGCGAAATACGGTTCAATTTATTGATGGTTTCAATCATGTGAACCGGGATACGAATCGTACGAGCCTGGTCCGCAATTGAACGAGTAATTGCCTGGCGGATCCACCACGTAGCATAGGTAGAGAACTTGTAACCACGGCGATATTCGAACTTATCCACCGCTTTCATCAAGCCGATGTTACCTTCCTGAATTAAGTCCAGGAATTGCAGGCCTCGGTTGGTGTATTTCTTCGCAATTGAAATAACCAAACGCAGGTTGGCTTCCACCATCTCTTTTTTCGCACGGCGGGCTTTCGCCTCACCAATAGACATACGGCGGTTAATTTCTTTAACTTTACCGATGGTTAAGCCGGTCTCTTTCTCAACGTCGACCAACTTATTCACGCAACGCTCAATTTCGTCGCGTGTTTCTTTCATTGTACTTGCGTAGCTCTCGCCTGAGTTAATTTGCGCATCAACCCACGCCATGCTGTTTTCATTACTTGCGAAAGCCTTCATGAAATCGCGCTTAGACATACCGCCTTGTTCAACGCTTAATTTCATAATAATACGTTCTTGCACGCGCACACGCTGCATCATTGAACGCATGTCTTTAACTAGACGGTCAAACTGCTTTGGTACCAGACGGAACTGTTTAAACAGATCGCTTAGTTTGTCAATTTCAACGCGGGCATCGGCACCATCACGACCATGCTTGGCAATTGCCTGGCGAGTCGCTTCGTATTGTTCACGCAGCTCGGTGAATTTAGCACGAGCGAATTCAGGGTCGATACCAGTATCTGACTCTTCTTCTTCGTCATCGTCTGCATCGTCGTCTTCGTCTTCCAGCTCTTCTTCTGGCAGTTCAGAACCAACGTGAGTAGCAGCAACAGGCGCTTCATCGACCTCTTCCGGGTCGATAAAACCAGAGATAATATCGGTTAAGCGTAACTCTTCCGCTTCGTAAGAGTCCCACTGATCCAATAAGAAATTAATGGCTTCAGGGTATTCCGCCACAGAGCACTGAACTTGGTTAATACCTTCTTCAATGCGCTTGGCAATATCAATTTCGCCTTCACGAGTCAGCAATTCAACAGTACCCATTTCACGCATATACATACGCACTGGGTCAGTTGTTCGGCCTATTTCGCTGTCGACCGACGCTAGGGCTTGAGCAGCTTCTTCCGCAGCATCTTCGTCTGCTGCGCTCTCGGCCATCATCAAGTCATCGGCGTCCGGCGCACTCTCAAAGACACGGATGCCCATGTCGTTGATCATGCGAATAATATCTTCAACCTGATCGGAATCTACAATTTCTTGAGGTAAATGGTCATTAACCTCAGCAAAAGTTAAAAAACCTTGCTCTTTGCCTTTCGCAATAAGTACTTTCAGTTGCGATTGCCGACTCTGCTGCATACAGACGTTCCACCCATGACTGTGAATGTAGAATACCCAAAATGACCAGACAGTATAACAGAATTCAGTCTTTTAAGCTAGAAAAGGCTGACTAGCGAGTGTTATTTCGCCTTGTTTAAGTACTGTATAATTGTCTGGTATTCTTGGCGCTCTACCTTAGTTAATGCGCCCTCTTGCGATTTTTTCAAGAGTGCGTTTGCTCTTTGTTCGAAATACTGGTCTATCAAATAAATAAAAATATCAGAGAATTCCTGCTCAATGTTTTCTTCATCGAGCTGATGATTCCAAAGCGCTAGCTTTTGCAGAGCTGAGTAATAGTCACTGTCGCGCCAGCTCTCAAGTACCTGCGCTGTTGTCATTGGCTTATTCGCACACTGTTTGTGAAGTTCAATGAACAACTCAACGCCATTTAGCTGAAGTGCCCGCAGTTCTTCCTTAACCGCTATTTTAGTGCCAAGCTGCGGGTATTGAAGCAGTAAAGATATCGCCTTTCTAATTGGCGTCATCTTTATTGACTCGGACTTAGGCCGCTTCTGATTAGGCTTGTCAAAATGTCGCTCTAACTGAGACGTTTCACGTCGAAGTATTTCAGCTAACCGTTGCATTAAAGCATCGCGGTAGTACCCACTGGCTATTTTCTCAATCAGTGGCTTTGCTGTACTGAGTAGCTGTGAGCGGCCGGCATCAGTACTAACGTCGATACCTTCCTGCAAGTGTTCAAAAAAGTATTCAGTGAAAGGCTTCGCTTGAGTTAATGCCTGTTCAAACGCTTCTTTGCCTTTATCCCTGACAACGGAGTCCGGGTCTTCACCTTCCGGCAGAAATAAAAAGGCCATATCAAGACCATCTTTTAATAAATGTAGCGCATTTTCCAGCGCTCGCCAGGCGGCATCTCGACCCGCTCGGTCTCCGTCATAACAACAGACAACACGCGGTGACGTTCTGAATAAACGCTGCAGCTGCTCAGTTGTCGTTGCCGTACCCAGCGATGCAACAGCATAGTCAATACCAGCCTGAGACAACGCAACGACATCCATATAACCTTCAACAACCACCACTTGATCTGGTCGGCGCACAGCTTGTTGCATATGCCAGTAACCGTAGAGCTCACTACCTTTATGAAACAAACGCGTTTCCGGTGAGTTCAAATACTTTGGTCCGTCACCTTCAATGATTCGTCCACCAAAGCCGACAACCCGCCCGCGCCGATCGTGGATGGGAAACATAACCCGGTCACGGAAAAAGTCATAATGACGACCTTTATCGTTACGGTTAATGAGCTTCAGTTCGAGCAACTGTTGACGCTGTTTAGCACCTTGCCCGAAGGTTTTTAGCAAGCTGTCCCAGTCGTCCGGAGCATAGCCTATTTGAAAGCGCTTAACCGTTTCGCCACTCAGACCACGCTTTTTCAGGTAGCCAATAACTTGCTCCGAACTCGCATGATGTTTCAGCTGATGCTGATAAAACCGTGCCGCTTGATTCATTATCGCGACATCATCCTGAGTTTGCTGTTGCTTCTTCTGCGCCGCTTGCGGGTTTTCCGGTTCTTCTCTGGGTACCTGCACCCCAAACAAACCTGCCAATTCTTCGACCGCGTCCGGAAACTGCAGACCATCGAACTCCATTAGAAAGTCGATAGCGTTACCATGGGCGCCGCACCCAAAGCAGTGATAAAACTGCTTGTCTTGGCTGACGGTGAAGGATGGCGATTTTTCGTTATGGAAGGGACAACATGCCTGATGGTTCTTGCCGGCTTTTTTTAGCGGCACACGACTGTCAACGACTTCAACAATGTCTGCTCTTTCGAGTAAATCATGAATAAAGCTTTTAGGGATCAAGCCTGCCATTGCCGTCTCAGTTTCAAGGTTAAAGAATCAACAGAAACACGAAAGCCGCGACAATAAGTCACGGCTTCCAGCACTTTACGAAAAAGTGAACACTCAAATTGTCGTTAAACGCTCTTAGTATAAACGAGTACGACGAGCGTTTTCACGAGCCAGCTTTTTAGCGTGACGTTTTACGGCCGCGGCTTTCTTGCGCTTGCGCTCTGCAGTAGGCTTTTCGTAGTGTTCACGACGACGAACTTCTGACAGAACACCTGCTTTTTCACAAGAGCGCTTGAAACGACGCAAAGCTACGTCAAACGGCTCGTTTTCTTTCACTTTTACGACTGGCATTAAAACATCACCTCGGATAAATTATCTATTTGATTAAAAATTAGCCGCTACTGGCTTAAATTGGTGCTGAATTGTACCGACTAAGATTCGGCTTGTAAAGTGTTATCCAATGTTTCAAAACCAATATCGTTGTCACTCAATAATGCCTTAACTTCCGACGATGCCATCAGCAGTTTTCCCAGCAAATTTTGGAACTCGTCAGGCTTATTTTTAAACGCTAACCCAAACTGCCATACCCCTGGTCCAACAATATCCAAACTTTTTACATGGAAAAGCCCAAGTGACAAATCGTTGCCCGGTTCAGTCACTGTTACGCTGGCTTGTAACCCGTCTTCGTCCTCCAGAGAAACCGGTTGAGTCCCTCGATATTGGAAACCAATACCTTTTCCCGATACATCGACAACGGTACCGCTTAATGGATTACCGTTACCCTCTGCATGATGCAGTTGAAGCTCTGCGCTACAGTTAACCGGAATGCGAGGAGATGTGCGTAAAGGCTGAATGTTCGCTTCTCGAGGATAACTCACAAACAATAACTTTTGCGGAAACTGTGTCATGCTGAGTAAATCGACCGTTCCTGTTACTTGCTCACCCGATGCAGCCACTGTGGTAAACGCAAATGTTTTATTCGCTTTTAACTGGGGCAATACATCCTGCCAACGATACTGGCGGGACAATTCAAGAATCAAGTAGTCGGGGTATTGTTGGCCAACCAGCGTGATGTTCAATGTCTGGTAGCCACCGTTTGACTGTAATGAAATTTGAGCAGGCTGCCGAAACCGATTGTTCGCCAAAACACCTTTGCCATTCTGCATTAGTGCTGTCCTTTTTTATTATTATTTTATTAACCATTCATAATAGCGAATATCTGCTACTTTTTAAGTAAATACTCGATATTTATCAGTCGATGTCAATTGACGTCAGTTTTTATAAGGAAGGCTTTCGTTAGCTTGGATCCTGTTGTTTACCGACTATGCTCGCTAGACTCTGAATTAGCTAGACAGTAAGGATGCGAACTTGGCTATTAGTTATTCCAGAGACACATTCCCATACCCGATACCCGAACGTTACCAATGCGAAGGCCTGCTCGGTTACGGCGGTAGCGGCTTGGTTTATAAAGCTTACGACGAGAGACTTCAGCGTACCGTTGCCGTGAAGTTCGCCCGCTCACCCTCGTTAGTCAGTCGTAACCGTTTGGTTCGCGAAGCTCGCTTACTGTCTCAGGTTTCACACCCTTCATTATGTCGCGTTTATGACATTGGTGAGCCAGAAGTCACCTCTTCATCTTTATTCCTTGTCATGGAGTATGTTGAAGGGACTAGGCTCGATAAACTCAATAAGCACTTATCAGTTAACGATGCGGTTGAAATTACCTATCAACTTGCCAATGCTTTAAGCGCACTACACAAGTCGGGGTACGCTCATAATGACGTGAAAGGACATAACATCATTTTGTCGAAACAGAAGCAGTCCGATGTGCCTGTATTGGTTGATTTAAGTATCGCTGAAAACGTTTCGAGAGAGTCTCAGCAACAAGATATCTATCAGGTTGGTGAATTACTGCTACTTCTTCTTGCCAGCATGACCCCCGATGTATTTTTAATGCAACCTGTAGCCGATAAGCGCCGATTGCCGTCAGGGCTGGCGGACATTATTAAGAAAGCACTCGCCGTCGACTCTTATGAATCATTTACTGACATGCCGGAACTGGCTAATACGCTAGCTAAATGGCGAGCTAAATCTTACAAGCAACGAAGACGCCTGGGCTGGGCAACGGCATTGACCGCCTCCACCCTAATACTAGGGGGGCTGGCTCTTACCGCTTTCAATAAACTCGAGACTTACGAAAGCATATACAGTGCCCCGGTTCATCAACATTCGCACGGGCAAGTATTTGCTCATTATACTGAGCACTTAATTGAAGACGGCAACTTGGGCGAGGCCCAGGAGACTGTCGAGCTAGCACTATCACATTTCGACAATGCAATTAGTGAGCATGGTGATTATTTGACGCATCACCGTGAACGCATTGAGTTCCTGCTCGGGCTTGAGCCCATTTTTTCGGATACCGAGTACACCACCCGGCTATTGAACGCTCTAAATAATATGGGCGCTCCAGCTAAATATTCCAGACCAGATGCCGCGTATCACGTCCAAGCCAAAGCTTATCTGGCACTCGCTAGAGTGAACAAAAAACAGGAGCATTTAAGAGCTCGCTGGGTTGAACAGGCCTGGGCAGCGCTGAGTTCAGCACAGGAGCTTTCCTCTGCTGAACATTACTTGCCTACCCAGAAAATGCTTGAGAAGTTTCAGTCCAGCGGCGGAACTGACTGACCGCGCTGCTGATAAAACGCCTCGACAAACTTGTCGAATGTATCGTTATCTAACGCATCGCGCATATCACTCATGACCTTTTGATAAAAACGTAGGTTATGGATAGTGTTTAAACGCCCACCCAACATTTCATTGGTTTTGTCTAAGTGATGTAAGTACGCCCGAGAGTAATTTTTACAAGTGTAGCAGTCACAGTTTTCATCCAACGGACCGGTATCGGTTCTGTGCACCGCGTTACGTATTTTTACCACGCCGGAACTGATAAACAGGTGACCGTTACGCGCATTACGGGTTGGCATGACACAGTCAAACATATCGATACCACGACGCACGGCTTCAACCAAGTCTTCCGGTTTGCCCACACCCATTAAGTAGCGTGGCTTTTGCTCCGGCATTTTGGGCGCCGTGTGCTCTAAAATGCGCATCATGTCTTCTTTGGGCTCGCCTACCGACAAGCCGCCTATCGCGTAGCCGTCAAACTCAATGTCAGTTAAGCCTTTCAAGGAAATGTCGCGCAGCTCTTCGTACATACCGCCCTGAATAATACCAAAAAGCGCTGACTTATTTCCTTCGTGCGCTTTTTTAGAACGCTCAGCCCAGCGCAGCGACAACTCCATAGAGCTACGAGCTTCTGCTTGAGTGGCTGGAAATGGCGTACACTCGTCAAAAATCATGACAATGTCAGACCCGAGTTCACGCTGAACCTGCATCGATTTTTCTGGCGTCAGTAAAATCTTCTCACCGTTAATTGGCGAACGGAAGGTCACACCTTCTTCGGTAATTTTTCTCAGCTCGCCAAGACTGAATACCTGAAAGCCGCCCGAGTCCGTCAGAATGGGCTTATCCCAATTCATAAAGTCATGCAGGTCGCCATGCTGCTGAATAATTTGCGTGCCCGGGCGAAGCATTAGGTGGAAAGTATTACCCAGACAAATCTGAGCCCCGGTATCTTTAACCTCTTCCGGGGTCATTCCCTTAACGGTCCCCAGTGTCCCAACGGGCATGAAAGCCGGTGTTTCTACGGTGCCACGCTCAAACTGCATGCGTCCACGGCGGGCTCGACCACTGGTTTTATCAAGTTCAAATTTCATTGTCATAATGTATCACTTCAAAAATTGTCTGTTTATCGCTGCAACAGCATTGCATCGCCGTAGCTAAAGAATCGGTACTTTTCATCAATGGCTTGCTGATAAGCATCCATAATTAAATCACGTCCGGCAAAGGCTGAAACCAGCATAATGAGTGTCGATTCCGGTAAGTGAAAATTCGTTATTAAACTATCGACCACTTTAAATTTGTACCCCGGATAAATAAAAATATCGGTGTCGTCGAAAAAGGGTTCGATATCGTCACTACTTGAAGCATTTGCCGCTGACTCCAGCGAGCGTACAGAGGTGGTGCCTACTGCCACAACTCGCCCACCATTGGCTCTCGTCTCTTTTATAGCATTGCAGGTTTCTTCACTGACCTTTGCGTACTCGCTATGCATGACGTGATCATTGAGATTTTCCACGCGCACCGGCTGGAATGTCCCCGCACCAACATGCAGCGTTACATAAGCAAAGTTAACACCTTTGTTTCTCAGCTTTTCCAGAATATCGTCGTCGAAATGCAACCCCGCTGTTGGCGCGGCGACAGCTCCCGGCTCACGGCTATAAACGGTTTGATAACGTTCTTTGTCGGAGCTTTCATCCGGACGGTCGATGTATGGCGGTAACGGCATGTGACCATATTCTTCAAGAATGTCCAATACGGGTTCTTCATGCTCAAATTTAAGCTCAAATAACGCATCGTGCCGCGCTAACATAGTGACCTTTACAGCACCTTCCAAAAGCAACTCTGCGCCCGCTTTAGGCGAGCGGTTCGAGCGAACATGAGCTAATACCCGGTGCTCATCCAGCAGTCGTTCTATCAGCACTTCTACTTTCCCGCCGGATACTTTTTCACCCAGCAAGCGAGCAGGAATAACGCGAGTGTCATTAAACACCAGGAGGTCACCTGAACTCAGGGTATCAATAATGTCAGTAAACTGTTTGTGCTCTATCGACTTTGACTCGGCATTGATCTGCAGCAGGCGACTGGCACTGCGCTGCTCCTGCGGATAACGGGCGATAAGCTCGTCAGGCAATTCGAACGAGAAGTCACTGACTTTTAAAGAAGACGGGTTATTTTCTGACATACCTGCGCTTTTTCTGGAACACTTTTAAAGCGCGGATTTTACTGGAAAGTTGGCAGCCTGTCACTGAAACAGGCTGCCTTTTCATGGCTTCTTAATTGGCGAAGCTTATGCCACGCCGAATATCGCCTTCAGGATATAGAAGAAGACAATAGACATAATGGCACCCGCCGGCAGGGTCACAACCCAAGACACAACGATATTGCGCACAACGCCTAAATTAAGAGCGGCAATACCACGCGCCATACCAACACCCAGTACAGCACCTACCAGAGTTTGCGTAGTAGAGATTGGCAAGCCAGTACCTGACGCAAGCACGACGGTAGACGCAGCGGCCAGTTCGGCAGCGAAACCACGGCTAGGCGTTAAGTGAGTAATACCTTTACCAATGGTCGCAATAACACGTTTGCCCAGCATTGCCAGACCGGCAACGATACCAATACCGCCTAGCGGAAGCACCCACCATGCCAACTGCGCTTTGCCACCTATTTCGCCGCCATTTGTTACGACACTGACAACAGCAGCAAGTGGTCCAATAGCGTTAGCGACATCGTTGGAGCCGTGGGCAAATGCCATGGCACAGGCAGTTACCACCATAAGTACCGCAAATACTTTCTCGACGTTGGTGTAATGCATGTCTTTGTCATCAGACGGGTTGAACTTAAGACGGCCAATGGCAAGTTTACCTATAACAAACACAAGCACAGCGATACCTAAAGCCCAAAGGTAGCCCTCCAGACTGCCTAAGTCTAAACCAACGTGCTTCAAGCCCTTTTTAATGGTAACCAACGATAGGACGAAGCCTGCAAGACCCATGTAAAAAGGTACGTATCGTTGAGCCATTTTTAACGGGTTTGAACGATCAAAAATGAGTTTTTGCGCACTCATGAATATGAGATAAGCGATGAAACCGGATATCGCCGGTGTCACAACCCAGCTCCCCACAACACCGCCAACTTTCGCCCACTGCACAGACTCCATACTGACACCAACAGCCGAGAAGCCGACAATAGCACCAATAATTGAATGTGTTGTCGATACCGGCCAGCCCAGGTAAGACGCAATAAGCAACCAAAAGCCCGCTGCCAGCAGTGCCGAAATCATGCCAAAGACAAGAAGCTCGGGCTGATCAACAAAGTAAGCCGAGTCGATAATGCCTTTACGTATCGTGGAGGTCACTTCGCCACCGGCAAGGTAAGCACCGGCGAACTCGAAAACCATCGCAATGAGAATAGCTTGTTTAATGGTTAGCGCTTTTGAACCAACCGAGGTGCCCATTGCGTTAGCAACGTCGTTAGCACCAATACCCCAGGCCATAAAAAAGCCGAACATTGCCGCCATGCCAATAAGCAGCATGCTGTAACTTGAAATAATATCCATAAATTAGACTCCGCTTAGACTCGCGCCAGCATCAATTCAAAACGTGCACCAACTCGTTCTGACAAGTCAGCTAAGTCACCCACCCAGTCCAAAATACGGTATAAAAACATGGCATCCAGTGGGTTCATATCCAGCTCTATTTTGCGTAAGTCTTTGCGTAACTGGATTTGCAGTTTATCGGTGTCTGCTTCAATTGCGTCAAGTTCTGCAATGAAATCATCAACTAAGTCGCGCTCACGACCTTTAAAACCAGTTTCCAGCAAGTCATCAAACTCGGCGATGGTTTCTCTGGCTTTCGCAGCGGCGTCAATACAGCGATTCAGGTAAGCGTCGAAGTCTTTTACCAACGGCTCAGGAATGGTTAATTCACGACCAGTCATAAGACCTGAAATGTCTTTGGCTTTGTTAGCGATGCGGTCTTGCTGAGAAACCAACTCAAGTAAGTCAGTACGCTCAACGGGCATGAATAAGCCACTTGGAAGGTTCAAACGAATTTTGCGCTTTAGTTCGTCCGCTTTTTGCTCGTGCGTAACAATTTTGCTACGAGCGGTTTCTGCCGACGCCCAGTCCTTAGCGTATACCGCTTTAAAAAACTCTTTCAGTGCTTCAGCACAGCGGTGCACTTCGTCCATGTGCTCGATCATCGGTTTAATCGGGGACTTTGCAAATACCCCAAGGAATGAGTTCATTGACATAACCAGTTCCAATTTTTTCAGCTGTTGTTAGCTGCGCGAATGGTAGCGAAAAGTTTCTGTAAATGGAACCGTGATGTTTGATTAAACATCTATCAGCTGAACGCTTGCTCAATTTCACTTTGTTGCTTATCAACCTGTAGTTCGACATTTTGCAACAACTGATGGGCATGACTCATATTATCGATTAACGATCGAATTTCCTCTGAAAACGCTGTAACCCTTGAGCTCTGCTGCTCTGCGAGCTGCAATGAGGTTTTAGCCTCGTCACTTGAAGCCTGTGCTTTCTTCGAAACTTCGTCCGCAGTATCAACCAGGACATTAACGTACTCATGCTGATTTGAGCTCGTCTCTATAATATTCTGGTAGCTACTGTCGATAGCAGCGGATGCGTCCGTCAGCTTTCCTAATGTACTATCAATACTGGTCAGTGAGGACTGAGTTTTCTGGGCTAATTGCCTTACCTCGTCAGCGACAACCGCAAAACCACGCCCTTGTTCCCCGGCTCGAGCAGCTTCAATTGCAGCATTAAGCGCCAGTAAATTAGTTTGATCAGCGATACCCGAAATAACAGACAGTGCCGAACTCACCTGCTCTACAGAACTGGCAAGTTCATTAACTGACGTTTTTGCAGAGTTCATTGCCTGCTCATTCACGTTCGACGCATCACTCAGTTTTCTGATGTATTCCCGGCTTACTTGCATCGACTCTTGTGTACCTAACGCATTTTGCTCAAGCGCTGCCGTACAGCTATTTAAAGAGGTCGTCAGCTCATTGAGCTGATTAATGCCCTCAATCGTTGATTCTGCCGATGTTTGCGTTTTATGTGACGATGAGACCAGCTCCTGCAACTCTTGTATTACCGTTTTAAGTGCGTCATTTACGACAGACATTTGACGAGACTTCTGCGCTTCACTGGACTTTGTTTGCTCAAGAATACCATTAAAAAACTTGGCGACTTCTCCGAATTCTGTTCTTTTATCCGCACCGGGTAAGTAGGTAAGCTGTTGCTGTTCGAGGAGTTGCTGCATAGCGTTACGCAAACTTCGAAGAGGCGTCAAAACCATTTGTTTTAGCAACAAAAAGTTAATTAAAGCAAAGAGTAGTAAAGCGGCAACTAACGCTACAATGGTTATCTTTATTTGTAAAAGTTGTTCTTGCTGAACGTCGATAAGCTGCTTTTCAGCAGCTACTGCTATTGCCTGAATTTGCGCAATGTCTTCTGAGATACTTTTGAATGCCTGCTCTCGTTTGGCTATTAACTCTAAAGTGGACGATAACTCTCGTGGGTAACGGTTAACCAGACTGGCCATCTCCGAGATTATTGTAGGGCCCTGCTCTTTCGCCTCACGTTGAACAAGCATCATTGACTGGTCAGGCAGTTCTTCCTTCACGCCCAGTGCTGGTAACCCCTCCAACCTATTTATTTCTTGCTTGATCGAGTTAAGAACTTGCTGAAGAACATCCTGCTCAACTTCTCCATTAAACAAACGCTCCCGGGTATGAACAAGCTCATTTATTAATAGGATGAGGTCACTACCAACCTGAGCATACTTTTGGCTGGCGGACGGGCTGTTTGCAATTCCTTTTCGGGCGTAATCAAATAACCGGGAAAGTTCATTCGACAATGAACGCTCAGCATTAAAAAGCAAAGCAGTTTCCTGCCCAGAGAGCTTCCCAACTGATCGGTAATCTTTGCCTATTCTGGTATTTATAGACTGGAGCTGGTTAACAACATCGGATTTTTTATCAAAGCCTAAGTCAACCAATTTAGTTTCGGCGTGCTCTACTGCCTTTTGGGCGTCAGTAAGCAGTAAGGTATTTCCGGACTGCAGGTAGCCACTTAGATCAGTAACCACATTAACCATCAGACTTTGCTTTACTGACGAATAAGTTGCCTGCTTATCCTCAATAGTGTTGAGCTTGTTGCTCGACCAAAACAGAACCGTTAAAAAAAACAGCGACAACCCAAGTAAAACAAAAGAAGAAACTCGACTGAATGTGGATACGCGCATAACGTCAAACCGCTTTGAATAATGCGGTCAGTTTAAGACGCTTTTATGACAATTTTATGAAAAAGGCCGCGAAGATTTACTCAACGCGGCCTTTTAGGAACAATTAAGTCTGAATAGACCTTAAAACGTATAAACCAGAGTAACAGCCGTTTCCGTATCCAGCTTTTCAATGCTTTCATCAGATACGTTTGAGTTGTGCGTTCCGCTGACAGAAAACTTCATTGCTAGTGAACTGTTAATGTTCGATGACAATGAGACTTCTGCTTTACTCTTAGTGTTGTCTTCACCCAATTCAGATGACAGCAATGCATTGAACTTTGAATTCTCGGAAATTTTCCAGTCCAGGTTACCCGCCAAACGAAGAATCATTTGCCCTTCAGATTCAACAGGGGGCTCACCTTCAATTTGAATTGGCTTGGTTCGAGAGTAACCAGGACCAATTTCATAGTCGGCGTAAATGTCTTCATCATAGCGATAACGCGCACCATAACCGGTTGCTACCGTTGCCTGGTACTCGTAACCACTAAACTCGTCTTCTTCATAAGAACCAAATACAAACAACGATGAACGACTGTCCGGTGAAAACTTGTAGTTGCTCTGAGCCGACACAAACATACGATCAGCGGTTTCAATTGACTCACCGGTTGACTGGTCTTCCTGTTCAGCCGTGTAGTAGTCAATAACACCTTTATGACGCCAATTTTGGACGTCTCGCGATATATTAAGCTTGCCTTTTAAGCTTTCAGTCTCGGTATTACCCGACGTGTAAAGCAGGCCAAACTCAGCACTTGCTTCCCACTCTTCAACCGTTTCGGTATCCATATCGTCAGCGTCATCAAACATGAAGGTTTGAGCACTGGCCGAAACTGACAAAAATAAACTTGCAAACAATACTGATAAACGCACATTAACCCCTTTATTTTACAATTGCATTTAATTCACCGCTTTCATAGCGCTGGAACATGGTTTCTAGTGTTATTGGTTTTATTTTACTTGCCATGCCTGCACAACCGAAGGCTTCATAACGCGCTTTACAGATTTCTTCCATCGCCGTTGTTGCTGCCGCTAAGAATTTACGCGGGTCGAAGTTTGATGGGTTCTCTGCCAAGTGGCGACGGATAGCACCCGTTGAGGCTAAACGTAAGTCAGTATCAATGTTGACTTTGCGAACACCGTTTTTAATGCCTTCCTGAATTTGCTCAACCGGAACGCCGTAAGTTTCAGGAATTTCGCCGCCAAATTGGTTAATAACTTTCAGCCATTCCTGAGGCACAGATGATGAACCATGCATCACCAAGTGTGTACCCGGAATACGACGATGGATCTCTTTAATGCGATCAATGGACAAAATATCGCCTGTCGGTGGGCGCGTAAATTTGTAGGCACCGTGAGACGTACCACAAGCAATTGCCAAAGCATCTACATTAGTTGCTTTAACAAACTCAGCAGCTTCTTCTGGGTCGGTCAGTAGCTGATCGTGTGACAATTTCCCTTCAGCGCCAACGCCATCTTCTTCACCGGCCTCACCTGTCTCTAACGAGCCCAGACAGCCGAGTTCACCTTCAACAGAGACACCACAAGCATGTGCCATTTCTACGGTTTGCTTAGTCACTCGAACATTGTAGTCATAATCAGCAGGGGTTTTGCCGTCTTCCAGCAACGAACCGTCCATCATGACTGAACTAAAGCCTAATTGAATAGAACGCTGGCATACCGCCGGTGACGTGCCGTGATCTTGGTGAACAACCACAGGGATATGTGGCCATTCTTCAACCGCTGCCTGAATTAAGTGACGGAGGAAAGGAGCACCTGCGTACTTGCGTGCGCCTGCTGAAGCCTGAACAATAACCGGGCTGTCAGTTGCGTCCGCTGCCTGCATAATCGCACGCATTTGCTCAAGGTTATTTACATTGAACGCCGGTACACCGTAGTCGTGCTCGGCGGCGTGATCCAATAACTGTCGTAATGACACCAGGGCCATAAAAATACTCCTTTAAATTATAAAACTTGGGTTCAGGCGTCGTTTGCGCGCTCTTCTAAAACGGCCACTGCGGGTAAAGTCTTGCCTTCCAGAAACTCCAGAAATGCTCCGCCACCTGTTGAAATATAGCTTATCTTATCAGCGATACCATATTGATCAATGGCTGCAAGGGTATCTCCCCCGCCTGCAATGGAAAAAGCATCGCTATTGGCAATGGCATCCGCAATGGCTTTTGTGCCATTTCCAAACTGCTCAAATTCAAATACGCCAACCGGGCCATTCCAAACAATGGTGCCAGCGTTAGTCAGCATAGAGGCAAGCTGCTCTGCTGTTTTTGGGCCAATATCGAAAATCATGTCATCGTCAGCCACAGCATCTACCGCTTTGGTTTCAGCCTTAGCTTCCGCACTAAATTCTTTGCCTGTCACTACATCCACCGGCAACGGAATATCACCACCTTTGGCTTTAGCTTGTTCAACTAACCGGTTGGCTTCGTCTGTGAGGTCGGCTTCATATAGCGACTTACCGACATTATGACCGGCAGCAGCTACGAAAGTATTAGCAATACCACCGCCAACAATAAGCTGGTCAACAACACCACTTAATGACTCCAGCACCGTTAATTTCGTCGATACTTTAGAGCCGCCAACAATAGCCACTAATGGACGTTTCGGATTTTCCAATGCTTTGCCAAGAGCGTCTAATTCAGCTGCCAGCAAAGGGCCTGCGCAAGCAACGGGCGCATATTTGGCAACACCATGTGTCGATGCCTGAGCGCGGTGAGCCGTGCCAAATGCATCCATAACATAGACATCACATAAGGCAGCTAGCGTCTTCGCCAGCTCATCATCGTTTTTCTTCTCACCAACGTTGAAACGTACATTTTCAAAAATAACCAGCTCGCCCGCTTCAATCTCAACGCCATCAAGATAGTCTTTGCACAAACGTACCGGGCAATCGAGAGCATCTGCCAAGTAGTCTACAACCGGTTGCATTGAAAACTGCGCATCGTATTCGCCCTCGGTCGGTCTGCCCAGGTGGGACATAACCATAACCTTCGCGCCGCCGTCCAACGCAGCTTTAATGCTTGGAATAGCCGCTTTCAGGCGAGCATCTGATGCGACTTTGCCGTCTTTAACCGGCACATTCAGGTCTTCGCGAATCAGTACACGCTTATTTGATAAATCCAAATCGGTCATTGCTATGACAGACATCTAAAACCTCTCTTCTTTAAATTCAGATTAAATCTGTTCGGCCATTTTGCGAGTCGTATCCAGTAACCGATTCGCAAAGCCCCATTCGTTATCACACCAGCATAAAAGCTTTACCAACCGCTTATGGCTAACGCGAGTTTGCGTACCATCCACAATTGACGAATGAGGATCGTGGTTAAAGTCGATAGAAACCAGTGGCTCTTCGGTATAATCCAGAATGCCTTGCAACGCACCAGCGCTATGCTCTTTGAGCACTTTATTGACCATTTCCAGCGTCGCGTCACTATTTAGCGTAACGCTTAAGTCCATTGCGGTCACATTGGTGGTTGGCACCCGCACAGCAATGGCTTCAAAGCGCCCTTCTAAGTGCGGCAATATACGCTCAATGCCGCGCGCTAATTTTGTATCGACCGGAATAATGGAACGGCCTGCGGCACGCGTACGACGTAAGTCTGGATGGTAAGCGTCTATAACCTGTTGGTCGTGCATTGCCGAGTGAATCGTAGTGATAGCACCTGAGTCTATACCAAAAACGTCATCCAGCACTTTAATAACCGGGACAATACAGTTCGTGGTACAAGAGCCGTTGGAAATCACTTTATGTTCGGGTGAAAGTTCGTTTTCATTCACGCCGTAAATAGCGGTAAAGTCGACGTCAGGTTTCCCCGGGTGCGAGAACAGTACCCGCTTAACACCTTGCTTTAAGTAACGTTGACCGTCGTCCTGAGAACCGTAAACCCCTGTGCAATCGACAACAAAATCGACGTTATAGGAACGCCAGTCTATCGCTTCAATTTCAGTTTCATGAGCTAAGGCTATATCATCACCGGCAACCGTGAGTTCATCATTTGATTGCGTTACCTTGAAACCGAAGCGACCATGGCTCGAGTCGTACTTCAGTAGGTGAGCTATCGCTTCCGAAGCCGCTGGTTCGTTGATTAGCACCACCTGAATACTGTCTCGGTAACCATTTTCATAAAGCGCACGCAAAAAGCTTCGGCCAATACGACCGAAGCCATTAATTGCGATACGAACGACTTTGCTCATTTACGCGTCCAATAAACGTTTGGCAGCGGCCACAGCGTTTTCAGCGGTAATGCCAAAGTGCTTGTATAAATCACCGGCAGGCGCTGACTCACCAAAAGTGGTCATGCCTATTACTTCCCCGTTTAAGCCAACATACTTCATCCAAAAATCGGTAATACCCGCTTCAATCGCAACACGGCATGTTACGTTTGCCGGTAAGACCGACTCTTTATATTCAGTGCTTTGAATATCAAACA
The DNA here is from genome assembly GCF_002388365.1 of Idiomarina sp. UBA4520. Lineage (NCBI taxonomy): Bacteria > Pseudomonadati > Pseudomonadota > Gammaproteobacteria > Alteromonadales > Idiomarinaceae > Idiomarina > Idiomarina sp. UBA4520. The sequence goes on along the minus strand of NZ_DGMK01000002.1, from coordinate 63,855 downwards.
CATTGGTCGATGGCATAGAAACAACGCGCGCCTTACGTCCTTCTTTAGAGAGTTGTTCGTACGCTTCAACCGCTAAATCCACTTCCGAGCCAGTCGCAATGAAAATAACGTCAGGTTCGCCGTCGCAGTCTTTCAGGATGTAACCACCACGAGCAATACTTGCCACTTGCTCTTCGTCACGCTCTTGCTGCTGCATTCCCTGACGACTAAACACCAATGCCGACGGTGTTTTACTGCTTTGTATTGCTGCCCCCCAGGCTACTGCGGTTTCCACAGGGTCGCATGGGCGCCAGCATTGCAAGTTCGGTGTTTGACGTAAGTTTGCTAACTGTTCAACCGGTTGGTGTGTGGGGCCATCTTCACCCAGTCCAATAGAGTCGTGGGTGTATACAAAAATACTTGGCTGTTTCATTAACGCCGCCATACGAACCGCATTACGTGCATATTCCATAAACATCAGGAAGGTCGCGCCATAAGCTTTGAAGCCGCCGTGCAGTGTCACACCGTTCATAATGGCCGACATACCAAATTCGCGGACACCGTAGTAAACGTAATTACCGCTGGCGTCTTCTGCTGTCACACCCTTAGCACCGTCCCATAACGTGAGGTTAGAGCCCGCCAGGTCAGCTGACCCACCTAACAGTTCTGGCAGTTTCGGTCCTAGTTCGTTTAATACATTCAGTGATGCTTTACGCGTTGCAATGGCTTCCGGAGCGTTCTGTAGTTTCTGTGCGTAATTGAAGACCGTTGTCGAGAAGTCATCCGGAAGTTCGCCATTCAGTCGGCGCTGTAACTCTTTTGCAAGTTCCGGGTGCTCTTGTTCATAGGCTACCCAGCGCTTGTTCCACGATGACTCCACCGCAGCGCCTTTGTCTTTTGCTGACCACTGCTGATAGACATCAGCAGGGATTTCAAAGGCATCGTGCGACCAGTTCAACTGCTTGCGAGTAGCTTTAATTTCATCGTCACCCAGAGGTGCTCCGTGACAGCTTTCAGAGCCTTGCTTATTCGGCGAGCCAAAGCCTATAACGGTTTTACAAATAATCAGTGTTGGCTTCTCAGTTTCTGAGCGTGCTTCTTCAATAGCTTGTGTAATTGCTTGTGCGTCATGACCGTCAATCGCTTCAATAACCTGCCAGCCATAAGACTCAAAACGCTTAGCGGTATTGTCGGTAAACCAGCCTTCAACTTCACCGTCAATTGAAATACCGTTGTCGTCGTAAAACGCGATCAGCTTGCCAAGACCCAGAGTGCCTGCCAGCGAGCAAACCTCGTGAGAAATACCTTCCATCAAGCAGCCGTCACCCAGGAATGTGTATGTGTGATGGTCGATAATATTGTGGTTTTCGCGATTAAATTGTGCCGCAAGTACTTTCTCTGCCAACGCCATACCAACAGCATTAGCAATACCCTGACCCAAAGGGCCGGTCGTCGTTTCAATACCAGGGGTATAACCATACTCGGGGTGGCCAGGGGTTTTAGAATCCAGCTGACGGAATTGTTTTAAATCATCAATGCTTAAGTCGTAACCCGTCAAATGCAGCAATGAGTATATCAACATAGAGCCATGACCGTTCGACAGCACAAAGCGGTCGCGATCAGCCCAGTCCGGGTTATTCGGGTTATGCTTTAGGTAGTCACGCCACAGCACTTCTGCGATATCTGCCATGCCCATTGGCGCGCCGGGGTGTCCCGACTTGGCTTTTTGAACTGCGTCCATGCTGAGTGCACGGATGGCATTGGCGAGATATTGACGATCTAACATGAAAAACCCCCTGAGGATGAAGAGCAACTTGCGATGCGCGTATTCTCCACATTTCAGGGGGTACAAGCAAATTTATTGGTTAATTTCTGGCTAAATATCGGCCTGTAAATCGGCAGCCTTGTCCGTTTGTTCCCATGGCAAGCCATCACGACCAAAGTGCCCGTATGCCGCTGTTTGCTTATAAATAGGACGCTCTAAGTCGAGCATTTTAATCAAGCCATAAGGACGTAAATCAAAATGACGGCGCACCAGTGCAATTAATTGCTCCTCTGAGTGCTTAGACGTACCGAAGGTATCAATGCTAATAGAGGTCGGTTCAGCAACACCAATAGCGTAAGAAATTTGCAATTCGCAACGCTCTGCTAAACCGGCTGCAACCAGGTTTTTAGCAACATAGCGGGCAGCATAAGCCGCACTACGGTCAACTTTTGACGGGTCTTTACCTGAGAAAGCACCACCACCGTGACGTGCCATACCGCCATAGGTGTCGACAATGATCTTACGACCCGTCAAACCACAGTCACCCATAGGTCCGCCAACAACAAAGCGTCCGGTTGGGTTAATATGGAATTGCGTGTCTTTGGAAATCCACTGCTCCGGCAATACCGGTTTAATAATTTCTTCCATCACCGCTTCACGCAAAGTTTCCTGAGTAATGTCTTCTCTGTGTTGCGTTGACAGAACCACAGTATCAATGGCGACGGGCTTGCCGTTCTCATAAACAAAAGTCAGCTGGCTTTTAGCGTCAGGGCGTAACCAGTCCAGCGTGCCGTTGTTACGCACTTCCGACTGACGTTGCATCACTCGATGCGCATAAGTAATTGGTGCAGGCATTAGAACGGAGGTTTCGTTCGAGGCATAGCCAAACATCAGCCCCTGGTCACCTGCGCCCTGTTCTTCAGGGTGAGCACGGTCGACGCCCTGATTAATATCGCCACTTTGCTTGCCTATGGCGTTTAAAACCGCACATGACGCACCGTCAAACCCCATATCGGAATGTCGATAGCCGATGTCTTTGACGGTTTGACGAGCCAGGTCTTCAACATCAACCCAGGCTTTTGTTGAAATTTCACCGCCAACCAGCACCATGCCGGTTTTAACGTAAGTTTCACAAGCAACACGGGCTTTAGGATCTTTTGCTAAAATGGCGTCTAAAACCGCATCAGATATCTGGTCGGCAATTTTGTCCGGATGCCCTTCGGACACTGACTCTGAAGTAAACAGGTGACGTGACATATGCCCACTATTCCTTTATTTTGATGAAATCACTCAATACTGGTTGCATAATGTAACCGATCACTCTGTTTTTTTCTACTTCTGGACGTCTAAAAGTCCGAATAAGGCAAATAGCATGCGAGTACCGCGGATCTATCACCCTGATCCCATCGACCTAAACGTTGAAGCCGAACTGAGTGCTGACGGTTTTCAACACTTGATCAAAGTGCTGCGTTTAAACGTAAACGATAGCATTGTCCTGTTCAATGGGGACGGCAAAAACTACCCGGCAACCATCACTCATGTTGCGAAAAAGTCTGCGTCCTTTAAGGCAACCGCAGCCGAAGCGAACGATATTGAATCTCCGGTTCATGTGCACTTAGGACAAGTTATTTCGCGTGGCGACCGTATGGACTTCGTGTTGCAAAAATCAGTGGAACTGGGGGTCAGCGAAATTACGCCGTTGTTTAGCGAGCGCTGCGGCGTAAAGCTCAGCGGTGACAGGCTCGAAAAAAAACAGCAACAATGGCAGAAAATAGTGCGCTCGGCTTGTGAGCAGTGCGGCCGCAGTGTAGTACCGGACGTTAAACCGGCACAGACGCTAGAAAACTTTATAAACAACAGCTTTGACGGCTTGCGGTTAACGCTCGATCCAACAGCAGAACAGCCGCTGTCATCTTATACTCAAGCTGACAAGGGTATTCAGTTACTGATTGGTCCCGAAGGCGGTTTTACCGATGACGAAGTCAGCAACGCGGCAAGCCAGGGCTTTAAACCCATGAAGTTAGGCCCAAGAATATTAAGAACAGAAACCGCAGCGCTCTCTGCTTTAACCGCTGTGCAGTATCAGTTTGGCGATTTACGCTAAAGGAGTTTATATGAAAAAGTTAGCAATGGTGATGGACCCTATCGCCGACGTAAAGACCGAGAAAGATACCAGCTTCCGCTTATTACTCGAGGCACAAGCGCGCGGCTATCAATGCTTCTACCTGGAGCTGGGCGACTTAGTTATCGACAACGGAAACCCGATGGCGTTCGCACAGGAGGTCACTGTCCGCGACCAAAAAACTGACTTTTATGACCTTGGTGACAGCGAATACCTGCCTTTGGAAAGCTTCGATGTCATTATGATGCGCAAAGATCCGCCGTTTGACAGCGAATTCCTTTATGCCACGCACATATTAGAGCTTGCCGAACATCGTGGCAGCCTGGTAGTGAATAAGCCGCAAAGCCTTCGTGACTGTAATGAAAAGCTGTTCACCTCGTGGTTTGCGGACGCTATTGCTGACACCGTGGTCAGTGCCCGTGCAGACGTTATAAAAGCATTCCACAAAAAGCACGGCGATGTCATTTTGAAGCCGTTGGACGGCATGGGCGGCGCTTCAATTTTTAAAGTCACCGAAGACGGTAACAACCTGAGCGTTATTATTGAGACCCTCACCGAGAAAGGCCAGCGCTACGCCATGGCTCAGAAATATTTGCCGGAAATTAAAGACGGTGACAAGCGCATTCTGATTATTGATGGTGAGCCGGTGCCTTACTCATTAGCTCGTATTCCCAGCGCCGGTGAAACTCGCGGTAATTTAGCGGCAGGCGGCAGCGGTCGCGCACAGCCGCTTTCCGACAGTGACTGGGCGCTAGCACGTAAAGTTGGACCTGAACTGAAAAAAAGAGGCCTTATTTTGGTTGGTCTGGATGTCATTGGCGACCGTATAACAGAAATAAACGTAACCAGCCCAACCTGCATGCGGGAAATTGAAAACGCTTACGATATCAATATTGCCGAATTGGTGTTTGAAGCTGCCGAGTCGAAATTAAATTGAATTTCCTCTTTGCGCCCCCATATCGAAAGTAGAGATTATCGTTAAGGAGTCGGTGAATCGATGAACAGCTTACAAAACCATTTTTTGATAGCAACACCCATGCTAAACGATCCAGCGTTTAAACGGACCGTTACCTACATTTGTGAGCACAATGAAGAGGGCGCTATGGGGCTGGTCATTAATCAGCCTGCGGAGCTCAGCGTAACGTCGTTACTGGATAAATTAGAAATTGTTTACCCGGATAACAACGAGTATCTGCAAGGCCAGGTTTATCAAGGCGGCCCTGTCGGTCGCGAGCGTGGTTTTGTCATTCACCCGCCACAAGATAACTGGCGTGCGAGTATGAAAATGAGCGACGATATTATGGTCACCACATCGCGTGATATTTTGGAGGCGCTGGGCTCTTCGGCCGCACCGCAGCACTTTTTGCTGACACTGGGTTACGCGGGTTGGGAAGCGGGCCAACTAGAAGAGGAAATGGAAGAGAACTCTTGGTTAGCGATACCTGCCGACCCTGAGCTTTTATTCAATACTCCTGTCAGTGAGCGGTGGCAAAAAGCGACCGAGAAGCTCGGTTTCGATGTTTGGAAATTGGCGCCTGACGTAGGACACGCATGAGCACCATAATTGGCTTTGACTTTGGCACCAAGAGTATCGGAGTTGCCGTTGGTCAAAGTGTTACCGGGACAGCGTCACCGCTTAGCGCTTTAAAAGCCAAAGACGGCATTCCTAACTGGGACGCTATAGAGCAATTATTTAAAGAGTGGCAGCCAGAGCGCTTGGTTGTAGGGCTACCTTTAAACATGGATGGTAGCGAGCAACCGCTCACCCAACGTGCCAAAAAGTTCGGTAGTCGCTTACATGGACGTTTCGGCTTGCCCGTATCTTTTCAAGACGAACGGTTGACTTCAACGGCTGCACGCGAAGAGCTATTTAACAGCGGCGGCTATAAAAAGCTCGAAAAAGGACTTGTCGATAGTCAAGCCGCACTGCTAATTGTCGAGGATTTCTTGAGCAATTCTTTGCCAACCAGCGATAATTCGTTATAGTGTGCTCAGTAATCAGTTGATGTGACAGGAGCTGACCTTGTTTGGTAACGAAGAACCGTATTCAGTTACGGGCAATACAATTCTCTTAAAAGATGAAAATAAAAAACTTCTCTTAATTACTGGGCCTAAATACGACAACATTCTCGTATCGCGCAGTGGCGTTGAGTTTACTGATTTGCCGCCAGAGCGTCGCCCTGGACTCCGGCTGGTCTCTTTACTAGAAGTCTTTAAGAAAGAAAAAACCTACTTTTTTGTCCGTGCGGGCGGTGTCGAGTACCAAATCGACCTTAAATTCGAAGAAAGCCCCATTACGGAAATGAAGTTTTAAGGACGTTAAGGAAGCCAGCGTGACACATCATAACGGTGCGTTTTTCTGGCTTTCTCTCAGTTTTTTACTGTTATTTTCCTCGAGCAGCCTTGCTCAATCTTTTTTTCAGCTTGATGAAAAAGACAACCAACTCCACTTTTCGTATCACTGGGACGACTTCGATGGTAATCAAAACGCCATAGAGTTTTCCGCCCACAAAAAAGACTTCCTGGACCCCTTAAAGCGTTACCGCGGGTTTAATCGTGAACGCAGTCAGCGTGAATTAAGCCGCCAGCTCAATCGATACATTCGCCAGCAAAATTGGCAGGGTATTCAAGCAAAACTAACCCCCAGGCAGCAAAGCGTGGAACTAGTGACAAGTCGGGCGAGAAACCAAGAGCAGCAAGCTCAACTCGAACAGTACAAGAGACGCTTGCGCGAGTACTACAATGAGCGCTGGACTGACTATCTGGACTCCAATTTCTACGAAAGTATCTCACTGCCACCTGGAGAGCGAGGCATCATTCCAGACCATGCCGCTATAGCCAGTGAAATGGAGAACGTCATAAAGCCGCTAATTAATGCGATTGGCGAGCAGTTGGGCGACAATACACAGCGAAATTACATTAATTATGTGACCAGTTTCCTACAGCAAATACCTTACAACGAATTGACCAACAAACTCGACAGCCGGGGCGATGGCTTTATTCCACCGAATCAACTGATTTATTACAACCAAGGCGACTGCGACAGCAAAGTGACGCTAATGACGGCTATTATGCGTAACATTATCAATAACGCTAAAATGGCAATTATTTACTTACCCGAGCATGCGGTTTTCGGCATCAATATAAGCAAACGTGACAGTGACACGACCATTGAGCATGAGGGCATTCAATACGTGCTGGTTGATGTTACCGGCCCCGCCGCTATGCCGGCGGGAACCGTAGGTGAAGATACCGAGTTTCATATTCGCACCGGTCAGTACACTGTAAAACCCGTGAATTAATTTCCCCGCTTTATAAATGCTCTTCCGCAAATTGTGCCAAGGAGCTGCGTACCACACCGTTTAAGTTAACAGTCGCACTGCCCGGGTAATCTTTAAAACGTTCCACAATATAAGTCAGGCCCGATGTGACCGCGGTTAAGTAATAACTGTCTATTTGCGCCAGGTTCCCCGATACAATCAATTTCGTGTTCTCCCCACAGCGAGTTATGAGTGTTTTAAGCTGTGAGGCCGTTAAATTCTGCGCTTCATCCAGAATGACAATGGCGTTTTGAATACTGCGTCCACGCATAAAGTTTAAAGACTTAAACTGAATGTTCGCCTTTTTCATAATGTAGCTAAGACTCGACTCCATGCTTTCATCATGCTTGTGTAAAGCTTCCAGTGAGTCGGTAATAGCCGATAGCCAAGGTGCCATTTTTTCTTCTTCCGTACCTGGCAAATAGCCTATCGACTCAGCAATTTCCGGCGTATTGCGGGTCACAATAATTTTTTCATAAATGCCCTGCTCAACCACCATTTGCAAAGCCGCCGAAAGCGCCAAAAAGGTTTTTCCGCTCCCGGCAGGCCCCGTTAGAATGACCATATCCATATGGGTGTCTAATAAAGCATGTAGCGCCATTGCCTGATAGATGTTTTTTGGTCGCACTCCCCAGGCGTCATACGACATTAGCCGTTCAACGCCTAAGTCCATAAGGGTTACCGAGTCTTTGTCGTAGGTATCCACCCGGGCCGCAAAGCTGCTGGTTTCATCAATAATATATTCGTTGGCAAAAACCTGCGGCAGCAGCTCACGCCCCATTGTATGGTAGGCATCGCGTCCTTCCTGATGGGTTTCCACGCTACCGACCTGCGACCAGAAATCCCCTTCAAATTTATAAAAGCCTTTGGTCAGTAAGCGAATATCGTCAATAAGCTGATCGGTACGGTAGTCTTCGACATATTTCATGCCCGCGCCTTTGGCTTTCAGACGCATATTAATGTCTTTTGTCACCAGCACGACTTCTGCCGGAGATTTATCTTTTTGAATTTCCAGTGCAGCCTGAATAATACGGTGGTCATTCTCGGATAAAGATAGCACCGACTCGTTTTGTTCCAACTGATAATCCGGGAATATTGCCAAGGTGCCTTGAGCGTTGTGCTCGCCGTGCATACGGCTGAGTTTTACACCATCAATAATTTCATCCGGCCGAGCTTCTTTTAATGCCTCTTCTAAAGAACGAATCGCCACCCTCGCCTCACGGCTGACGTCTTTATTTCGGTCTTTAATTTTGTCGAGTTCTTCGAGAACAACCATTGGTATAATAACGTTGTGCTCGTCGAAGTTGAGGAAGGCAAGAGGGTCATGCAGTAGAATGTTGGTGTCGAGGATGAAGTATTTACCCGCTTTATTTTCAGACATAGGCATTTACCTTTTGTCGTTACTGTTTAATTACAGCTTAGCCTAAAATTAATGACAAAATAGTGACACAGAGAAAATTTTTTCTCGGAATTTTTCGGTGAATTCAGTACCATTGCCGCCCTTAAATAAAGCGATTGGGAGTTCTGCAGTGAGTGAATTTAGAGTCGGCCAACGGTATCTCAGTGAAACTGAAACGGAAATGGGGCTTGGCCTTATCACACAAGCAGAGGGACGCCACATAACCGTTATGTTTCCTGCCAACGGTGAAGTGCGCTTATATGCCGCACAAGAGGCGCCTTTAGCCCGTTACCTATTGCAGGAAGGACAGCAAGGGAAACACGCCGAGGGCTGGACTTTTATTATTGAGGAGCTGTCTGAAGCGGCAGGCATTGTCACTTACCACGGCACACGCGAGGACACCCAGGAAACAGTCACGGTTCCTGAACCACAGTTGTCGTACCAAATTGACAACAACCCAGCGCTGACCCGTTTACTGGCGGGACAAGCCGACCGCTTAGATATGTACCAATTACGCTGCGAAGCGAATCAGCATTTGGCTGCGTATCAAAACAGCGAAGTCGCCGGACTTTTGGGTGTGCGCACGCACTTACTGCCACATCAGTTATATATTGCAAAAACAGTGGCTGACCGCTACCACCCACGCGTTCTTTTAGCCGACGAAGTAGGCTTAGGTAAAACTATTGAAGCTGGCATGATCATAAAGCGCCGACTGATGACCGACCGCTCCAGTCGAGTTCTGATAGTGGTGCCTGAATCGCTCATGCATCAATGGCTCATCGAACTGCGTCGCCGCTTAGCTTTAAGCTTCACTCTGTTTGACGAAGAGCGTTGTGAGCAAGCCTCGGAAGATACAGGAAACCCGTTTCTCACTGAGCAGCATATTATTGTCAGTAGTGACTTTATTAAAGAGCCGAAATGGCAAAGTGCTCTATCGGACGCTGATTTCGACTTACTCGTCATTGACGAAGCGCACCACTTACAACCCGACGCCGATGAGTTTGCGCAAGTCAAAGCACTGTGTGAATCCATTCCCGGCCTATTGCTGTTAACAGCAACGCCTGAGCAAGAAGGTTCGGAAGGACACTTCCTGCGTTTGCAACTGCTGGATCCTGATCGTTTTAATGACTACGAAGCCTTTTTAACAGAGCAAGAGCATTACAAAGAGCTCGCCGAACAAGCAGAATCAATTACCGATAACGAGAAACTCGATGAGCTTCTCGATAAATACGGTACCGGTCGAGTCATGTTCCGAAACCGTCGTGCGGACATTGGCGGCTTTCCCGAGCGCCGATTCCATCCCATAGAACTGCCTGAGTTTACGCCAGAAGAGGGTATGCCCTGGTGGATGGATGATCCACGAGTCGACTGGCTCATTAACCACCTTAAAGAGAATCGCAATACTAAAGCGCTCCTCATTTGTAAAACTGCTGAGCAGGTACTCGACTTATCGGAAGCATTGCGCGTTTTAGCCGGGCTTCAGGCGGCCACCTTCCATGAAGGCATGACACTGACTGAACGTGACCGTTCCGCAGCATTCTTTGCAAGTGAAGAAGACGGCAGCCCAGTGTTATTATGCTCTGAAATTGGCAGCGAAGGCCGTAACTTTCAGTTTGTTAGCCAACTGATTTTATTCGATTTGCCAACCAACCCCGATTTACTCGAGCAGCGCATTGGCCGTTTAGACCGAATTGGTCAGCAAAATACGATTGATATCTATCTGCCTTATACTTCAGGTTCAAGCGAATCCATTTTGCTGCCGTGGTATGAACAAGGCATGAATGCCTTCCGCCAGTGTAATGCCATTGGTCGTAAACTTTACGACGCCTTTGGCACCTTCATTGAAGCGGCACTTCAAAAACATCACCCCTTGTCCGACGACATTATTCAGCAAACTCAAGAGTTGAGTGATGCATGGCGTGAACTTAATAAGCAGGGTCATGACAAACTGCAGGCAATGAACGCCTGCCGCCCCGAGCAGGCCGAGCGCATTATCGGGAATATTGAAACAGACTCAGACGTCGATACCGTCGCGGACTTTATGCTCGCATTTTGGGACCGCTTTGGTGTCAATAACGAAGTACTGGACGAGAACCGTTGGTTTATTCGCGCCAGCGAACACATGCGCATACCAGGGCTTCCAGGTCTGCCGGAGGATGGCATTACTGTCACCTTCGACCGGGTAACAGCACTTAACTTTGAAGACGTAGACTTTCTTAGCTGGGACCATCCGATGGTTCAGGCCGCGTTAGAACTGCTGTCCGCCGACGACTTTGGCAGTACGTGCGTTGCTCAAATGAAAAACACCGCCATTCCGGCAGGCAGTTGGTTTCTCGAACTGGACTTCACCAATACAGTAACGGCTCCTGCTAAAACCGCGGCTCAGGAATTTTGTCCGCAAGGTAACCTGCGTTTGTTACTCGACAGTCAGGGCCGAGAGCTGTCCGATAAAGTCTCCCGTGAGCTACTTGATCAGCAAGCCAGTTTTCTCGACAAAAAAACCGCTCGTCAAATTTTGAAGCAGCTACGAGGCCCGGCTCAAGACCTGATACACGGAGCCCAGGACCAAGCTCGCAGTTGGCAAGAACGGTTGGTTAAGGCGCAGCAAGAAAAAATCAGTGAGACACTGCAACGCGAGCTCAAGCGTCTGGAAGCATTAAAGGACGTGAACCCATCCGTTCGTGAGTCAGAAATTGAGGCTCTCAAAGAGCGCCAAGCCACTTTGTTGGCCGCAACCGAGCAGCCACAACTGTCGCTAACAGCTATTCGCATATTGGTGAATAATCACTAATGGCCCTTTTGCATTATCGACCACCGTTAGAGCCTTACCTAAAAGTTATTTACGAGGACTCTGAATTGCTGGTGGTTGATAAGCCAGGGGGCTTGCTCAGTGTGCCTGGTAAGCATATTGAGCATCGCGACTCTGTATATACCAGGGCACAGCGTGTGTTACCCGATATTCGAGTTGTTCACCGACTCGACATGGCAACCTCGGGGGTTATTTTGCTGGCAAAAACTCGCCATGCTCAAAGCCATATTAGCCGTCAATTTCAGCAGCGCGTGACTAAAAAGACGTACATTGCTGACGTGTGGAGCCGCTTACCAGCGCAACAAGGCGTTGTTGAACTCCCGCTGTCGTGTGACTGGCCGAACCGCCCTCGCCAACACATGGACTTCTTCACCGGCAAAGACAGCACCACGGGTTACCGCGTGTTAGCAACTAATGAAAACTATTCACGGGTTGAGCTCTACCCGCATACCGGACGTTCACACCAGCTTCGCGTGCACATGCAGGCGTTAGGTTGCCCCATTTTGGGGGACAAGTTTTACGCACACACTGACGCCTTTAACATGACTGAGCGATTACACTTACATGCTCATTCATTAACGATTGCCCACCCTCTCACCGAGCAAGCCGTTACTTTCACAAGCCCGCTGCCTTTTTAATTTTTTACGCCTTTTTATTATCAAGTTCCGTTCCCTAAAGCCGATATTACGACTATGAAACGTCATTTTCTTATCGCCTTTTTGCTGTTTTTCGTCACTGCTCCTGTGTTGAATGCACAGGACGATTTGCAGCGTTACCTTCCCGAAGACCAGCTTCATTGGTTAACGGACGGTGACGCTGCACGCTTTTTAGTGCTAAAAAAAGAGTATTTACAGGCGTTTGAGAGTGGACAAATGACGCTTATTCCCGACTGGCATTATCATCCGCTGCAGTCATTTTATGTCAGTTATTTGTATAACGTCGCACCGGACTTTGGCTGGACCACCTGGGCGTTGACACCACCGGATAACACCATTCGTACAGACAACCTGCAAACGCCCGCTACAAGCACGCATTTTCCACAGCAAGCCGATGACAGTGTATTTGAGCCTTTAGTTGCGGCGCTTGAAAACCGCATAGCGCTATTGCAGGACGAAACCCTAAGCCGGCCTGGGTTTGCCGTTTGGGTTGTAGAGGGAATAACCGCCGATATTACGTTGCGGTTACTCGAAAAAACGCCCTCAATGATGCCCGATGCATTGGTGATAGTGAATGCTTACATTCCTCAGTATCATTTCAACAAGGCGCTGTCGGAACGAATCGCTAAGTCGCCGCTGCCTATTCTGGATATTCGAACTGCCGAGAGTAATCACTGGCTCGACGCTCAGTGGACATTACGAAAAAAACTCGCCACCAAATACCAACACGTTTCTTACCGTCAGCGAAAACTACTCAGTTCCGGTAACTCAGGACGAAAAGAGCTGCGCTCTACCGTAAAAGGCTGGCTCGAATTCCACGGTTATTAACCACAACTACCGAATGTTTCGGTGCTCTTTCACCTGTTCATACGCCGCCTGAATGTCACGAGCTTTTTGCTGCGCCTGCTTCATCACCTCTTCCGGAAGCCCTTGTGAAGCCAGCTTGTCCGGATGGTGTCGCGCCATCAACTTCCTGTACGCCTTTTTAATTTCCGCATTGCTGTTTTTTTCAGTGACACCCAATATTTGGTAAGCGTCTTCTAAATCACTTTTCGTCGACGACTGGCGTCCACCGCTGCCGGCGTGACTGCGCTGACGCTGTTGATGAAAGCGAAACGCCGCTTTTTCCATCATTAGCCACTGATCGAGCTGAAAACGCGTAAAACCTAAGGCTTTCGCCACGTCCACCAAGACTTCATGCTCAGCTTTTTCAAGCACGCCATCGTTCAGCGCCAGGCCAATTAATTGCTCCATGAACAGCTGAAGAACATCTCGATTGCCGTAAAACGACGCACTAAAATCTTTCATCACTTGTTGCAGTGGAAAAGTGGGTTCTTTGCCTTCACGAAAAGCATCTTGCGCTTCTTTGGTGGCATCTGTTCCCAGTTTTAATTGCTGCATTAAATACTGCGCTTGTGCAATGTCACGCTCAGTCACTCGCCCTTTCGCTTTGGCCACATGCCCCATCACCGCAAATAGGGTATAAATAAAGTTTGCATCCCCCACCGCTTTTTCAGCACCGTATAAGAAGCGTCCCCAGGCACCCCGCTTGGAAAAATCCTGCGCCATACCACGGTCAAACCAATGACCAACCAACGCCCCCAAAATAGCCCCGGGCCACTTCATAAAAGCGAAACCGGCTAACGCACCTATTACCTTTCCCCAAATCATCGATACTTCCTTACTTGTTGATTCAGTTGCTCAAGCCGCTCCGGTGTGCCTACATCTGTCCAAAGGCCTTTCATTACAGATGCAAGGACGTTTTGTTCTGATATGGCTTTCTCAAAAAACGGTTTTAACGGAAGTTTGCCCTCAGGGTATGGCTGCAGTAACTCTTTTCGATACAAGCCAATACCCGCAAAGGTTTTTGACTCACCTAGCGGCTTTTCAACTAAGCAGCCGTCGACAACACCAAAGTCACCGTCAGGATTATGCGGTGGGTTATCAACCATCAGCAAATGCGCCAGCTTATCATCGGGTAGGCTTTTCGGCAGCTCAGAGTAATCCCAGTCCGTCCAAATATCCCCGTTAATGACCCAAAAAGGATCATCTCCGAGCAGCGGCAACGCTTGAATAATACCGCCGGCGGTTTCAAGCCCGCCCTCGGGCTCCGGAGAGAATGACACCTGAAGCTGCCAGTCAGAGCCGTCTCCAACAAAGTGTTCAATTTGCTCGCCTTTCCAGGCATGGTTAATAACCACTTCAGTCACTCCGGCCTTCGCGAGCTTTTCTAAGTGGAAAGCCAATAAGGGCTTTCCGGCGACAGGCAGCAGGGGTTTTGGCTGGTTATCGGTCAGTGGACGCATACGCTGCCCGCGACCTGCAGCTAAAATCATTGCTTTCATTGCTGCTCCCACGCTGGCAACACACGCTCATTGAGCCAGGCGTTATATTCTTCCAGCTCACTGTATCGCTGGCTGACGCGTTCTAAATAACCCAAGGTTCTGGGCACGTCCTGCAGGTACCCCGGCTTTTTATCGCGATGTGCCAGGCGTGCAAATATGCCTGCCGCTTTGGTATGACGCTGCATGCCCATTAAGTCAAACCAATGCTGCCATTGGTCTGATCCAGTCTGTGCCGCCAACCGATTCGTTTCTATTAAATGTTGGCGCAAACGGTCACTCAACTCATCAACCAATGCATCTGGCCACTCGATGTAGCAGTCGCGCAACAGCGACACAGCGTCATAAGTAATAGGGCCCACCACTGCATCCTGAAAGTCGATAATGCCAATACGGTCATCGCTCAGCAGCATTAAGTTTCTGGAATGGTAGTCGCGATGCACGCCAACCTGGGGTTGCGACAATGCATTACTGATCATTTTATCGCAAAAGTCGTTCCAAATACGTTCATCTTCAGGCTGCCAGCTTATGGTTAAATGAGTTCCCAATAACCAGTCCTTGAACAACCCTAACTCACGTTCCAACAGCGCTTCATCAAACTTGGGCAAGTCCCCTTTTCGGGTGTTGGTGACATCCATAATATTAGGTAATGCAGCAAGGGCTTGCTCATAAAATTGACGGGCATTACGGGCGTGAAGCTTGCTCAGTAACAAAATTTGGCCAAAATCTGACTGCAGCATAAAGCCATGTTCAGTGTCAGCCGCAATCACTTCCGGTACAGTAACGCCAGCATCACGGTACGCTTCAGCAACCGCCAAAAAAGGTTCCATAGGCTCTTTATCTGGAGGACAGTCAACCGCAATAAGGCTCTCGCGGCCGTTTGTCGCTCTAAAATAACGACGAAAACTGGCATCTCCCGACACCACTTCCAGGGTAGATTGTGTTACTCCGGTTTGCGACTCACACCAGGCTTGCAGAGCCAGCTCTCGCTTGTCTTCCAAAATGTCCTCCAGAAATATGCTTTATATGCCTAAACTTGCAGTGTATCAAATAGCGAAACAAACAAAATTGCTTTATTATATTGCCCTTTACGCAGATACAATAACGCTAACAACAACAAAAACGGATGACTCATTTGTTACTTAGGCTTACCACAGTAACGTCGCTACTGGCTGTCCTGCTTTTAACGCTTTCAGGTTTGGCATCAGCAGCGCCGCAAAATTCAGTATCCCAACCTATGGTATGCCAGGCAGTGCCTGTTGAGAGCATCGCCGATAAGTCCGTGCGCCTGCAAGCAACAAAGGCTGGCGAGATAGGCGTTGAGTCTAAGTCGGCTCGTATTCTATCCAATGACAAAGCTTACTTTGAAGGTAATGTCATTATTCAGCGCAATGGCCAGTGGCTGTCAACTCAAGCGGCAACCCTTGATCAGCAAAAAGGTCAAATTGAAGCCAGCAATGGTATTAACTTCAGCGACGGCTACTTAAACGTCAGTGGTGAATCGCTGTTTCTGGATTTAAACAGCAACGAAGCCCGACTTTACTCCAGCGACTATCGACTGGAGAACGTCAACGCTCGGGGACACGCCGAGCTGCTGTCCTTGTCACAGCAACAAGTGCTTCTGCAAGACTCCAGCTTCACCACCTGCCCCGGCGACACGCCAGCCTGGCAATTAAGAGCAGAGCGCATTGAAATAGACGAGAACAGCGACTTCGGTGAAGCCTGGCATGCCCGTTTCGAACTATTTGACGTACCCATTCTTTATTTGCCGTACTTCAACTTCCCAATAAGCGACGCCCGCAAAACCGGCTTTTTGTATCCAACCTTTGACTCGTCATCTAATAACGGCTTTGAAGTTGAAGTTCCTTATTACTTCAATATTGCACCAAACATGGATGCCACGGTAGCGCCGGTTTATATGTCTGAGCGCGGCACCATGCTGACCGGGGAGTATCGTTATTTATTTGATGAAAGCGCCGGCCAACTAAACCTTGAATATTTAAATAATGACAAAGCTATTGCCACCGAAGACAGTCGTTACCTTTGGCATGTTCAACATAAAACCCAATTTAACGATAAGTTGAGCCTGTACCTGGACGGCACGCAAATAAGTGATGATAACTACTTAAATGATTTTGGCAGCGACTTTGCCGGGCGTGCTGACACTCACTTATACCGGGTAGCTCAACTTGATTACATCAATGAGAACTGGACGGCTCAGGTTCGAACGGAAGATTACGAGATTTTGGGCGACTACTTAAGCCCATTCCGAACGCTGCCGCAAATAAGCCTGAACTATCAGCAAAATAAGTTTACCGGTTTTAGCACCAACCTTTACACTGAACTCACTTATTTCCAGAATCAAGACAGGGCGAGTAATTACGCGACGCGAGCTCATATCGAGCCCAGCTTCAAGTACCGCTATGAAAAACCAGCTTTTGACGCAGAAGCTGAACTGTCTTACTTATTTACTCGCTACCAGCAACAAAGCGACGACATCCGGCTAGACGAAGATGTCACCCGGACATTACCCAGAGCGCGACTGCAGGCTCAACTGCATTTAGAGAGAAGCACCAGCGATGGCTACCGTCAAACCTTGTCGCCGCAAATTCAGTACTTATATGTACCTTATGAAAATCAGCAGAACATCGGTATTTATGACACAGCTCTTTTGCAGGATGACTATTACGGTTTATTTCGCAGCCGTCGTTTTTCTGGGCTAGACCGCATTGCCGAAGCCAACCAGATAACTTACGGCCTAACCACAAGCCTCTTTACAGATAATGAGCGCGAAGTATTACGAGCCAGCCTCGGGCAAATATATAACATTGAAGACAGCCGCACAGCACTGTTAATTGAAGAAACGGAAGAGCCTACCTTCACCTCCAGTAACAGCGAATGGGTGGCGGATATCAACTGGGCTATGACTGACGAGTGGTCACTGAAAAGCTCCATTCAATACGATACGGAACTTAACAGCACTCGTAAGAGTCAGACCGCACTGGAGTACCGGAAAAACAGCGGTAATTTGGTGCAGGTGAGTCATCGTAAGGCCACCAACATTCTTAACAACGATATTGAGCAAGTGGGTACTCAGGCCGTATTTGCCGCCAGTAAACAATGGCAAGTCGCCGCCAATGTGTTTTATGACTTAACACACGACCGGGTAAATGATGCTATGGTAGGCGTTCAATACAGCAATTGTTGTTGGGCTGTTCGCGTCAGCGCTTACCGACGCATTAATCGTGACCTTGAACCTGCATTTAACAATGCGACAATCAACGCTGGTACCGAGTTTGACAATGGTATTAGCATACAATTTATTATTAGCGGTTTAGCCTCTGACAACCGGGGGCTGATAGATATGCTTGAGAAAAGTACGTACGGTTATCGCCGTCCTTTTTATCTCAGTAACTAGTGGTAGGTAGAATGAAAAAATTGGTAGCTTTTTTTGCAACGGCAATGCTTCTGGCGACGCCTTTGCTGGTCAGTAATACAACTCACGCACAACAACTTCTGGACCGGGTTGTTGTGGTTGTTGATGATGGCGTTGTATTACAAAGCCAAATTGATCAACTGGTGCAACAAGTAAAAGCCGGTAACAACTTCAACTCTGCGAACGCACCTTCTGACGAAGTGTTAGAAACTCAGGCTATAGAGCGACTTATTTTGCAGGAAATTCAACTGCAAATGGCTGATAGAATGGGCATTGAGGTTAATGACTCTCAACTGGAGCAAGCCATTAACGGTATTGCGCAAGAGCAGAACCTGAGCATTGATGAGCTCCGCCAAAAAATGGCTGACAATGGTATTAGTTGGGCAAGCTACCGTGAGAACGTTCGTAATGAAATTACCATCCAGCAAGTTCAGCGCGCAGCCGTTCAACAACGTGTTTCTATTACGCCTCAGGAAATTAATAACCTGGTCAAGCTAATAGACAGTAACCAAAGCACTCAAACCGAATACCGCTTAGGGCAAATTCTTATTGCTGCAGACTCTAATTCATCGCAAAGTGAGCTGGAAAAAGCGAAAGATCGTGCTGACACCGTCCTTCGTTTACTGGACGAAGGCAGCGACTTTTCTGACTTAGCAATTCGCTCCTCTTCAGGCTCTGCCGCATTAGATGGCGGTGACATGGGCTGGATGACAATTAACAGCATGCCAACCTTGTTCGCAGAAGCGGTGGATGGAAAACCTGCTGGTGAAGTGGTTGGCCCTATTCGCAGTGGTGTTGGTTTCCATATTCTGAAAGTTCAGGACAAACGCGGCGAGCAAACCGTTGAAGTCGAAGAAGTGAAAGCTCGACACATTCTTATTCAGCCATCAGTAATTTTATCGGACAATAAAGCAAAAGAAATGCTAAACACATTCCGCGAACAAATTGCTGCCGGCGAGAAAACCTTTGACGAATTAGCCAAAGAGCATTCGTCAGACCCGGGTTCTGCATCACGCGGTGGTGACCTAGGCTGGGCTCGTCCTGACAAGTACGCGCCTGAGTTTAAAGAGAAAGTAGAAACCATTGCTGCAAATACCATTAGTGAACCCTTTAAGACTCAGTTCGGTTGGCACATTGTCGAAGTTACAGACAGACGCACAACCGACGCAACGGACGAAAGCAAACAAGAGCGTGCTTACCAAATGTTGTTTAGTCGTAAGTTCCGTGAAGAGTTGGACAACTGGCAGCAGGAAATGCGCGATCAAGCTTACATAAGACGGGTTGCTGAGTGAGTTACCCAACCCTGATATTTACTCCGGGCGAGCCCGCTGGTATTGGCCCGGATTTAATTTTAAAAGTGGCGCAGCAGCCCTTAGAGGCTGCTGTTGTCGTTTGTGCTGACAAAAATATGTTACGGGAAAGGGCAGAGCTTCTGAACTTGCCGGTGACGTTCCATAAGTACGAAAAGGGGCAAAAAGTGCCTAAGCACGAAGCCGGGCACTTATGGGTAGAGCATTTGCCGGTTTGTGAGCCAGTAACAGCGGGTGAACTTACCGTCGCCAATGGCCATTACGTTGTTGATTGCTTAAAGCGCGCCTCAGACGGCAACCTTGCCGGAGAGTTCGACGCTATAGTGACAGGTCCCGTGCATAAAGGCGTCATTAATCAGGCCGGTGTCGCGTTTTCCGGACACACGGAGTTTTTAGCTCACGAGGCCGACTGTAATGACGTTGTCATGATGTTGGCAACCGAGGGGTTACGCGTTGCATTAGTCACCACTCACATACCTTTGGCGTATGTTTCCAGAGCAATTACCAAAGAACGCTTAACCAATATTTTGACGATTTTGCACAACGACTTGACCAACAAGTTTGGAGAAGTTCAGCCTAAAATTTTAGTGTGCGGTTTGAACCCCCACGCGGGTGAATCCGGACATTTAGGTCATGAGGAAATTGATACCATTGCGCCAGTCATCGAAACACTCAATGCCGGCGGCATGAACTTACATGGCCCATACCCGGCTGATACCATCTTTCAGCCCAAATATTTGGACGACGCCAGTGCTGTTGTCGCCATGTACCATGACCAGGGGCTGCCAGTCTTAAAATACAAAGGCTTTGGGCAAGCGGTCAATATTACACTCGGTCTGCCCTACATTAGAACATCGGTTGACCATGGTACGGCACTCGACTTAGCGGGTACCGGCAATATAAACGACGGTAGCTGCCGCTTGGCAATACAAACCGCTATTGATATGGCAAACGCAAGTTATTATGAGTAAACACCACAATCATTCCCAGACCCACCTGGGTCACCGCGCTCGTAAGCGCTTCGGTCAAAACTTTTTAAATGACGATGGCATTATTGAAGAAATAGTGGATGCCATTAACCCTGAACCGGGCGAAAACTTAATTGAAATTGGTCCCGGTTTAGCTGCATTAACCGAGCCAGTGGCCGATCGCAGCGGTCATTTGAAAGTTGTCGAAATTGACCGTGACTTGGTTGAACGCTTGCGTACGCACCCGTTTTTAAACCAAAAGCTCGACGTAATAGAAGCAGATGCACTTAAGACTGACTTTCGCCAATTTGCCGCGGAAAAGCCAGCTCGTGTGTTCGGTAACTTACCTTACAATATATCCACGCCGTTGATTTTTCATTTACTGTCATTCGCAGACAGCATTGAAGATATGCACTTTATGCTGCAAAAAGAAGTCGTCGACCGTTTAGCGGCACAACCTGGCTCAAAAAACTATGGCCGCATTAGCGTTGGTGTACAACAGGCTTGTGAAGTGACGCCGGTTGTTTACGTGCCACCATCAGCATTTACACCGCCACCCAAGGTAGAGTCAGCCGTAGTACGTTTAACGCCGTATAAAGACAGCCCGTACCCGGTTAAAGACCGCAAACAGCTACACAGTTTGTGTTTGACAGCTTTTAATCAACGTCGTAAAACAATAAGAAATAACCTCAAGGGGCTAATACCCGCTGAACAGTTAGAGTCTCTGGGTATTGACCCTTCAGCAAGACCAGAAACGCTATCCGTTGAGGATTATTGCAAGCTTTCAGATTGGTTAACCGAGCAGGCTGAGTAATTTATGGCAGGCATAATCGAGATTGAAGTCAATACACACTACTTATCGGCACAGTCTTCTCCTGAGTCTGAGCAATATGTATTTTCTTATACCATCACCATTACGAATACGACCTCTCAGCAGGTACAACTGCTGGCTCGAGAATGGCGCATTACCGATGCTGAAAATAAGATCACTCGAGTCGCCGGTGACGGGGTTGTTGGTCAGCAGCCTGTTTTACAAGCGGGCGAGTCTTTCAGCTATACCAGTGGCACTGTCTTAGCGACTCCCATTGGTACAATGGAAGGCCATTACGTGATGATCGACGAAAACGGTGAGCAATTTAAAGCGGATATTCCGTCTTTCCGCCTCGCTATTCCGAATATTATTCATTAATTATGGCAACTTACGCAGTCGGTGACATTCAGGGCTGTTACCGTGAGCTTATGGCATTACTGGAAACCGTTGGCTTTAGCCATAAAACGGACCAACTTTGGTGCGTTGGCGACATAGTCGCGCGGGGGCCTGATTCAGCAGACGCCATCCGCTTTTTTTATGAAAATGAACACTCCGTCCACACGGTGCTGGGTAACCACGACCTTAACTTAGTGGCTGTTTTGCTTGGACATAGAAAAGCAAAACGTAACGACAAGCTCAGCGGTATTTTAACGGCATCGGAGAAGCTGGATTGGGTAGATTGGTTACGCAGTCAACCGCTCATGCAACAGTTAAACCCATCGACCGTTATTTCACACGCTGGAATTTACCCGTGGTGGTCTGTCGAAGAAGCTCAAACCTATGCCGACGAAGTCTCCGCTGTTTTGAACAACAATGATTTTGAAGACTTTATTAAAAGTATGTTTAGTAATAAGCCTTCAAAATGGGACTCAAGTCTTAGCGGATTTGACCGATACCGTTTTATAGTGAACGCATTTACACGAATGCGCTATTGTCACCCAAACGCCGAGTTGGATTTAACCCGGAAGGATGATCCATATCAACATTCGTCGCAGGATGACTTGCAGCCGTGGTTTTACTTTTGGTCAAGCAGCGACTATCGGTTATTATTCGGACATTGGGCTGCATTAATGGGTAATACCCATCGCCAGGACATTCTCGCGTTAGATACCGGGTGTGTTTGGGGACAATACATGACGCTGTACGACCTGAGTAACGACAAATTTTACTACCAGAATGCGTTTAGTGCTTAGAATACAAAGATAATCATTGCTGTGCTGAGGAAGGTTTCATGAAAATAACGGTTGCTATGCGAGTGATTGGTGGCTTTGCCATCATAACCCTGCTTTTACTCGTCATCAGTTTGAGCTCACTGTTCAACATTAACAGCATTGGCTCATCCGTCGACAACGTTAACGACAAAGCCATGCCTGCTCTGAACGAAGTGGCGGCTATAAAAGTCGATACACTAGAGCTTTCTACTATACAGTTAGAAGCGTATTATAGCGAATCTCTGTCTGCCATTGACTCTTATCGCGGTGAGTTTGATAACTCGCGTGACTCACTGGTAAGCTCCCTGAATGACCTTCAGCAATTAATAAAAGGCGAAGGTCAAAGTAGCCTTATCAACGGCACAGAGTCTTCCGTCACCCAATACGTTGACCTTATCGATCAACTGTTTAATTATCAGCGTGAATATCTTGAACTTCGTGGCACCACGGCCGATCAGCTTGACGAAATAGCCTTCAGTATAGATGACGCAGCCATCATGCTACTCGACACCATGGATATGTCGAATAACGAGGTTGTTGCGCGCGAAGCCAGCAATGTTGAGTCATCTTTGTCTAGTTTAATCACGTTAATGTACGACTTAAATAAAGCGAGCGACCTCGACTCAGCAAACGTTATTAAGAGCGAAATTGATATCAATATAGACAGCATTCGTCCTCGCCTTGAAGCGTTAGACAATGAGTCGACAGGCAGCGCTGAGCAAATGGTTGATGATGCGGTTACTACAGTACGCAACGCCATTGACCAACTACAGGGCTCTGGTTCATACCCTAATAACGTTATTTTACGCCAGCAACGCCGGGTTGACGCTGGTCAAGCACTTGAGCAGGCACAGCAACAGTCTGATACTCTGATGACGCAAACCGACGAGCTACAAACTGCCGTCCGCGGCATAGCCGAAGACAGCCGTAACTCAGCAGCCGATTCAATTTCAACCAGCAGCTGGATAAACAGCATTATTACGGTTATTTCTATTGCATTAGCCGTGCTGATTTCCTGGTTAACTGTACGCAGTATCAGCCGACCTCTGTCGCGTGTTAACCACATGCTGAATATTATGGCAGAAGGTAACCTGACTGAGCGTGTTGATTATGACGCACAAGATGAATTTGGTGAATTGGCAACAAACACCAATAAATTAACAGGCAACCTTCGCAAGCTTATTGAAGGCATAGCGAACCGTGCTACACAACTGGCAACGGCAGCCGAGCAATCATCAAATGTATCTGACGAAACTACCAACGCAATAGATGAGCAACGCCGTCAAATTGAACAGGTTGCGACTGCGACGCAAGAAATGAACAATACCGCCAGTGAAATGGCTGAAGGCGCTGACCAGGCTCTGCGCGAAATTCAGCATTCTGACGATGAAGCAAAACGTGTCCGTGAAATTTCAGATAAAAACCGCTCTACTATTGAGCAGTTAGCTCACGAAATTCAGGGCGCATCCCAGGTCATCGATCAACTGTCTGAGAACAGCAGTAATATCGGCGGCATCCTGGATGTTATCCGCGGCATTGCTGACCAGACTAACTTACTTGCGTTGAACGCGGCTATTGAGGCCGCCCGAGCCGGCGAGCAAGGCCGAGGCTTCGCCGTAGTAGCTGATGAAGTTCGCACGCTAGCAAGTCGAACTCAAGAGTCTACTGAAGAAATTCAGGAGATGATTGAAAGCCTGCAAAATGACTCTAAGCGCGCGGTAGAAGTTATGAACCGTGGCCGCGAACAGGCAGAGCTTAGTGTTCAGCAATCGGACGAAGCAGCCCAGGCGTTGCAGTCAATTACGGAGTCGGTACATCAAGCATCTGATAGCAGTAATCACATTGCTAATGCCGCGCAAGAACAAAGCCGTACCGCTCACGACATTAGTGAGCGACTGGAGTCGATTGTTTCTATCGCCGAACAAACCGCTTCCGGCTCTAAGCAAACAGCCCAGGCTTCTAATGAAGTTGCCAAGCTGGCTGATGAGCTGCAAGACTCTATTAAGAGCTTCCGGGTTTAACACCTGTAAAAAGAGTAGTTATAAAAAAACGCCGGTCACTTTTAAGGTGGCCGGCGTTTTTATTGGGCAACTGTCTAATTAGACTGTCAGTGTCAGCTTCGCAAAACGACGTTTACCCACCTGATACACCCCAGAGTCTTTATCGGTGCATACGTAGTTTTTATCGGTAAAACGTTCGCCATCAAGTTTCACTGCATTTTGTTTCAGCATTCGTAATGCTTCAGACGTTGACTGAACAAGCCCCGCTTCTTTTAGTACATTAGCAATACCCATACCTTCAGAGCCGACTGCTATGGTTTTTTCTTCAATCTCGTCAGGCAATGCATTTTTCTGAAAGCGCTGAATAAAATCCTGTTCGGCTTTTTCTGCGGCCTCATCAGAATGGAAGCGTGCGATAATCTCTTTCGCCAACAGCACTTTAACATCACGCGGGTTTTTGCCCGCAGCTACATCGGCTTTCAAGCCATCTATTTCTGCAATAGAGCGGAAGCTTAGAAGGTCAAAGTAACGCCACATTAATTCGTCAGACACTGACATTACCTTGCCAAACATATCATTGGGTGACTCGGTGATACCAATATAGTTATTCAGCGACTTCGACATTTTTTGAACGCCATCCAAACCTTCCAGTAACGGCGTCATAATGACCGTTTGCGGACGCTGGCCCTCTTCTTTTTGCAGCTCACGACCCATTAGCAGGTTGAAACGCTGGTCTGTACCGCCCAGCTCGATGTCGGCTTTCAGTTCGACAGAGTCCCAGCCTTGAACCAGTGGGTACAAAAATTCGTGAATCGCAATAGACTGGTTATTTTGGTAGCGCTTTTTAAAGTCATCACGCTCTAACATGCGGGCAACTGTTTGACGGGCTGCAAGTTTAATCATGTCCGCAGCGCCCATTTTCGACATCCATTCTGAGTTAAAGCGAATGTCTGTCTTTTCAGGGTCGAGAATTTTAAAGACTTGCTCTTTATAGGTTTCGGCATTAGCCGCCACTTCTTCCGGTGTTAGCGGCTTGCGAGTCACATTTTTCCCCGTTGGGTCGCCAATCATTCCGGTAAAATCACCAATAAGGAACACAATTTTATGACCAAAGTCCTGCAGGACTCGCAATTTATTAATTAGAACCGTGTGACCCAAGTGCAAATCGGGAGCGGTTGGATCAAAACCAGCCTTAACGATCAGAGGCTTGCCACTTTCCAGCTTTTCCGCCAATTCTTTTTCCAGCAGAACCTCTTCGGCACCACGTGTAATCTCAGCTATCGCCTCTGCCACTTCTGTTTTCATCAAACCTCTCCATCGATTGCCCAGTCAAACCCATTATTTTACGCCATTCTTAACACTGTTTTAAGCGCAGAAACTGGTATTCTGCGTTTTTTCGTATTATCCTCGAAACCATAAGGTTATTCTGAGGTCGTAAACGAGTACACCCTGTGTATCGTTTGCATGGGTAATCATAATAAAGAAAGTTTGTTCTAAAGTGCGCTAAATATGACATTGAAAGTAGTTTCTCAAATGCAGCGGATGTTCCTGCAGCTTCCGCATTCTCATAAAATACTAATCAGCGCGATTAGTGTTGCCCTACTCATTTTGTTGGTGATTCCTTCAGAACCGGCTACGGCGTCTAAGAACACAACCTCCGTTGACCAGCTGGTTCCAGGTAAACGTTACCAATTGGAACTGGCCTTTGAGAACAACGGCAACAGCGAAGACAATTCAGCACAAGAATTGCATTGGCAAACCTATCAAATCAAGTCTGGCGATAACCTGGCTGACATTTTTAGTAAGTTAGGTTTTAGTGCACAAGAGCTTTACCGCGTCACTGAGTCAGGTGAAGAAGCGAAGCTATTGCGTAAAGTACACCCCGGTGACTTACTGCGCTTTGCAACCGATTCAAGCGACAAACTGGTTCAGTTAGCGCACGATATTAACGG
Organism: Idiomarina sp. UBA4520; assembly: GCF_002388365.1. Classification (NCBI taxonomy): domain Bacteria; kingdom Pseudomonadati; phylum Pseudomonadota; class Gammaproteobacteria; order Alteromonadales; family Idiomarinaceae; genus Idiomarina; species Idiomarina sp. UBA4520. The sequence continues at coordinate 37,775 of NZ_DGMK01000002.1, read as the reverse complement.
TACCGACACGCTCATTATCACCCGTCAAAAAGACAGCTTTGTCGCAGAAGTCGAAACCAAAGACGTTGAGGTGCGTACCGAGTTTGCACACGCCGTTATTGATTCCAGTTTCTGGAACGCGGGTATCGGCGCCGGACTAACCGATAACCAGATTATGCGAATTGCGAATATTTTTGGTTGGGATATCGACTTTGCCCTCGATTTACGTAAAAACGACGAGTTCAGTGTTTTATTTGAAACCCACTATGTCGACGGCGAATTTGTCGGTTACGGAAAAATTCTTGCGGCGGAGTTCGTCAACCGAGACGAGCACTTCCAGGCCATATTGCATGACAATGGCCAATATTACACACCAAATGGACGAGCAATGCGTAAAACCTTCTTACGCTCTCCGGTTAACTTTACGTACATAAGCTCAAGCTTTAACCCTCGCCGCTTGCACCCGGTTACAGGCCGTGTGCGTCCGCACAACGGCATTGACTACGCCGCATCGACCGGCACGCCTGTTATGTCATCTGGCGACGGTAAAGTTGTTCAAGCCGGTTATAGCCACTTAAATGGTAATTATATTTTTGTGCAACACGGCGAGCGTTATACCACTAAATATTTGCACTTAAGCCGCAAACACGTCAGAACTGGCGACCGAGTCAAACAGGGCCAGGTTATTGGTCGTGTGGGTGCGACAGGCCGCGTAACCGGTGCGCACTTACATTATGAGTTCTTGGTTGATGGGGTACACAGAAACCCTCGAACAGTTGAACTGCCACAAGCCAAATCATTGGCTGAGTCGGAGCTGCCATCATTCCGCCAGCAAGCCGACCAAATTATTGCGATATTAAACGACAATAAACGTGTTTATCTGGCAATGAGATAATGTCCGAACGTTATATTGGCTTAATGTCAGGAACCAGCATGGACGCGATTGACGCCGTGCTGGTTGATATAACGGCTGATGGGCACCTTAGGCTTAATGCGTCACACAGCTATACACTTCCCTCTGAATTACGCACCCGGCTATTAACACTCAGCATTAGTGATCACTGGAACGCGGATGAGCTGGCAGAGCTTGATGTGTTATTCGCTGAGCATTCCGCTGCTGCCGTGAATAAGTTACTGAGTGAAGCCAAAATTTCGGCGAAAAGCGTCACAGCTATAGGCAGTCATGGCCAAACAGTTCGCCACAAGCCAAGTCATAGCGCTCCGTATACACTGCAATTAGGCGACCCTTCTAGGCTGGCTTTTAAAACTCAAGTTAATGTCATACACGACTTTCGTCGCAAAGACGTAGCGGCCGGCGGTCAGGGCGCACCATTAGTGCCCGCTTTTCACCAACATGTTTTCGCTCAGCCGGGGAAAAGCGTTGCCATTGTCAATTTGGGGGGTATTGCAAACATCACCTGGCTAGGGCCAGAGCAGCAACTGCTTGGTTTCGATACCGGCCCGGCAAACACTTTAATGGACCAGTGGATACAACACTGCGATGCGAACAAAAGCTATGATGAGAGCGGTCATTTCGCTCGTCAGGGCAAGGTCATTGACGAACTTTTAGAGGCTTTACTGAAACACCCTTTTTATTCCCGCACCGCGCCCAAGAGTACTGGCCGTGAAGAGTTTAACCTGTCCTATTTAAAGCCGCTTATTAAAGCAAACTACCCGCCTGAAAATGTGCAAAGAACCTTGCTCGTGCTAACTGCAGAAACTCTGAGTAACGAACTTAATAAATTACCGACCAAGCCTGAACAAGTTTATTTTTGCGGCGGCGGCACCAAAAATGAATTACTTTTAACAGAAATTACTCAGCGCCTTGAGACAAAGAAGTACGACACGACACAGGCATTAGGGGTTGATCCTCAATGGGTTGAGGCAATGGCTTTTGCCTGGTTAGGTTGGTGCTATGAGCATAAAAAACCGGGGAACCACCCTGCTGTGACAGGTGCAGCCGCCCCGGTTGTATTAGGCTCTAAAACTTTATTTTATTGAGCCGACGAGTGAGCCTTACTCTGCACCAAGCGCTTTAAAAGCATCACGAGTCAGGTTTTCATTGTTACCGTCTTTACCAACCACGATGCTGTCTTCAATACGAACGCCACCATACGGTCTTAGCTCGTCCACTTTGTCCCAGTTGATATCATCACTGTCTTTGTGCTCTTCAAGCAGCTGGTCAACGACATACAGCCCCGGTTCAATTGTAAAGACCTGACCTTCTTCAATGTCACGCAATAAACGCAAGAATGGGTGACGCTCACTACGCTCATAGCTGCTGCCGTCGTCAGACTTCAGGAAGCCACCAACGTCATGAACCTGTAAGCCAATAAAGTGGCCAAGACCGTGCGGCATAAAGGCACTGGTATAACCCTTGTCGTAAATACTTTGTGCATCGCCATTGATAAAGCCAAAGTCACTCAGGATTTTAGCTACTTTCAGGTGCATAGACACATGTAAGTCGTAGTAATTAACGCCCGGCTTAATTTCGCTGAGTAACTCTTTCTGAGCATTATCCATTGCTTCTATTAAGTCAGCGTAAAAACCTTCTTCGTATGCGTATGAACGCGTGATATCGGCACAGTAGCCTCGGTAACGTGCCCCCGCATCAATTAAGAACGAACGAAATTGCTTCGGCGGCTCAGTGTCATAGACATCGTAATGTAAAATCGCAGAGTGACTGTTTAAAGCGACAATGCTGTTATAGGGCACCTGTGACTCACGAAAGTTAATGGCGGCCAAATACGCGTGATGAATTTCCAGCTCACTTTTTTCAGCGTAGAAAGCTTCTTTTGCAGCGACATGCGCTTTCGCCGCCAACTTATTGGCTTCACGCAAGTTCTCCAGTTCCCACTCGGTTTTAATGGCTCGGTGGAAGTGCAGATGATCAATCAGGTTTTGTGGGTTACGCGCTTTTACGTTCCAGCTATGAACCGGCTCTGCAAAATCTTCACCGATAAATGCAGTATTCGCCAGCTCACTGCCGATATCATCAGTCATAATACTGAGGTCATCGATAATTTTTAGATCGACATACTGCTGCCATTCTTCTTCGGGCACATCAACCGGAGCGTGCCAGAAGTCTCTGGCCTGGAATAGATAAACGGTAGGACGCTGACTGCCTTTGCGATAAAAAATCGCACTTTTGGGGCTTTCAGTAACAGGTACCCAGTATTTAAACAGCGGGTTGACGCGATAAGGCGGCGCGTTGTCGTCAAGAAAATCGACTCGTGGCTGACCTGAGTAAACCAGGGTCGATTCAAAACCGGTATCTGCTAGTGCTTTGTCGAAGCGCTCACAAACCGTTTTGATATGTTCAGCGTATGCACTCATAAAAAAACCTCACAACAAATGGTGAGGTCATTTTAGCGCAAATAAGCCCGGTTTTCAGCTGAAGCGGACGTCCTGTAAAGACTAGATAGAAAAGCTTGAACCGCAACCACAGGTTGTAGTGGCATTTGGGTTATCGACGAAGAAGCGCGAACCCTGCAAGCCCTCTTCATAGCTGACAATACCGCCCATTAAATACTGGAGACTCATGGGATCCACTAACAACGTGACGCCTTCTTTTTCCACCTGCATGTCACCCGGGTTAGGGGTTTCGTCAAAGGTGAAGCCATACTGAAAGCCCGAGCACCCGCCGCCCGTTACATAAACGCGCAACTTAAGGTTCGGATTTTCTTCTTCCGCAATGAGTTGGCTCACTTTTTTTGCGGCTTGTTCGGTAAACTCAATAGGTACCGCTGTTTCCGCAGAACTGCTCATAGTGTTTCACCCTTGTTGAACTCTGTCGGCATTTTCTCTTACCTGACTATTTTGGTCAAGTATCGCCGTCGGTTCTGACGTTCGGCGCCGGCTTACCTTTGCGAATGTCCTTCCAAAAAAACGAACGGTTCAACGTGCCGCGACCACCATCGGTTAAAGTCACCGATACGTCAATACGCTCAGGAACGAAGCCCTCAGGCATGAAGAAATCCCCCTCATAAATCGAAAAATAACGCATGGTAAAGGTACGGTCGTCGCCGCTAATGTTGGCAAGCTTCATTAAATCAAAGCGCTTTTTCTGACCGTCGATGCGGCCAACCAGGTCGATGGCGACACGCCCTTCGACAAAGCGCCTGCGTTGCTCAATTTGCAGAACCGCCAAGGAGAAGTGGAAATGCTTATCTGCCTGGTTTGGTGTCACTGTTATAGAGTCGATAGTCACGCCACTTTCCTGCAACTCAGGCGCCATTATCTTTTGGTAAAAAGCGAGGTCTCGACGTAATGCGTAGTTGTCGTTTTGTAGCGCAGTTAACTCGTCTTGCAGGCTTTGGTTCGATGAACGCTCAATATCCAACTCTACTTGCATAACATGACGTTGGTATTCCATCTGTTCCAGGCGCTCATACATATCATCAAGTTGTGCGGACTGTTCGCTGACCGTTTCTTTTAACGACTTTGCATGCCAAACGCCGGCAAGATATGCCAGATAAGCAAACAGAATCAGTAGACCTGCCACCGCGAAGAAAACAGGCAGCCTTCCGAACCTTTTTTGCCAATATTTGAGATTAAAGTACTGCTTCATAATGCTCGCTCATTTCCATTAGCCGCTTATGCTGATATGTTATTGATAAATATGCAAGCCTCGAGCCCGGGTTTCGTTTAAGGAACAACACTAAATGGCGCCTTTATTACGACAGCAGTTACGCAAACAATTGGCCATGCCAACGACAACAATTGCTATCTGTCTATTAGGGCTTGCCGGTGGCGTACTTGCTGCTTTAATGATTGCCGGTTTCCGTTTTGCTATTGAGTACGGCGCTCATCTCATTGGTAACGACACTTACTGGCAAGAACCCTTGCCGACGACGCTTCGTTTTACCATACCCATTGCCGCGGCGTTATTAATTTACGGTATTTTTCGTTTGTCAGGCTCGCGCTACGTTCGTATGGGCATTCCTTATGTTATTCATCGCATGAAACAACATTACGGCATGCTTCCTTGGCGCAGCACCGTTAACCAGTTTTTTGGTGGAATTATTGCCCTGATTGCCGGGTACAGTGTCGGCCGCGAAGGTCCCGCAGTTCATTTAGGAGCGGCCGCATCGACTTGGCTCGGCTTCCATGTCGATGCCCCTAAAAACGCCTTACGCACGCTTGCCGCCTGCGGTATTGCAGCGGCTATTGCAGCCTCTTTTAATACCCCACTTGCCGCTATGGTATTGGTTATGGAAGTGGTACTGCGGGAATACAAAGTCCACGTCTTTATTCCGGTCATGCTGTCGGCCGTCGCCGGGTCTTTAATCACCGAAGAGATTTTCGGCGTTGCATCAGAGCTGGCCATGCTATCGGCACAAGACATTCCGACCACTCAATTGCCTTGGGTGGTTATACTGGGTGTCGTGTTAGGCGTCGTCGGCGTTATCTTCAAAAAACTCATGCTGGATGTCATGGACACCGTGAAAGATATGTCTTTACTGACCCGGCTATTGTTCGCGGGCATTATCACCGCGTCTCTGGCTGTTATTATTCCAACCAGTTTAGGTCCCGGGCTAACCGCTATTGAGCAGGTGATTAATCACCAGGGCGAAATGTCACTATTAACAACCTTATTGCTTGCTAAGCTATTTGCTGCTGCCATTGCTCTTGGCATGGGTATCCCCGGCGGGTTAATTGGTGCGGTGTTCGGTATTGGTGCCATTATCGCCGCGGTCTTTGTCGGTGCTGTTGACGTACTGGGTATTCAGCAAGCTCTGTCTTTTGACAGCTTTATTCTATTGGGTATGGCCGGTATTCTGGCGGCCTGTATCCACGCACCTATGGCAGCATTACTGGCTATCGTTGAGTTGTCACGCAGTGTGGAAATTATTATTCCGGCAATGCTGGTTATTGTGCCTGCCTACCTGATATCCAGCCAGCTGTTTAAGTCAAAGTCGATTTTTATCGCTCAGTTAGAGTTACAAGATCTTCCCTACCAATTGGCACCTGTGCATGTGGCGCTGCAAAAAACCGGCGTTGAAAATGCCATGGAGACGGACTTTAAACTATTGCTTGAGCCCACTCAGAATGAATTGGTCGACTCGCTCGAGTCCGCTCAGGCCAAAACCGTTATTGTCATGTCAGTCGACGAAGACAACCAACCGCTGTACCGTCTTGTCTCTTATGACATTACTGCCGGTGACAGTCCAAGTTTGAGCTATACACCCATTAAGGGTTTGCGTATTACATCAACTTTGGCTGAAGTGTACGATGAAATTGGACAACAACGCCGCAGTGCGGTGTATATTTATGAATCAAACGGTGAACACCCATGTGGCATAGTCACCTGGGAAACCGTCCGAAAAGCATTACAAAGAGAGTTAGCATGACGTGGATTTTATGGGTTAAAGCACTGCATATTGCCTTTATGGTCGCCTGGTTCGCAGGTATTTTTTACTTACCCCGGCTGTTTGTATATCACGCCATGAACGCCAAACCTGCGGTGCATGAACAGTTCTGTGTCATGGAAAGACGCTTGTTATTTTTTGTCACACCTTTTGCCATTCTAACCCTGGTGTTTGGGCTGGTATTAATTTTTGCCTACGGCTCCGAATGGTTTGCCAGCAGCGGTTGGATGCATACCAAACTGGTTTTAGTGACACTCTTATACGCTTATCACGGCTACTGCTTCAAGCTTCTGAAAGACTTCAAAAACGGTAAAAACACGAAAAGTCACCGCTTCTATCGAGTCTTTAACGAGCTACCGGTTCTGGCGCTTTTTGCGATTATAATTTTAGCCGTAGTGAAGCCGTATTAGATTCTAAAACTGGGCTGACTTTGCTATAGTGTGCGTCCAGTGACATTCTGCGGCAGAGGCGCACCTATTGATGAATTTCACCGGTTCCAACATTCTCTCAGTCAACCAATTCGACCGAGACAGTATCGACTATATCTTTTCCGTTGCTGATAAAATGCAGCCCTACGCCCGTCGTAAAAAACGCACCCGGGTATTAGATGGCGCCATTCTCGGCAACCTGTTTTTCGAACCTTCGACTCGTACCCGAGTCAGTTTCGGCACTGCGTTTAACCTGCTAGGTGGCGAAGTTCGCGAAACCACAGGCATGGAAAGCTCAGCGATTGCCAAAGGCGAGTCTTTATACGACACCGCCCGGGTACTCAGTAGCTACAGCGATGTTATCGCTATGCGCCACCCTAAGTCCGGCTCGGTGAAAGAGTTTGCCAGTGGCAGCCGGGTTCCGGTCATTAATGGCGGTGATGGTGCCAACGAGCACCCGACTCAGGCACTTCTCGACCTGTATACCATTGAGAAAGAGCTGGCTTACCATCAGCAGAGCATCGATAACATGCACATCTGCATGATTGGTGACTTAAAGTACGGGCGTACGGTGCACTCGCTGTCGACACTCTTGTCCATGTATAAAAGCATTAAGTTTACGCTGATTTCTCCGCGTGAATTGTCGATGCCAGAGTCCGTCTTAGCCACTCTGGAGAACGCGGGTCATCAGGTCACTGTCACGGAAAAAGTCGACGGCATTGTCGATGCCGACATTGTGTATCAAACCCGCATCCAGCAAGAGCGCTTCGCAAGTCCCGAAGACGCTGATCAATATCGCGGTAAATTTCGTTTAAATCAGGAAATTTATACCAAGCACTACAAACCCAATACCGTCATTATGCATCCGTTACCGAGGGATTCCCGAGCAGAAGCGAATGAGCTCGATAATGACCTCAACCAGAACCCAAACCTGGCAATTTTCAGGCAGGCTGATAACGGAGTGCTCATTCGGATGGCGCTATTTGCACTGACACTCGGCGTCGTTGACCAGGTCGACAAGCATGAATGTGACGTCATTTGGTACAGCGAAAAAAGCCAATTATAAAGAGGTAACTGCGGCATGAGTCGTTCAGAAGATTTATTCAAACAAGCACAAATTAGTATTCCCGGCGGCGTTAACTCGCCTGTTCGCGCCTTTAGTGGCGTAGGTGGCACACCCATATTTTTTGAAAGCGCAGAAGGCGCTTATATGTTTGATGCCGACGGCAAACGTTACATTGACTACGTCGGTTCATGGGGACCAATGATTCTTGGTCACAATCACCCCGCCGTCTTAGAGGCAACATTAGCAGCGGCTAAAAGAGGCTTAAGCTTCGGTACGCCAACTGAAATTGAAATCACTATGGCGGAAACCATTCGTAAAATTGTACCGTCCATTGAAAAGGTTCGTATGGTAAATTCCGGTACCGAAGCAACCATGACAGCTATTCGCTTGGCGCGTGGTTATACCGGTCGTGACAAAATTCTGAAGTTTGAGGGTAACTACCATGGCCACGCTGACTCGTTGTTGGTGAAAGCAGGCTCTGGCGCATTAACCTTGGGAGTTCCAAACTCTCCGGGCATTCCGGAAGACTTAGCCAAGCACACGCTGACTGTTAACTACAACGACATCGACTCAGTTAAAGAAGCGTTTAAAGAGTTCGGCGACGATATTGCTTGTATTATCGTTGAGCCAGTGGCTGGCAACATGAACTGTATTCCACCTGTTCCCGGCTTTTTAGAAGGCCTGCGTGACGTTTGTGACGAGTACGGTTCAGTACTTATTTTTGACGAAGTCATGACCGGCTTCCGCGTTGCGCCCGGCGGTGCTCAGGAGCGCTATGGCATTACTCCCGACTTAACCACCTTAGGAAAAGTAATTGGTGGCGGTATGCCGGTTGGTGCATTTGGCGGTAAGAAAGAAGTCATGGACTACATTGCGCCAGTTGGTCCAGTGTATCAGGCCGGCACCTTGTCAGGTAACCCAGTCGCCATGTCAGCGGGCTTAGCTGCGTTGCAGCAGTTATCAACGCCTGGGCTTTACGACCAACTCTACCAACGCGTCGATGCGTTAGTGGATGGTCTACAAGAACGCGCCAATAGAGCGGGCGTGCCAATGACAACGAATCGTGCCGGCTCTATGTTTGGTTTCTTCTTTACTGAAGAGCCGGAAGTGACGTCGTATGCGCAGGCAACTCAGTGCAATATGGAGCATTTCAAAGCGTTCTACCACGCTATGCTGAATGAAGGGGTATACCTTGCGCCTTCTGCGTTTGAAGGCGGTTTCATGTCAGCGGCACACACTGAAGATGACATTGAGAAGACCTTACAAGCGGCGGAAAAAGCCTTTACTCAACTGAAGTAAATCAACAGCCCGGTGGGGCTAGCCTCCAAACAAGCGGTCCCACCAACTTTTTTCCTCGATATTACCGTCACAGGTTATATTGTCCGGCAAGCGTATTTCTTCTGCTGGCAATAGTTCGCCATTATCACAATCATTAGGTATGCGTTGCCCTGTCCGTTCATGAAAACGTTGCATTTTCAACGGCTCAGGAATCTCCAACGCCATGCTTAGCGGTGGTTTACGTTCGTAATAGTCAGCGACAACTCTTAACGCACCGCTACTGCCTGTCAGGCCCGTCGGTTGGTTATCATCTCTTCCTAACCAGGCTGTCACCACTTGCTCTCCGTCAACGGCAACAAACCAGCTATCCCGGTAGTCATTGGTGGTACCGGTTTTACCACCCACTTGTTGTCCGGCTAGCACTCGTTGTAAAGCGCTCGCAGTACCTTCCGACACCACACCATGCAAGCCAAACTTCGTCAGGTACGCGACCTTTGAGTCAAACACCTGAGAGGTACTTTTTTCAGGTGTTCGATATAAAACATCGCCCTGATGCGTGGTAATAGACGAAATTGCTGACAGAGACTGGAAACGGCCATCATTCATCAGGGCGCTGTACATTCTGGTGACTGCAAACGGCGTTAATGACGCAGAACCTAAGGTTAACGATGGATACGCTTCCAGTGGCGTTACCACACCCAGCCGCTTCATGTAATCCACGACCGTATCAACACCAACCTCTACACCGACCCTAACTGCCGGAATATTGCGAGACTGAACAAGCGCGTCGTACAGCAGCAAACTCCCTTTAAATTCGGTATCGTAGTTCTGAGGCTCCCAGGTTTTCCCCTGTTTATCTTCAAGTGTAATTGCTTCATCAACAACGGGAGTATGCAGTCCAATACCGGACTCTTGCATTGCGGTTGCATAAATTACAGGTTTTATTAGTGAGCCTATCGGGCGCAGTGCCATCAATGCCCGATTATAACCGACGGTTTGACTGAGTCTTCCGCCAGCCAGCGCCGTTATCGTCCCTTGTCGATAATTCGCCACGACCATAGCGCCTTCCAGCGCACTGTCGTCATCGGTAAGCTTACGCGCCAGCGATTTTTGTACAGCCTCCTGCGCATTAACATCCATGTGGGTGTATATCTTCAAGCCCGTGTCCTGCCAGTCTTCCGGCAACGCCAGGGTTTTCATTTCGCGCTTAATAATATCCATATAGTGAGGATACGGATGCTCTACTAACCGTCGACTTTCCCTCACGTCTAACTGTCGCTGTACCGCGGCGACATAGGTCGATTTTGCGATAAGATCCTGATCAAACATGACCTTTAACACGGTATCCCGGCGCTCTTGAGCGCGTTCAGGAAAACGTCTGGGGTCATAATAAGAAGGGCCTTTTATCATGCCAATGAGCAACGCAACCTCATCAACTGACAGCTCCTGAACTTGTTTACCGAAGTAAAACTGGCTGGCAAGCCCTATGCCGTGAATCGCATTGCGGCCGTCCTGACCGAAATACACTTCGTTTAAATAGGTTTCCAGAATAGTATTTTTATCAAAACGGTAGTCGATAACCAGCGACATCATGGCTTCGTGAAACTTTCGCCATAAGGTTTGTTCGCGGGTGAGGTACAAGTTTTTAACCAACTGCTGAGTTAGCGTTGAGCCCCCCTGAACCGTTCTTCCTGCTCTTAAGTTCGCGACTAACGCTCTTAAAATAGCCCAGGGAGAAACGCCCTTATGATGATAGAAGTTGCGATCTTCCACCTGAAGTAGCGTCTCAATGAGTAGGTTAGGTACCACTTCCAAACCTACCAATAACCGGTCTTCTTTGCTTAGCGTGCTAATTCGACCGATGAGCTCAGGCTCCAAACGAAAGCTATCCAACTCTCTCCCACTGGGCCACGAGGTAATAGATGCAACTCGATCATTCACAAAGTGAACCTGAACCCGCTTAGACATTTGTGGACCGTCTGAGAAGTCAAAAGGCCGACGGTGAACCATGACGCTGTCATTGCCGACCGAATAGTACCCGGACTGCTCAGTGTTATTACTGCGGTTATAGCCAATACGCTCGAGTGTTTTTATCAACGTCGACTGCTGTAATGGGTAACCGGGATAGACACGTAACTCGCCGGCGTACACAAGTGCCGGCGCCTGATAACGCTCTGTTTTAAAGTGCTTAGACAGGGCGGCATCTAGGTATATCGCATACACAGCAATGACGGCAGCAACCGCTAAACCAATCTTAAAGCTTGTCCAGAATAAATAGCTTAACCATTGACGTTTTATCACTGCATTTGCCTTTTGGTTTTATAGGTCGCCTCGGCGTTTATCGGATCTTCCGGCCACGGGTGTTTCGGGTAGCGCCCGCGCATTTCCTTGCGAACGTCCTGATACGCGTTATCCCAAAAACTCTTTAAGTCATTAGTTCGCTGCAGCAGACGGCCTGCCGGCGAGAGTAAATCGACCGATACGACTTGCTGCCCATCAATAATCCGCGGTGAGTCCTTTATGCCAAACATTTCCTGCAATTTCACCTCAACTCGCGGGGTTTCGTCCAGGTAATTTATAAAGATTTTACGTTGCGTGGGCGTTTCCCAGTGTGCCGGGCACGCATTATCCAGCCGTTGCTTTTCATCATAGTTAAGCCAGTACGCCAACGCCTCGTATGGGTCCCATGCTTGTAACTGCGTCAGCGACTTCACCGAAGTCCAGTACGGGTAAGCCCAGGCCTCCAAGTGAGAAAGTAAGCCCTCATATGATAGTGAGTATTCACTTAATTCACTGGTCACTGACTGTAACAAACGCATACGTGCCAGCAGTTGGTTTGCCTTGCGCGACCAGTTAAGCATTTCAAGACCTTTTTTCTTCAGATAGTCCGCAAATGCCTGGCAACGCTCTTCATTGGTCACATCTCCGTCGAGTTTCTCCTCGGACAGAAACAATGCCCCTATGGTCTGCCGCTTAATTCGAGTCAGCGTTTGCTGCGTGCCAACCCAGTCAGCGGAATAAATGTCAGTAGTTGATAACCCAGCGGCCTCTATTGCACCGAAAATGTCAGGCAGCTCGGCATAACTCCGTACTTTGCCGTTGCTATCACTCTGTTGAAAGGTTGCGTCAAATATAACCGTCCATTGAGGCTGGTTTAATAACTCGGCAACGGATGCGAGTCGCCCGCCGGTGACCAGCTGGTAACTTTTCTTCGCTTTGCTGTACTTTGCCAACCTGTCGGGAAACCCTGCGACCAGCGCTTTTTCTAAGCCTTTGTTGTTAGCTCGCGTACTCTCAGACACCTGTAAACGCTTTAACCAATACTGCCAACGCCTGCGCCAGCGACTCAATGTCTGACGTTGTTGATAATGTTGCTGTGCACTGTCGAGAATATCGAGCGTTTTAATGTGCGCCGATGGCTCTTCCAGGGTCGCCAAAGCCTGGGCGCAAGCAGCCTTCAGTTCATGACTTTCTGAGCGGGCCGCATCGCAAATGAGTGCAAGACGCGCATCGGTGCCCGGGTCGAGAGTCTTCGCTTTCTGCGTCAACTGACCATCAACCAAAAGCCCTGTTAATGACAAAAACTGCTCAGCAACCCGGCAATGCACAGAGTTGGGCGGTGTCAGCCAGGCCAGTTCGTCGACTGAACTGCCCCACTTCATCACTTCCAGTACCAGTGACGTTAAGTCCTGACTTTCTATGTCGGCAGAAGCGTACTCAGGCTGACCGTGCTCGTCCGCTTTAGACCAAACGCGGTAGCATGTTCCGGGCTGCAATCGTCCTGCGCGGCCAGCTCGCTGCGTTGCGGATGCTTTAGACACAAAGTGCGTAGTCAACTGGTTCATACCGTAACCCGGCAAAAAGTTCGCTCGACGTTCACGTCCGCTGTCCACAACCACATCTATGCCTTCTATGGTTAGGCTCGTCTCTGCAATATTAGTCGCGAGAATAATTCGCTTACCATCACTGGCTTTTAACGCGTGCTGCTGCTCTTTAAGTGACAGCCGGCTATGCAGTGTATAAACACCGACATCGGTTGCTACCAGAGAGCCCAGTGCTTGTTGCACACGTTCAATTTCGTAGATACCCGGCAGAAACACCAGCACGCCTTTGTCAGCGTTTCCCAAAGCCTCGACAATGACGCTGGGCAAATGCAGTAACCACTCACTTCGCGTTTTGGGTGCTCGGTATTGAATGTCTATTGGAAAGCTACGCCCTTCGCTTCTAAGCGTTGTTACCCCTTCACAATACCCGGACAACCACTCAGAAATAGCTTCGGCCGGCAGTGTCGCCGACATGACCAACAGGTTTAAATCGTCACGTAATGGCAGCGCGTCCACGACTAACGCCAAGCTTAAATCACTGTGTAAATTGCGTTCATGAAATTCGTCAAATATCAGTGTGGAGATATCACTAAGCTCAGGGTCTTCCTGTAACCAGCGTACTAATACGCCTTCAGTGACGACAAGAAGCTTAGTGCTCTTCGAGCGTTTCGTCTCACCGCGCACAATATAGCCAACCGTTTCGCCAACCTGTTCTCCCAGTTGCCTGGACAGGTAACTGGCCACATTGACAGCAGCAACCCGACGCGGCTGCAGCATAACAGTAATACCATGAGTGCCCAGTTGTTCGCGCAGTAAATAAAGAGGCAGGAAGGTCGATTTACCGGCACCCGGCGGTGCCTCTAAAACCACACGTGCTGCCGGGAAGCATTGCGCTAACGCCGGCAGCACGTTTTCAACAGGTAGGCTCATACCAAATTAGTCACCTTGAACAGTAGCGGCAATGGTTCTGACGCCTAACGCTGTCGCCCCTGTTGACCACATAGCTGTCGCAGACTTCTGATACGCCCCGGCTAAGTCAAAGTGCAGCCAGCCTTTACCTTGCTCAGGCGCAAAGCGCAGCAGGAAACCGGCCGCATTGCTGGCCCCTCCGGCACCACCACCTTTTTGCGGGCGGCTGTTTGCGGTATCGGCAAAAGCCGATGGGCAGTTTTCCGAATGCCATGGAGCCAGCGGCAAACGCCACAGTAACTCGTGCTCTTTGTCGGCATTTTTCAATGCTCGGGCCGCAGCGCTGTCATCGACACTAAACAACGCATTGTATTCGTTACCCACGGCCATTTGAGCGGCACCGGTCAGCGTAGCTGCATCAATAATATTCTTCGCACCAAACTCACCGGCAGCCTGCAAGCCGTCAGCAAGCACCAAACGACCTTCGGCGTCAGTATTAACCACTTCTACGGTCAAACCGTTCTTATAACGAATAATATCGCCCAGCTTGTACGCACGTCCATCAATCATGTTTTCAGCGCAGCAAAGAATCAATTTAACGCGCTTGTTCAGGCCACGGCGAATAGCCAACGACAATGCACCAGTCACTGTTGCCGCACCACCCATGTCGCACTTCATAGACAACATGCCTTCGCTCGGCTTAATGCTGTAGCCACCGCTGTCATAGGTAATACCTTTACCGATAAGCGCTGTATCAACAGGCGCGTTGTCGTCGCCAGTTGGGTTGTAGTCAAGTACCAACATGCCAGGCGCATGCTGGCTGGCACGACCCACGGTATAAATTCCCATCCAACCTGCGTCTTTCAGAGCCTCACCTTTAATAAACTCTGCGCTTATCGCATCGGGCGCTAACCCTATAAAATGTTCAATAACGCGCTCAGCCAGGCTTTCCGGATAAATATCTTCTGCCGGTAAGTTGGTGAGCTCACGGCTAAAGCGGGTGGCATCACGCATAGCGTCAAGATGTTTTGCCGCTTCTGCGTCGTCTGCGTGCCATATCACATCATTTTTCGAAAGTGTTGACGTAAAGCCCTGATACAGCGCCCACTGGCGTTCCATATCCCAGCCGTCACCAGACACTGCGACCTTTATTACGCCATTGTTGTCGAGGGTTCGTCCCGCTTTTTGAATACGCCGCAAATTCTCAGACTCATCGTCTACCAAAATTATTTTTGCTGCGTCGCCGTCAAAAACGACGTTAGACTTCGGGTTCCAATGAGCTGCAGGTGCTTCATTCGTTAAGTAAACCGCTAGTGCGCTGGACATTCTCAACCTCTCTCGATAATTTGCTTTCAGTTACTTTAGAGTTATGAGGCCTCTGATGCAATTTAACAAGCCCCTTCGCCGGGGAGTTTTACAAAAACGCTATAAACGCTTTCTTGCCGACATTGATTTTGGTGATGGGCAAATAACAACGGTTCACTGCCCGAACACCGGTGCAATGACAGGCTGTGCTGAACCTGGGTTCGACGCATATTGCAGTCTTTCTGACAACAAAAAACGTAAGTATTCACATACCTGGGAGTTATCACGAACCAAGGAAGGCGAATTTATTGCGGTGAATACCGGCTGTGCCAATACCCTGGCCGGAGAGCTGCTAAATAGCGAACTTATACCGGAGCTTAGCGGTTGGTCCGAACTGAGGGCTGAAAAAAAGTACGGGCAAGAGAACAGCCGTATCGACTGGTGGGGAATAGACCCTAATGGCAACGAATGCTTTGTCGAGGTAAAAAGTGTGACCCTGGCAGAGGGGAAACACGGTTATTTCCCTGACGCGGTCAGCCAGCGAGCACATAAGCATTTGCATGAGCTCATGCATGTTGTCGATGAAGGACACAGAGCCGTTCAGCTTTATATGGTGATGCATACCGGTATTGAATCAGTCAGCCCGGCGAAACATATCGATCCAAAATACGCGGAACTGTGTATTAAAGCGGCTGAACATGGCGTCGAATTTTACGCAGTGAAATGCACTGTTAATGAAAAAGAAATTCGACTGGAGAGACCAGTTGCAGTGCGCTTGTAGCGCGCGGCATTGAGCTAAATTTTGAACAAAAGAGTTGTTGAAATAGCGTTGCCAACCTGACCCCTTTCTGGTATATGTAGCGTCCTTTTTTAAACGCACGCTTTTAGAGCACTCTAGTTTTAGAGAATTAGGAGATCCAAAATGCCTCAAGGCAAGGAAAAGAAAACCCATGGCATTCTGGCACTAGCCGGCCTGGAGCCTTATCAGGAGAAGCAGGGCGAAGAGTACATGAATGACGCGCAGCGTGCGCATTTTCGTCGTATTCTGGAAGAATGGCGTCGTCAGTTACGCCAGGAAGTTGATCGCACCGTGCATCATATGAAAGATGAAGCAGCGAACTTCCCTGACCCAGTTGACCGCGCGGCACAAGAAGAAGAGTTCAGCATTGAATTGCGCACTCGTGACCGTGAACGTAAGTTGATTAAGAAAATTGAGAAAACGCTGCAAAAAATTGAAGACGATGACTTCGGCTTTTGTGATTCATGCGGCATAGAAATTGGTATTCGCCGCTTAGAAGCGCGTCCAACAGCGGATCTCTGCGTTGACTGCAAAACCCTGGCAGAAATGAAAGAGAAACAAATGACAGGAGCCTAAGGGCTCATGTACCGCGGCCGATTTGCCCCGACCCCGTCGGGGCCTCTACATTTAGGCTCGTTGGTTGCTGCTGTTGGTAGCTACCTTGATGCTCATGCGCATAACGGCCAGTGGTTTGTTCGTATTGAAGATGTCGACAAACCTCGCGCAGTTCCGGGCGCTGCCGATACTATCCTCCGCCAACTCGAAGACCACGGACTCACCTGGCACGGTGAGGTTATTTTTCAAAGTGACCGTGACGAGTCGTATCAGGATTACATCAACTCGCTAGCTTCCGCCGGTTGCATCTATCAATGCGACTGTTCACGTAAGGCCATTCGCGAGCGCGGTGGTATTTATGATGGCTATTGCCGAACTCATCAACCACGCCCGACACCTTATGCATTACGCTATATTAACAGCAACCCCGTCAATCAATTCAATGACCGGGCACTCGGCATACAGCAGGGTGATACCAGCACCTGTGCAGAAGACTTTGTCGTGAAGCGCCGTGATGGCTTGTACGCATACCAATTAGCGGTGGTAGTTGATGATATTGAGCAAGGTATTACCGATATTGTTCGTGGTAGCGACCTGGTTGTTCCGAGCTTTTGGCAGCTCACTTTGTGGCAGCATATCGCTAAAACCGAGCCTCGAATGATGCACTTACCATTAGTGACATCGAATGACGGCCGTAAGCTCAGCAAACAAAATCACGCGCCAGCAATAAACAGCCAACACGCGTCAGACAATCTGTTAACAGCGCTGAATTACCTGGGTATTGATGCCCATGAACTCAGTGAAACGCGACAAATCGATGAGATATTGGCCTTTGCGGTGCAAAAATGGCGCAAAAAGTGGCACATTACGCCTGCTTGACGGTACAATATGCGACCAATTGAGAAGAAACAACAATAACAATGGTAAGGGAGAAACCACCATTATTAAGCGAATAAAAGAGTTAGCAAAACGCGCTTTCTCCAGCAAGGATACTACCAGCAACAGTCGTTTACCGGCGTTGAAAGTTATCCCAAGAGATAAACACCCCGTATCCCGGAACGACATTAGCAAAAACGCACTTAAAGTCCTTTACCGCTTGCATAACAGCGGCTTCGACGCCTATTTAGTAGGCGGTTGCGTACGTGACATTTTATTAGGTATTCAACCGAAAGACTTCGACGTGACCACCAATGCGACGCCTGAACAGGTGAAATCGCTATTTCGAAACTGCCGCCTTATTGGTCGTCGGTTTCGTCTAGCGCATGTTGTGTTTGGCAAAGAGATTATTGAGGTTGCTACGTTTCGCGGGCATCACGCCGATGACGCCGACTCAAAAAGCAGTAAGAAAAGCCAGCACGCACACAGTGATGAGCATGGTCAGTTAGTACGCGACAATGTCTATGGCACCATAGAGGAAGACGCCGAACGCCGCGACTTCACGGCTAACGCGCTGTATTACAACATTGCGGACTTTGCCATTTACGACTTTGCGAACGGCGTAGAAGATATCAACAAAGGTGTTTTACGCTTAATTGGTGATGCTGAAACACGCTACCGCGAAGACCCGGTCAGAATGCTGCGTGCGGTACGTTTTGCGACCAAGCTCAATATGCAACTAGATACCGCGGTACGTGACCCTATTCCTGAACTAGCGTCATTGCTTGCAAACATTCCGCCAGCGCGTCTGTTTGACGAATTTCTGAAAATGTTCATGTCGGGTAAAGCCACTGCCAACTTTTCCATGATGATGGAGCTGGGGCTGTTTCAGCAGCTATTCCCAATGCTTAAAGGGCACCTCAGTGACGCCCAGTCACCCGCATACCAAATGCTGTTAAAAGCATTTAAAGATACCGACAAGCGCATTGCTGAAGACAAACGGGTCACCCCGGCCTACCTTGTTGCTGTGTTGTTGTGGTGGCCATTACTGGCCCGCAAAGAGCAACTGGAAAACGAAGGTGGTCTGCCGCCTATGGATGCGATTAACATTGCCGCCGCCGATGTCGTACACAGGCAGTCTCAGCGTGTTTCTATTCCTAAACGCTTTAGTTTACCGGCGCGTGAAATTTGGCAATTACAACGACGTTTGCAAGTCACTAAAGGTGGCAGAGCAATGAAAGCGCTTGAGCACAAACGCTTCCGCGCCGCTTATGATTTTATGTTGCTGCGCTCACACGCCGAGCCCGAAGACAAAAAACTGGCTGAACTGGCTCAGTTCTGGACAGAAGCTCAGAACAACCCAACGAAGCTCAAAACCGGTAAGTCCGGCGCTCCCACTCGCAAGCCGAGACGCCGTCGTCGCGGACCGCGTAAGAAGAAACCACAAAGCAACTCAGATAATGGCTCAGCATAATGCCTATGTCGCACTGGGGAGTAATTTAAACGATCCGCTCAATAACTTACTCAGTGCGCTGTCACGATTAAATCGGTCCAATAAGTGGCAACTTCTCAGCTATTCTTCGCTTTACGGCAGCAAGCCCATGGGACCGCAAGATCAGCCTGACTATGTTAATGCCGTGTGCCAGTTGAAGACGGAATTGTCTGCTTACGACTTGCTGCAGTCACTGCATGATATTGAAGACGAGTTTGGTCGCAAACGCATTCGTCATTGGGGTGAGCGCACATTAGATCTCGATTTACTATTATTCAATAACGAGACACATCAAAAACCAGACCTGACGGTTCCACACCCGGGTATTTATGAACGTAGCTTTGTCCTGTATCCGCTGGCTGAAATAGCGCCAGCAATTGTCTTACCCAACGGCAAAACAGTGACTGAGCAAGCCAAGACACTTACCGAAAGCGGTCTTGACGTGCTAGTCTACCAGTCATCTATTTCTTTATAACTTTGCTAAAGGTCGCATAATGGCTACAACCAGCATTGCTACACTGCAAAAAATGAAGCGTGAAGGCGTTAAAATTAGCTCGCTTACCGCCTACGACTCCAGCTTCGCAAAATTAATGACCGAACAAGGTGTCGACTTTATGCTTGTCGGCGACTCATTAGGTAATGTTGTTCAGGGCCGCAATTCGACAGTTCCAGTCACACTCGGTGACATGGCCTACCATACCGAATGTGTGCGCCGCGGCGCCCCTGAAGCCTTCGTTATTAGCGATATGTCGTTCATGACCTATTCGACACCAGAGCAAACCTATGACAATGCAGCGGCACTTATGCAAGCCGGTGCCAATATGGTGAAGCTGGAAGGCGGGGAATGGCTGGAAGAAACCATTAAGGGGTTGCATACTCGCGGAATTCCGGTCTGTGCACACCTTGGTTTACTGCCGCAGTCAGTCAATGTGCTAGGCGGCTACAAAGTACAGGGTAAAGAAGAGCAACAGGCAGAAAACACCCTGCGTCAGGCAAAAGCACTCGAAGCCGCAGGCGCTCAACTGCTGGTGTTGGAGTGTATTCCATCCAGTTTAGGCAAACGCATTACCGACGCCTTAACTATTCCGACCATTGGTATCGGTGCTGGTCCTGACACCGACGGACAGATATTGGTAATGCACGACATGCTGGGCATGAACAGTGACTATTTGCCCAAATTTGCCAAAGACTTTCTGGCGCAGGGCGGTTCTCTCGCCGACGCGTTTCGTTTATACACCGAGCAAGTGCGCTCGGGCGAATTTCCGGCTCCGGAGCACTGCTATAAATGAAGGTACTAAAAAGCTTACAGGAGCTTCGTGAGTGGCGTAGTGCACGGAAGGAGGTTGCTCTCGTTCCAACTATGGGCAACTTACATGACGGCCACTTACAGCTGGTAAAAAGTGCGCTGCAACATTGCGACAATGTGGTGGTGAGTATTTTTGTGAACCCAATGCAGTTTGGCCCCAACGAAGATCTCGACAGTTACCCCAGAACCTTAGACGCCGACTGCGCTGCATTAGAGAAGTTGGGCGTTAGTGCCGTATTTACTCCCACAGTCAGTGATGTTTATCCACGCGGACTCGAGCAACAGACGAAGGTCAGCGTGCCCGGCATTAGCAATATTTTATGTGGCGCCAGCCGCCCAGGCCATTTTGACGGTGTGGCGACTATCGTCTGCAAGCTGTTCAATATGGTGCAGCCTCAAGTTGCTGTTTTTGGCGAAAAAGACTATCAGCAACTGCAAGTCATTCGGCTGATGACTCAGGACTTAAGCTTGCCGGTAGAAGTTATTGGCGTGCCAACACAGCGAGAAGCCAGCGGTTTGGCTTTAAGCTCACGCAACGGTTATTTGACAGCAGAAGAGAAAACTCAGGCAACAGCGTTCTACAAAAGCCTTCAAGATGCGAAAGCGGGGCTTGAACGCCGGGAAGACTTTGAGCAGATAGAGTCTCAGGCAGTGCAACAGCTGGGAAAAGCTGGTTTTAAAGTGGACTACTTTAGCATCCGTAACGCAAACGACTTACAGCCAGCCTCTAAAACCGACGAAAAGTGGGTTATATTGGCCGCTGCTTTTCTCGGAAAAACTCGCTTGATAGACAACCTTCAGGCAGATAACCCAGCGGCCACTTAACTCACTTTTCGGCTTAGTTCAGCATACCGAGCTCACGCATCTCGGTATGCAACGCCCCTCTCAGACTGGTTGCTTTGGATGCGATTTCACGCTGCTCTTCCAGTACTTCCTCGAGCATATCGTGCGTTGTTAGCGGGTTTGCCAGCACGACACGGAATACAACCGTAGGCTCATGGTGGTATTGCCCAGGCGTCAATTTGGTCCGCGATACAAATGAACGTCCGGTTTCACGCTGACGCTTTTGAATGTAACGCGTCAACGCATTTAAGTGCGGGGTTAAGCGTGCCAGCTGCTCAGGCGTAGCGTTTTCAAGCGCCTTTTTAACTCTTGCCGGTACAAAGCGATAGGTCAGTATACAAAGCTCCGGCTCGGTAATGACCTCAAAGTCATCCTGCTCGCTAATAAGCTTCGAGAAATACCGCGCTTTATCAATACTGTTGTTAATTAGCAGCTCATAACCCCGGCGCCCTATCACGTGCATAGCGGAAAAGACCATCATGGCCATGCCCGCCCGGGAGCCTTCCATTGTATGCGAGCCTAAGTCTTTAGAGCCTTGTCGAATAATATACTCGGCATGGTGTTCTATCGACTTCACCAGCGACGGGTTCTTAAACAACACCAGCCCCGCGCCCATAGGCACATACATTTGTTTATGAGCGTCAATGGTAATACTGTCGGCACGCTCAACGCCATGCAATAGCGAACGGTGCTGCTCAGATAACAGCGTTGCGCCTCCCCAGGCGGCATCGATGTGAAAGTGCGCGCCAATGTCTTCTGCAACATCGGCCATTTCGTCCAACGGGTCTATGTGTCCTGTTTCTGTGGTACCAGCCACACCAACCAGCGCCAGCACTTTGCCGCCTTCCGCCGCTATTGATTCGCAGGTTTCACGCAGCTTATCGATACGAATGCGATTGTTGCTGTCCGTTGGCACTGAGACTAAGTTGCGGCGCCCAATACCCAAAATATCGGCGGCTTTACTCAACGAGTAATGCCCTCGCTCAGAGACCACCACCGTCAGGCGTGAATAACCATAATGTTGTAAGCCTGCAGCAATACCGTCCGCCGCAATGCCACCGAAGTTACCGTCAGCCTGTAGCAACCGGTTTCTGGCGACCCACAAAGCCGTCATATTGGCGATAGTGCCGCCTGAGCAAAAGGCGCCCAATGAATGCTGTGCACTGTGCATCCAACGGTTATAGAATGCTGCTTCTTCTCGGTAAACCAAATGATGCAGCATGCCAATAACGTTACGTTCTAACGGTGTGAACGCCTTCGAGGTTTCTATTTTTACCAGATTTTGATTCAGCCCAACCATCAACTTCGCTAACGGCAATAGGAAGTAAGGCAAAGCCGATGTCATGTGGCCAATAAAACGCGGCGAAGCGGTATGTACTGAGTGCGCCACCAATTTATCGAGCAAAAACTCAGTATGGTCAGAAACGAACTGCGGCTCTTCCGGAATTTGCGAGCGGTCAAAGTCCCGCTCAATTTCCTGCAGGGGTTTCTCGCGCGCAACGATATGATCGCCAAGAAACCCCATGAGGTTCTCAGACAAATGCTTTTCAATTTTACTCAGTGTTGAGTCGGGCGCTTCAGGAATCGTAAAAATGCGGTAAAGCGATTCTTCACTGACTTCAGCCACGTCTGGTTTAGAGCTCAATTAGGTCTCCTTCGATAAATCTGCATCGAGTTGCCACAACGGCTGGCCACTGGTTTTATATTTTCGCTCAAAAGGTGTCATAACTTCGTCGTTACTTTTAACAAGTGACACTTGTGCCTGATAGCCACTCACCATAAGTGCTTGTGTCACTTCCAGCAAGTAAAGGCTCCAGTTTGAACGCATATGCAACTGTCCGCCAAGCTCAACGACGTTTTTCCACACCGGGCTGCCATGCCAGCGGCGCGATAAATGAGCAGCCTTAGGCCATGGATTTGGGTACAAAATACAATGTTTCTCAAGCGCCCAGTTAGCCTGGTTGGCCAGCCGCCAAAAGTCGATAAGATCAGCCCTAACCACCCAGTAGCGCTGACCTTTTTCATTATTCTGATAGTGACTATGACGTGCCAGTCGGTGCGCTGACTTATCAACGCCAATAACCATAGCGTCCGGGTGTTGAGCCGCCAGTTTTGCTGTACTTTCACCAACTCCACAGCAGGAATCCAAAATAACCGGCCCCTTCCAGTCTTCAACCTGAGCATTAATTTCCTCAAACGCTCTCAGGTTATGCTCCTGAAATGGCTTCTTGAAAACAGTGCTTAAGTGGCGCTCAACCACGGCGACAGTGTCTTCATGTGGCCCATGTTGGTTACTGCTTACTGGCCTTGCTTCATTCATTACGAGCGAATTCCTATGCCTTTCTCAAGGATGTAATACGCCATTGCAAAAAACAGCACATTAAACCCGACCAGTACCGCAATAGCGACACCAATACCAACGTCCGACTGACCTAAAAAGCCGTAGCGGAAACCGTTCACCATATAAAGCACTGGGTTTGCCATTGACACTTTTTGCCAAAACTCCGGCAGTAAGCTCACCGAGTAGAACACCCCACCTAAATAGGTCAACGGCGTCAGTACAAAGGTTGGCACTATGGATATATCGTCAAAAGTTTTACCATAAACGGCATTAATCAGACCACCTAAGCAGAATAAGGTCGAAGTTAGTACCACCGTCAAAACAACATACCCGATATGAGCAATTTGAATATCGGCGAACAGGAACGACACGCAAGTGACAATAACCGCCACTATCATCGCCCGAGCCATGCCTCCACCGATATAGCCCGCAATAATAACTGAGGTGGGCACCGGCGACACCAGCATCTCTTCAATATTGCGTTGAAATTTCGCACTGAAAAACGAAGAAGCGACGTTTGAATAGGAGTTGGTAATAACCGACATCATAATAAGACCCGGTACAATAAACTCCATGTAGCCAACACCACTCATTTCACCAATGCGTTCACCGACAATGCTACCGAAAATCACAAAGTACAACGTCATGGTAATTGCAGGCGGCACCAACGTTTGCACCCAAATTCTTAAAAAGCGGGTGCACTCTTTTATCCAAATGGTCTTCAGTGCGATAAAGTTTGATGCTGAATGACTCATTGCGCAGCCTCCTTCTGACGACCCTGCTCAACCATTGAGACAAAAAGCTCTTCAAGTCGGTTTGCTTTGTTTCGCATGGATAATACTTTTACCTGTTGTTCGCTAAGTTGCTCAAACACACGGTTGAGACCGGCATCTTTATCGACTTCGACTTCAATCGTGTGGTCGTCTGTCCAACGATGATTAAAGCCGTCAATGGTCGCACCCTTGTGACCAGGCTCAATATCGAGAATAAAGGTTTCCCGACTGAGCGTCGCCAATAAACGCTTGATTGAGGTGTCTTCCACGATTTGGCCCGCATCAATAATGCCAATATTGCGGCACAGCATTTCCGCTTCTTCGAGATAATGCGTTGTCAAAATAATGGTAATGCCCTGCTCGTTTATTTTGGTCAGGTAGTCCCACATTGAGCGGCGCAGCTCTATGTCGACACCGGCAGTAGGCTCATCCAAAATCAATAGCTTCGGCTCGTGCAGTAACGCCCGGGCAATCATTAAGCGGCGCTTCATACCGCCTGACAAAGAACGCGCAGGTTCATTTCGCTTGTCCCATAAACCTAACTGTTTCAGGTACTTTTCTGAGCGCTCTTTGGCAAGTTGTCTGGGCACACCATAGTATCCAGCCTGGTTCACCACTATTTGCTGAACCGTTTCGAACTGGTTGAAGTTGAATTCCTGTGGCACTAAACCAATTTGGCGTTTTAAATCCGCTAACTGCGTGTCCAGGTCATACCCAAACACACTCACGGTGCCCGCAGTCTTATTCACCAACGACGAAATAATGCCGATAGTGGTCGACTTACCTGCACCATTAGGCCCAAGCAATGCATAAAAATCGCCTTCTTCTACCGACAGATCGATACCTTTTAGGGCTTCAAAACCACCTCGGTATACTTTTCTTAACCCTTTAATTTCTAGCGCTTTCATACTCTGTACTATGACTCCTTTGAGTAGCCCCAACGCGCAACCAGCTTCTGCTCTAACCCTAAATGATCAAGCACTCGGGCGACCATAAAATCAATTAAATCGTCTATATTCTCTGGCTTATGATAAAAGCCAGGTGCTGCCGGCATTATGGTGACACCTTGCTGACTTAGCTGCAGCATATTTTGCAAATGTATGGTCGACAATGGCGATTCGCGCGGAACCAAAATAAGTTGCCCACGCTCTTTCATAACGACATCGGCGGCCCGCTCTATAAGCGTATTGCTACTGCCACAAGCTATTGCCGATAAAGTGCTGGTTGAACAGGGACAAACCACCATTTTCCCGGGCGCAGACGAGCCGGACGCCACCGGCGAAAACCATTCTTCTTTACCAAAAACCTGAAGCTTATCGTCGCTGGCTGAAAAGTATTTACGTAATTGTTCAGCCGCTTTGTCAGGGGCGGCCGGCAACTGCATACCATGCTCGGTTG
Source organism: Idiomarina sp. UBA4520 (assembly GCF_002388365.1). Classification (NCBI taxonomy): domain Bacteria; kingdom Pseudomonadati; phylum Pseudomonadota; class Gammaproteobacteria; order Alteromonadales; family Idiomarinaceae; genus Idiomarina; species Idiomarina sp. UBA4520. Next base: position 12,232 of record NZ_DGMK01000002.1, on the reverse strand, counting down.
CCAGAACCACTCTGGCTGCGCTGGATATCAACAAAAACACCTGTTGATCCTGATCAAGCAAGCATTGTATCAAACGCAGTGCATAAGGTGCACCCGATGCGCCGGTAATAGCGACCGTGACCCTATTATCCTGTTTCATTATGCCTCCTGGCTGTGTTGCAACGCACTGAGAAAGCGCTGGTGTAAACCATCAAAGCTACCATTACTCATTATAACGACAGAGTCTTCCGGCTGCGCTTCATGTAGCAAACCCTCGAGCAATTGCCCAGTGCTAGTGAAAACGTGTGCATTCGGTAACACCCGCGCCAGCTCCCACTTTAATCCGTCAGGTTGCAGTACAAAGACCTCATCAGCAGCTCTCAACGCTTCTTCCATAGCGTCAGCATGAACACCCATTTTCATGGTGTTTGAGCGTGGTTCCAGTACCGCAACAATGCGCGAACCCGGCAGGTGAGAGCGCAAGCCTCTCAGTGTTGTTTTAATTGCGCTGGGGTGATGGGCAAAGTCATCATAAACTCTTATACGGTTGTGTTCGCCAATCAGTTCCATGCGTCGTTTAGGGCTCCTAAACCGGCTTAAAGAATCGGCACTTTGCTCTGCTTTTATGCCCACATGGCGTGCCGCAATTATTGCCATCATGGCGTTATTAACGTTGTGCTCACCTAATAACGACCATTCAACGGTTGCGACCGTGTCGCCCTCATGCATCACCTCGAAGGACGTGCCATCCTCGTTGTTGAGCTTTGCAGACCAGTCTTTACCCAGCTGGACTTTGTCGCTCCAGCAGCCACCGTCAACAACTTCGTTTAACGCTTTGTCTTCAGTTGGATAAATAACCTGACCGGAGTCTGGCACAACGCGCAGCAAGTGCGAAAACTGTCGTTTAATAGCGGCAAGATCATCAAAGATATCGGCATGATCAAATTCGAGATTATTCAGCACCAGAGTGTCGGGGGCGTAGTGTACAAACTTCGAGCGCTTATCGAAAAATGCCGTATCATATTCATCGGCCTCAATCACAAAAAAGTCCGACTCGGTCAACCTTGCACTGACGGAGAAGTTTCCCGGCACACCACCAATCATGAAACCTGGGTTATAACCGTTATCTTCCAGAATCCACGCTAGCATACTGGCCGTTGTGGTTTTACCGTGGGTTCCTGCAACCGCCAAAACCCAGCGTTGGGTCAGTATATTGTCATGCAGCCATTGCGCACCAGACACATAAGTGAGCCGCTCACGCAGTACTGTTTCAACCTCTGGATTCCCCCGGCTCAATGCATTGCCGATAATAACCAAGTCGGGCTTAGGTTCTAAATTCGCTTCGGCATAACCTTCCATTAACTCGATGCCCAAACTTTCCAGCTGAGTGCTCATTGGTGGGTACACGCTGGCATCAGAGCCTGTTACTTTATGTCCAAGCTGCTGGGCAATAGCGGCGACACCGCCCATAAAGGTACCGCAAATACCGACGATATGAATATGCATGCGTCAATCCAATTCATCTATTTGTTACTGAAGCGAAAGTGTACCACGTCAAAAACGCCAAGCAGGATTTTTACTAAAAAATAAGGTATCATTTGCGCCCTCGAAAACATGTCATTTAACGCACCAACATTTTAAGCTGCAGGAACTGTTATGAAACGCTTATTGCCTACACTGAGAGCCGACCAAACCAGCGAGTCGCTTATATCCGTTATTAACACCATTCAAATTGCAGCCAAGGAAATTTCGTTCCGACTTCACCAGGGCGCACTAGCCGGTGTGCTGGGCTCTACGCTGGATGAAAACATTCAGGGCGAAACTCAGAAGAAGCTCGATGTTGTCGCCAACCAACTGTTAAAAACCCTGCTGTTGGAGTCACCTAACGTACACGCAGTGGCGTCAGAAGAAGAAGACTCCGTTGTCGACAGCCCTAACTCCGGCCATTACCTGGTCGCTTTTGACCCACTCGATGGTAGCTCTAATATCGATATTAACGGTGGCGTAGGCACTATCTTTTCGATACTAAGAAAGCCTGAAGGTGAAGAGACCAGCGAATCTATGTTCCTGCAACCGGGCAAGGCACAAGTTGCCGCAGGTTATGTATTATATGGCCCGGCAACCATGATGGTGTTAACCACTGGCAAAGCCGTTCGGGTTTATACGTTAGACCAAACCGTGGGCGAGTTTTTGCTGACGCACGAAAAGGCGGAAATTCCTAAAGATACAAAAGAGTTCGCTATTAACATGTCGAACCGTCGCCACTGGGCAGAGCCAATTAAAGCGTATATCAATGACTTACTGGAAGGTAAAGAAGGGCCTCGAGGCAAGAACTTTAACATGCGCTGGAATGCCGCTATGGTGTCTGATGTACACCGAGTGATTTCTCGTGGCGGATTGTTTACCTACCCGTGGGACGCCCGAAAACCAGAAAAGCCCTTTAAGTTACGCCTAATGTACGAAGCCGCGCCTATGGCTATGCTGGTTGAAAAGGCAGGCGGTAAAGCATCTGACGGTTACCGACGCATTCTGGACATTGTCCCTGACCATATTCACCAAAGAGTTGCCGTTGTACTTGGCTCTGCAAACGAAGTTGACGTTTGCATGGAGTACCATAAGCAGTACCCGAAACCGTATTAGACCTTTAGCGATATTGCACGATAAAGCCGAACCGCTATAATCGCGCAATCGGTATAACTTTTACATTGAGAACAGGAAGTATTATGAGCTTAGGAAACGTACCTGCAGGTAAAAACCTGCCAGAAGAAGTCAACGTTATCATCGAAATTCCAGCAAACGCTGACCCAATTAAGTACGAAGTCGACAAAGACACAGGTGCATTAGTGGTTGACCGTTTCATGGCAACGCCAATGTTCTACCCTGCAAACTACGGTTTCGTTAATGAAACGTTGTCACTCGACGGCGACCCGGTTGACGTTTTAGTACCAACACCATACCCACTGCAAGCTGGCTGTGTGATCAAATGCCGTCCGGTCGGTGTATTAAAAATGACTGACGAGTCTGGTGAAGACGCAAAAGTTATTGCGGTTCCTGTCAGTAAGCTGACCAAAGAGTACGACCACATTAATGACGTGGACGACTTGCCAGAGCTATTGAAAGCTCAAATCACGCACTTCTTCGAGCGCTATAAAGAACTTGAAAAAGGTAAGTGGGTTAAAGTTGACGGCTGGGAAAACGCAGCGTCAGCTAAAGAAGAAATTAAAACGTCATTTGAGCGCGCTCAGAAGTCGTAAATTCTTAACGTTAAAAGGCAGTATCTATGACCGCCGTTTCTGTTCGTGATTTAAGCTTCTCCTGGAAGCGCAATGAACCCGCCACATTAGAAATACCCGAGTGGCAAGTACAGAACGGCGAAACTCTGCTTTTACGCGGCCCCAGCGGTAGCGGGAAGTCCACTCTGTTATCGCTGTTAGCCGGCATTAATACACCGCAAAAAGGTGAGTTGAGCCTTTTCGACACACCGCTTTCTAAACTTTCCGGACGCCAGAGAGATCGGTTCCGGGCCGATAACATCGGTTATATCTTTCAGCAGTTTAATCTTTTGCCTTATTTGTCTGCATTGGACAATGCTTTGTTAGCTTGTCAGTTTTCAAGCGTTCGCAAAGAGCGCATTGCAAAGGCTGGCGAGACACCAGAAGCCTCAGCTCACAATATGTTGAAACGTTTAGGTTTAAGCGAGAGCCAGGTTCAACAGCCCGCGCACTCCCTCAGCGTCGGCCAGCAACAACGGGTTGCTGCTGCACGCGCTTTGTTAGGCGCACCACCACTTTTAATTGCGGACGAGCCAACATCAGCGCTCGACGCTGAGCACCGTGACAGTTTTATCCAATTGCTTCTCGAACTGTCTGCTAAGAACAATACTACGGTGATTTTTGTCACGCATGATGCCGCTTTATCTCGCTACTTTGACTCCCATGTTGAACTCAATGACCTCAACAAAGCAGGAATAACGGCATGATAAAGCTGGCCATTAAAAGTTTGCTGAATCGCCGTGCGAGTGTTCTGCTGACTGTTATTGCTATTGCAGTCAGTGTCACCTTGCTACTTGCTGTCGAACGCACGCGAGAACAAGTGCAAACAAACTTTGCTAATACGGTCTCGGGAACGGACTTAATTATTGGAGCCAGAACCAGTCAGATACAGCTGCTGCTGTCGTCCGTTTTTCATATTAGTAGCATGATCAACAACATGAGTTGGGAGGCCTTTGATGACATTCGTTCACGCCCCGCAGTGGAGTGGGCTGTGCCAATTTCGCTGGGTGACAGTGTCGGCGGTTTACCCGTTGTTGCCACTACTGAAGACTACTTTAAACACTTTAGATACGGTAGTAAGCAGTCACTAACCTTTGCTGCTGGCGACGCTTTTAAAGGTGAAAAGCAGGTTGTACTGGGTGCTGAAGCTGCGTCTAAATTAAACAAGAAAGTCGGTGATAACATTACCATTGCGCATGGCAGTGGTGGCATTAGCTTTAGTGAGCACGATGAGCACCCACTAACTGTCGTAGGTATCTTAAAGCGCACAGGGACGCCCGTTGACCAAACTATTTTAACCAGCTTGACGAGCCTTGAAGTTATTCACGGTGGCGAAAGCCATGACAAACATGACCACGGTGACAGCCACGCTCACCCTCCTGCAGAGAGCATTAGCGCCGCATTACTCGGGCTCAAAGCCAAACCGCTGGCGTTAAGGCTTCAACGACAGATTAACACCTATAAACCGGAGCCACTCACAGCATTATTACCCGGTATGACACTGCAAGAGTTGTGGAAGACTCTGCGCGTATTCGAACAAGCGTTAACCGTTATATCCTCGATGGTGGTACTTATTGGGTTACTAGGCATGCTGACCATTATGCTTGCCAGCTTGCGGGAACGCCGTCGTGAAATGGCGGTCTTAAGAGCAGTAGGCGCAGGACCAGGAACCGTTTTTGGCTTGTTAGTCAGTGAAGCTTTATTACTGACGGTGGTAGGCGCCGCAAGCGGGTTGGCTTTGCTGTACTTGCTCGAATGGTCGCTGGCCGGCGTTATTCAGTCGCAGACCGGCATTGTTCTTAGCTTTGCATGGCCAACAGTTGCTGAGTGGTGGCGCTTAGGGCTCGTGGTAATTACCGGTTTTGTGTTAAGTTTAATTCCAGCCTGGCGAGCGTATCGCCAGTCTTTAGCAGACGGACTTACGGTGAAAGTATGAAGCAATTATTAGCGTTAATGTTTTTGGTCGTTGCAATGCCGACGTTCGCAGCAGAAAAAATTGGCTGGAAAGACTTAATTCCTGAAGGTTTTACCCCGCCGCCGGTTAAGCCTCAATCTTACTATGACGCTAACCCTGAAGAGGATAAGCAAACTAATTTAGATGCACCTGTGGTCGAATCTTTAGATGGCAAAAAAGTACGCATACCGGGTTATGTGGTGCAGCTTGAAGGCGACGCTGACAACGTCACGGAATTTTTGCTAGTGCCTTATTTCGGCGCCTGTATTCACGTGCCGCCACCGCCGCCCAATCAGATTATCCATGTTCAATACGAAGAAGGTGTTCCTTACGAAAACACCTACGATGCCGTATGGATTGAGGGTACGATTAAGGTGGAACGCAAAGAAGGCGACTTAGCAGTTGTTGGCTACACTATGGATGCCGACTCTGTTGAGGTATATCAGTAAGAGTCTTTTTGCTCTTTCAATAATTGAATGAGCTCATTAGCCGGCATGGGCTTGGCGAAGTAAAAGCCTTGCCCTTCCCGGCAGTCCAGACCAATGAAATAATCCCGCTGCTCTGTTTCTTCAATACCTTCCGCCAGAATTTCCAGACCCAGCCGATGGGCCATATCCACAATAGTCTCAATAATGATTTGCCCGCTTTTATGGGCGGAGTTATTCACGAAGGTTTTATCAATTTTAATTCGGTTAAGCGGTAGTGTCTGTAAATAACTGAGCGAAGAAAAACCGACACCGAAATCGTCAATAGCAACTTTCACGCCTTGAAGCTTCAGTCGTTTTAAAATATCAGCGACTAACTCAGGCTCTTCCATCAGAATACTTTCTGTAATTTCCAACTCAACACGCTCAGGCGATATACCAGACTGCTCAATTTGTCGCTCAACCAACTCTGGGAAGTCCCGCTTTCTAAACTGCGGAACCGACACATTAATGGCAATACGTAGGTTAGGCAGGCCGCTTTCATCAAAGGCTTGAATTTGTCGGCAAGACTCTTCGATGACCCAGGAGCCAATATCGACAATAAGACCGGAGTACTCCGCCAATGGAATAAACTCAGCAGGTGAAATAAAACTTCCATCGCTCTGTGGCCAACGCAATAGTGCTTCAACACCGATAATTTTCTGAGTCTTAAGGTCAACCTGGGGCTGATACCAGACCTGCAGTTTTCTATCCGCAAAGTCAGCTCTTAACTTTCTGACCAGTTCGAGACGACGCTGAGTCTCTTGTTCCATAATGGGTTCATAAAAGTCGAAGCGCTCGAATGAATGAGTTTTCGCACTTTTAAGTGCAATATAAACCTGCTTCAAAAGACCTTTACCGTTAACTCGTTCGGTATTTTCCGCCGAGGTAAAGCCACAGGTGACTTGCAGCGGTATGTAATGCTCGCCGGCTCTGAACGGCAACATAAACAGCTGATTAATATTATCCGGCGTGACGATAGCTTTAGGACCTGTTATGCCAAAAACATCTGCTGAAATTCTGGAAACAAAGACTTCATTACCAAGTTGTTCGGTAAGTCGAAGCGCAACAGAACGTAGCAGTAGATTGCCTATATCCTGGCCGAGGCCATCGTTCACATCTGAAAAATGGTCAATATCCACTACGGCTATGGCGGTTTCCTCGCAAGGCTTTTCAGAGATAACCTGAAGCTTTCGCGTAAATTCGGCGCGGTTCGGAATACCGGTTAGCGGGTCAAGATAAGCAGCAGTGCGCAGCTCTTCAAATAAATTCGCATTTTCAAAGCCGACAGCAATATTGGCTAAAAACACCTCCAACAATTCCTGATCATACTCAGCCACCTTTTGATCGGTCTCAATATAAGCGGCGGCCTGATGCTCTTGCCCGTCGATGAAAAATACCGTTGCGTGCTCTGTCTGAATGTGTCGCTTTTCATTCAAACACTGACGAACAGAGTTTTCTATTTCTTCTGAATTAAGCGTCGATAAGCTTTTATGTATGCTGTTTGCAAAGTGACCAGCAGCCCCAAGTACTAAAATATCATTATCTTTATGAGGAGCTCGCGCGCCAACAATACCTTCTGCGTTTAGGCCCAGTAACGAAGCAATTTGAGTGACGACACCTTCGGAAAAGTTCACTATAGAATGGCGTTCCATCAAATTCGAAGCAGAATGAATAATTTTTCTTAAGCCACGGCGGTTTTCATTAATGGTTTTTAACTGTTGGTAAGAACGCACTGCGGAAAATACAGTGGTTAATAGGCGACTACGAGTGAGTTCAGTTTTTGTTTTATAGTCATTGATGTCATACGCTTTTACGACATTTTCTTCCGGTGCATACCCGGGCTGTCCCGTTCGCAACACAATACGTATTTCATCGTTAGCGAGCTTTTCTCGAATATCCTGCGCGACTCTCAAACCGGCGTCGTCAGTTTCCATAACAACATCCAGTAAAATCATAGCAACGTCATCGTGCTCGCTTAAACGATCGAGCGCTTCGCTACCGCTATACGCATGCAAAAATTGAAGGGGTTTGTCTGAAATAATGACATCGGCGAGAGCCATTTTTGTGACAGCATGAATCTCCTGATCGTCATCGACAATCAGGATTTTCCAAAAGCCCTTGGGCTTGTCTACCTTGATCTCTTCATCGTCATCATGAAGGAACAGCGGCTCATCTGGGGTACTGCTCATTCGCCTTCCGCTTAAACCGTTACAAACATCTAACAATTTAGCTTATAAGGTTGTACAACTGCAAGCGAATAAACAGTATTCGTTTTCTTTAGAAATGGACTTCCAGGCCTACAAAAGGACCTTTAAAGGTTACATCAGAATAAATATCGTCAACATCATCTAACTCAATGACCGAATGGCGGTAGCCAGCATGCAAATTCAAGTCGATGGCCAGGTTTTCAACCAAGCGATATTCGATACCAATTTGGGCATCCTGCACTTTAGAGTCTTTTATGCTCAGTGCACTGGCTTCTGCAAATAATGTTAGGTCGGTCATTGGGATACCAACACGAGTTGCAAGATAAGCGGTTGGAACGGTGACAGAGAAATCCTGACGGCCAAATGTCGTGCTTAGCGGAGTGCGAACCGTACCATCAAAATCCATCGCATTAATACCAGCGTCAAACGAGATAATGTCATTATCGAAAAACTCGTAATAAAAAATATAGTCGCGATGGCTAAAATCATTACGTCCGTACCCACCGTTAAACTCAAGTGAGTTCTCGCGTATTTTTACGTTAGGAATAAGCGGCACTGGATGTTCCAGGGCGGCGTAATAGCTGTTTTGTCCTTTGTCTTCAAAACCAGGATTAAATACTTCCGAACCAACTCCGTACTCACCGCTGGCATCGGTGTCCCAGTATTGGCCGCCGACATATAACCCTAAAACTGTGTCTGCGTTTGCAAGCTGAGGTGTTAATGCCAAAGCGGCAGCGAGCATAATGCTTTTTTTATACATGTTCATCCTTAATACAACGTTTTATTTAACACGAATAGTAATTGGCTGGGTTTCACCATTGGTAAAGTGTAATTGCAAATCAAACGTTTGCCCACTTTTCAGCGGTGACGAGAGTCCAAATAACATAAAGTGATAGCGTCCAGGTTCAAAGGTTATTTGTTCATTTGGAGGTAATTCAAGTGCCTTTACCTGTTGCATCGACATCATTCCATCAGTCATCACATGAGTATGGACTTCTACCTTGTCTGCAACGGAACCGCTCACGCCCTTTATAATCAGGACTTCTTGAGACGGGTTGGCTAACTTGCCATAAGCGGCTCCATTCTCCGCTCCGGGTATGCTTTCTCGCGCCCAGCCTTCGGAAAAAGTAACGACATCGGCGTATACCGTCGATGTCATTAATAGTGCAAAGATACCAGCCAGTAATGTACGCATTGTCATTCCAGTAATCAGCTTATAATGCGCTATCTTACACTTAATTAAGGAGCCCTAGAAACCCTCGGTTTACGAAACACTAAGTAAAGAACGAAAAGACAGAGTAAAAGGGGCCAGAAAAAACTAATTCCACTTAGCACCAGTGCTATAAACGCTGCGCAGAAGCCAAGTAGCGTGCTCCCGAATATCGTCGTCACGATGAAGAAAATACCACCGATGACCAGTAACCAAACAATTAGTGACACCGAAAGCTCGACCGCAGCCCCTAAGATAGAAGCGGTTAAGGCAACAATTTCGTCCCCAAACAATAGAAACGCGATAACGGCAATTACAATGATCCAAACAGTTTTCTTGTCTGACATAATCTTATCCACACCTATTAAATCATTTTAATAGTATTGCTTTCATAAACCATGCCAATGAGTAACCCTATGTTTTTAAAGTTTTTTTGGAAAAAAGATGTTGGCGGAAATAAAAAAACCGCCAAATAATGGCGGTTTTTACTAAGTTTTCGATAATTTAGAACTTGTACTCAACTTCGGAATAGAAGTAAGCGCCGTTGAATCCAATAGGCGAGTTTGTATTAGGATACTTAAATATCGTATCAAACACACTCTCTACGGGTTGTTCTTCTGGATACTCACTAAACACGTTCTGGCCACCAACGATTAAGCTGAGGTCATCAGAAAATGCGTATTTCACTGAAATGTCAGTCACCCAATTGGGTCCGTAAGTATCATTGGCTTCTTCGGCAGTCTCTCCTGTGTCGTAATCACCAATAATGTAAGTTCCAAAATAATTAAAACGTACGTCTGTTTTCCAGTTTCCTAATGAATGAGTAAAGCCCAACGAGCCACTATGATCTGGTGTTGAATCGGTCATACGGATTTTTTCGTCATAATCGAATAATACCGACTCAAGCCCATCAAAAAGTGGTGGCAAATTAACTGACTCTATTTCCGTGTTATTAAAGCCATAAGCAAGTTGTGCTTTTAGCTCACCAAAGTCATTTAAGCTAAATGTCTTGCTCGCAACAATATCCAAGCCTTCTGTTTTTGTATCAACTGCATTGATAAAAAATCGGGCATTTTCTGCGGACACCGTGCTTAGCGCATCGGCTACAGCCGGCGAGTCACCCGGAAACACTTGGTTTGATAAAATAATGCGGTCATCAATATTGATTCGGAAATAGTCTAATGTAATGGCCAAACCGTCATAACCATTCCAAACAATACCTGCACTAATGCTATCCGACTCTTCCGGCTCAAGGTCAGGGATATTCAACGCTTCAGTAACAGGGCTCAAAGAATTAAAAGTGCCAGAGCGTTGCAGAACTGTCTCACCATTCACGTCGACGGCCAATGTTGAAATATTCGTAAAATAAAGTTGCTGTGCGCTCGGTGCCCTAAAGCCAGTATTAAGCGCGCCACGTACCGCTATTCTGTCAGTAATGTCGTAGCGTCCCGATACCTTCCAGCTCGTATTGTCACCGAAGTCTGAATAGTCTTCGTAGCGTACCGCAGCGCCCCACATAAAGTCAGTGGTTAGCTGGTTCTCTGTTTCAAAGTAAACACCCACATTATCTCTGCTTTGACTCACTTCTGCGTCGGGTCTAAAACCAGTGAATCCTTGGCTCCCGCCTGGGCGTCCCTCATAACCACCGTCGATATAAGACGCTTCTTCTCCAGCTTCAATTTCGTAAGTGTTGTCTCTGTAGCTTACGCCAAAGGCAACCGACAAATCAGAATTGTTCACAAACGGGACAAAACGCTGAGCATCGAATGTGATATTCGCCTCTTCATTCGTCAATGTCCCCGCGTCGAACGACGTTGGAGTTATGTCGGGTCCCAAAGATGCATTCAATGAGTTTTCAACGTTGTACTGGAACTCACTAACACCATAACCACCACTAAAATCTAAAGTCCACTCACCCAAGTACCACTCATAGCCGGCGTAGCTAGAGTAGTCTTGAACATCAGGTGCTAGAATAGGCAGAAATCCGTCAGGATAGATTTCAGTCAGCGTGTTACTTTGAATCGCTCTTCTGTAAAAAGCCCCCGACTCAGATTTACGGTCACTCATACCGCCAAAGGCATAAAGCCTACCGTCGCCTAACCTCATATCAAAGTTAGCAAATAAAGAGGCGTTCTCGTATTCAGCTTGGCCAATATGAAAACTCTGTCTATTAAAGGTCTCTTCTCGAGGATCTGGGTCACCGTTCTCGAGTAATGGATACTGTTGCCGAGTATCTGGGCCAGCTCTATTGGTACGGTTTTTATGGTGCAATTCTCCCGACACCGTCAACGCGCCGTCTTCGCCTACCGAAAATCCGGTACTAGCCGATGCACGCCATTGTTCACCATCACCTTTATGTGTTTGACCAAGCTGAAAGCTCGCACTTCCGCCTTCGGAATTGTCTTTCAATACGACGTTAATCACACCGGCAATAGCATCCGAGCCATAAAGTGCAGCGGCGCCATCTCTTAACACTTCAATTCGTTTTATAGCCGACATTGGTATTGCGTTAAGGTCGACGTTTGAACTACCTCGCCCCGTTGTCCCATTCAAGTGGACTAAAGCGGAACTGTGACGGCGTTTGCCGTTGATAAGGACGAGCGTATGATCAGGCGATAAGCCTCTTAGTGAGGCCGGTCTAACAGCGTCACTACCATCCGTAATAGAAGATGACGGGAAGTTAAAACTTGGCACAGCATATTGAAGTGCTTTTGCGGTATCGGTCATCCCTGTGGCGGCTAGATCTTCTCCGCTAATAATGTCGACCGGCGCTGAACCGTCAGTTGCTGTTCTCATTGATAAGCGAGAGCCTACAACCTGAATAACCTCTTCAACCTCTGCACTTTCATTTGTATCAGCATTTTGTGCGAATGCTACTGGAGCGACAAGAAAGCTACTAGCCAAAGCTAGTGTTATAGGATTTATACGTTTCATACTGCTGTTCTCCCCATTTATATGTCATTCTAATATAGCAGTTAAAACGCAATTTGGTTCAGTCCTGTTAGCGATGTCATATGAACATTTGTTATAAGTAGCATCATGCTATTGCATAGCCGCAATGTCGCTAGGGTGGCTCACAGACACAAAAAAAGCCCCCAGCGTCAGCTGAGGGCTTCTTAGATTTGAAGTCTGGCGGTGTCCTA
>NZ_DGMK01000001.1:0-71085 GCF_002388365.1 Idiomarina sp. UBA4520 | reverse complement strand
TCGACAAACAAAATAGTTCGGCGTCCCTGCTGTTGGGCAACCTGCTTTGCTTCTTCAATAGCTTGTCTTATGTCTTTTACACCGGAGGTAACCGCACTGATACGACTGACAGTGGCATTGGCGGTAGTAGCAATGAGCTCAGCTAAGGTGGTTTTACCGGTGCCCGGTGGCCCCCAGAGAATCATTGAATGCAAATGACCTTGTTCAACCGCCACTCGCAGCGGCTTTCCGGGCGCTAATAAATGCTGTTGCCCGGCATACTCTTCAATGGTTTGCGGGCGCATGCGCGCCGCAAGAGGTTTGAAATCAGGCTGAAAGTCGAGATCAAGGCTGGCCACAACGATTAGCTTTGATCGTCCACATCGACACCAGCCGGCACTTTAAATGTGAATTGCTGGTCGTCAATTTGAGTATTTAATGCCACGTCGCTCAACATCAGTTCAGTACGCTCGCCATGCGCTTGTACCATAGTAATTTCTTTGAGCTTATTGCCGTCGAAGGCCAATTCTAACTGGCTGTTATCGTTGTTATGTTTAACAAGATAACGTTCATCAGTATAAGTTACCGAGTAGTTCTGCCACTGGTTGGTATTACTGTCTAATACTAACAATAGCGGACTGTTATCAACCATGTCCTGTTGCGCATAAATAGTGACCTGATCAACGAACGGGTTGTAATACCAAACCTTCTCTCCGTTTGCGACCATCACCGTTTCATCGGGGCGCATTGTGTGCCAATACAAATTCGCAGGGCGCTTTAACGTCATAGTGCCACTTAAACTTTGCAGAACATTGCCCTGCTCGTCTTTCACTTGCTGTTCGAACTCTGCCGATAAACTTTGAGTTTGCTCTAACAGCTGCTGTAGCTCCTGTTTATCCGAGTTATTGTCGCTGGCAAATGCATTCATTGATACCGCCATAACGGCGGCGAACCATACTGCTTTCATGAATTAGTCCCTTGGTGGTTTAGGTGCCAGAACATCGCGCTGGCCGTTATTACCTGCACTACTTACGACACCGCTCATTTCCATTTGTTCGACAATGCGTGCAGCGCGGTTATAACCAATACGGAATTTTCGCTGAACACTCGACACCGACACTCGTTGCGTTTCTGTAACGAAGGCAACCGCTTCGTCATAAAGCGGGTCTGACTCGGCGTCATCCATTTCCTGTTGCTCGCCCGGCAATAACGCTTCTTCGCCTTGATCACCTGAGAGAATTTCTTCCAGGTAGTTAGGACGACCGCGCTTCTTCCAGTCTTTCACCACGGCATGCACTTCATGATCATCAACAAAAGCGCCATGCACTCGTATTGGGGAGCCACTTCCTGGTGGTAAGTACAGCATATCGCCCTGCCCTAATAACTGGTCAGCGCCGGGCTGGTCCAAAATAGTACGAGAGTCGACTTTTGACGACACCTGAAACGCAATACGCGTTGGAATATTCGCTTTGATTAAACCGGTAATAACGTCGACTGACGGACGCTGTGTTGCCAAAATAAGATGAATACCGGCAGCACGTGCTTTTTGAGCAATACGGGCAATAAGCTCTTCGACTTTTTTACCAACAATCATCATCATGTCGGCAAATTCATCAATAACCACAACAATGTTGGGTAGCTTTTCTAAAACAGGCGGTAACTCATCCATTGAGTCACCCGGCTTCCAGATAGGGTCCCGCAGCGGCTCCCCTGCTTCCTCTGCCGCTTTTACCTTAGCGTTATAGCCTTTTAGGTTACGTACCCCTAAGGCTGACATCAGCTTATAGCGGCGTTCCATTTCTCCGACGCACCAACGCAACGCATTGGCCGCATCTTTCATATCGGTAACCACTTCCGTCAATAAGTGTGGAATGCCTTCATAAACTGACAGTTCAAGCATCTTGGGGTCTATCATAATCAGGCGAACGTCTTCCGGAGTGCTCTTGTAAAGCAAGCTCAGAATCATGACGTTCACACCCACAGATTTACCCGAACCGGTCGTACCCGCAACCAATAAGTGCGGCATTTTAGCCAAGTCGACAACCACCGACTTGCCGGCAATGTCTTTACCGAGAATCATTGTCAGTGGCGACTGACTATTACCGAATTGGTCACTATTGATAACTTCGCTCAGCTGCACAATTTCGCGGTGCTTATTCGGTAATTCTAGCCCTACGTATGACTTCCCGGGAATAACCTCGACCACACGCACGGCAACAGCCGACAAGGTTCGGGCAATGTCCTTAGCCAGGTTAGAAATTTTAGACACTTTAACGCCCGGCGCTAAGTCCAGTTCAAAGCGAGTAATGACCGGCCCTGGCTGAACATGCGCTACGCGAACATCGACACCAAAGTCCTTTAACACGGTTTCAACCGTTCGCGATACTTGGTCAAGTTCATCCTGCGTAATAGGGTTTTCTTTTTTATTGGGACGGTCCAGTAACTCAATTGACGGCAAAGGTGGTAACACCTCGGGATCAACATCGCTTTCTGCGACTTCAGGTTCGTCACTTTTATCATCCTGTTTTGCGGCTTTCGCCTGACTCTTGCGTTCGGCGGCCTCTTTGCTAAAGCGCGGTGCTTTTTCCTCTTCCACCACCTCTTCTTCGTCGACCGCACTAATTGACGGCAAGCTTAATACAGGCTCTTGCTTATCTGCGCCGAATAAATCACTGGTTAACGATTTTGTTTCTTTGTCTTCGTTATCGGTTAAAGCTTCCGTGGAGTTCTCTTCTGGCTCACCCTCGTCATCGTTACTGTCGCGTTTTTGCCAGGTCTGTTTAATTCTGTCGACCAACCACAATACGCCGACAATAGCCCACTCCCCCAACTTGTCTGCCACTTGCAGCCAACTGATACCGGTAACCAGAGTGATACCGGTGAAAAAGAACGTGAGTAATAATAAGGTACTGCCGACAAAGTTCAGGTACGGCAAGAGTGACGCTGCAATCACGTCGCCAATAACACCGCCGGCTGAAAAATAATAAATGTCGTCAAAGTTAATGGAAGAAAGCGCAGAAGCGCCAATGAGCGCTAGTAACGCCCCAATCATCCGAAGGCTGACCGCCAAATAATCCATTTCCAACAAATGGTAGGTTTTGCGGAACAGCAAATAGCCTAAGCCCGCAAACCCAAAAGGAATAAGGTATGCAACAAAACCGAATGCAAACAACAGGACATCAGACACCCAGGCGCCAACCGCACCACCGGCATTATGAATACTGCCCTCATAGCCTGTCTGCGACCAGCTAGGATCAGCCGGATTAAAGCTGACTAAGGACAAGAAAATAAAAATAGCTAAAGCCCCGCTAACAAGCAGTCCGGCTTCTAGAACTCTCTGTACACCTGTCATTATTCTGTTGTAGCGCCTTCGTTAGTTATTGTTTTTAATAATTGCATGATTGTAGCGAATGTCAGCCCTAATGTTACCCCTTTACTAATACTTTATTTTCTTGTTTGACCTCTTCCATAACAACATAAGTACGAGACTCATCAACGCCTGGCATCATTAATAGGGTTTCACCAAGTAGCTTTCGGTAGGCCCGCATATCGGGCACGCGAGCTTTAATCAAAAAGTCGAAGTCTCCGGCAACCAAGTGGCACTCGAGAATCTCGCCAGTTTTACGTGCCGCTTCACTAAATTCAGCAAAGGCATCGGCCGATGTTCGTGTCAGTGTAATTTCAACGAACACCATTAAGTTAGCCCCTAATTTAGCAGGGTTTATTTTGGCATGATAGCTTTCAATGACTTGCTCACGCTCCAGCTTCCGAACCCGCTCTAAACAAGCGGTTTGACTCAGTCCAACCCGCTTAGCTAACTCGACATTAGACATACGGCCATCGTCTTGCAGCAGGCGTAAGATCTTTCTGTCTATTTTATCAACAGTGATTTCTGTGGGAATTTCAGCATTAAACATAATAAATCTCTGAAAAAGTAATTATTAATAGAATATCACACTAAAAAATAACTTAAAAAAAGTAACTCATGCACTTAGGTTTGCGTCTATAATTTGCGCCAAATTATTTCACCGAAAACCGTTAACTAAGTAAGAGGCAGACAATGCTAATTGGTGTACCAAAAGAGATTAAAAACCACGAATATCGCATCGGATTAACCCCTGCTGCAGTTCGCGAATATGTTGAAAATGGCCACGACGTTATTGTTGAAAATAATGGCGGCGCCGCTATTGGTTTTACAAACGAACAATACACAGAAGCGGGCGCAAGCATTGTCGATACGCCTGAAGAGATTTTTGAACGCGCTGACATGATTGTTAAGGTCAAAGAACCTCAGCCAAACGAGTGCAAAATGCTGCGCGAAGGCCAAATTCTTTATACCTTCTTACACTTGGCACCTGACCCAACTCAAACCGAATTATTGGGTAAAGCCGGTTGTACCGCTATTGCTTATGAAACAGTTACCGACAACCGCAACGGGTTACCGCTGTTAGCACCAATGAGTGAAGTTGCTGGCCGTATGTCTATTCAGGCAGGTGCACACTACTTAGAAAAAGCTCACGGCGGCAGCGGTACTTTATTAGGTGGCGTACCAGGCGTTGCTCCGGGCAAAGTCTTAATTATTGGTGGCGGTGTTGTTGGTACTAACGCAGCGAAAATGGCGATTGGCCTGGGCGCAGAAGTCACTATTTTAGACCGTTCACTGCCTCGTCTGCGTGAACTGGACGATATTTTCGCCGGTCGCGTACAAACCGTTTATTCAACCGTTGATGCTATCGACAAATATTCACGTGAAGCAGATTTAGTCGTTGGCGCGGTACTGATTCCAGGCGCGGCGGCTCCGAAGCTACTCACTCGTGAAAACATCAAAAACATGAAGCCAGGCTCTGTCTTGGTTGACGTAGCTATCGACCAAGGCGGTTGTTTTGAAACGTCAAAAGCAACGACTCACCAAGACCCAGTTTATGTCATTGATGATGTGGTTCACTACTGTGTTGCAAACATGCCGGGCGGCGTGGCTCGTACCTCAACTATCGCGCTGAATAATGCGACCTTGCCTTATGGTATTGCGTTGGCCAACAAAGGCGTGAAAGCAATGCTGGAAAACGACCACTTGTTGAAAGGTCTGAACATGCACAAAGGTAAAATCAACTACAAAGCTATTCACGATGATTTAGGTGAACAGTTAGGTCTGGACTACCAAGACCCACGTGAAGCGTTGCAAGGTTAATACCCCTTAGCGACTAGAAGCTTTTGAAAAGCCTCGGTGAATGCGTTCACTGGGGCTTTTTTATTTTTGACTTGTTCCACACGCTTGCAAACCCTACAATCAGTCCCCATACACTAGTTATCTTACATTAAAAGAATACAAGCAGTCAGGAGTTATCAATGGCAGACGCCAAGCATTGCAAGTTATTAATTTTAGGTTCAGGTCCTGCGGGCTATACCGCCGCAGTCTATGCAGCTCGCGCTAATTTAGACCCTGTCATGGTGACCGGTATGCAACAAGGTGGTCAGTTAACTACCACCACCGACGTAGAAAACTGGCCCGGTGACGCTGAGGGTTTAACAGGTCCTGACCTTATGGTTCGTATGCAGCAACATGCTGAACGTTTTAACACTGAAATTGTGTTTGACCATATTAACAGTGTCGATTTCTCCAAGCGCCCTTTCCAACTAAAAGGCGATGTCGGTGAATATACAGCAGACTCGGTTATTATCAGTACCGGAGCGTCAGCTAAATATTTAGGTTTGGATTCTGAAGAAGCCTTTATGGGTAAAGGCGTATCTGCCTGTGCAACGTGTGACGGCTTCTTCTATAAGAAACAAAAAGTCTGTGTTGTTGGCGGCGGTAATACGGCGGTAGAAGAAGCCCTTTACCTGTCTAACATTGCCAGTGAAGTTCACGTTATTCACCGTCGCGATACCTTCCGCGCTGAGAAAATTCTGGTTGATCGCCTGCATGAAAAAGAGAAAAACGGCAATATCACTTTCCACTTGAACAAAACCTTAGACGAGGTTTTAGGTGACGACGCTGGCGTAACAGGTGTTCGTATTAAGGATACACAAACTGGCGGCACCGAAGAGCTGGACGTTGCAGGTTGTTTTATTGCCATTGGTCACCAGCCAAATACCGGCATTTTTGACGGTCAGTTGGAAATGCAGAATGGTTACATCAGTGTCCAAAGCGGCTTAGAAGGCAATGCGACAGCGACCAGCGTGCCTGGCGTATTCGCAGCCGGTGACGTTATGGACCATGTCTACCGTCAGGCCATTACCTCGGCCGGCACTGGTTGTATGGCAGCGCTCGACGCTGAACGTTATCTGGATGCGTTAACGAAGTCCTGATACGACAGTGATCGTTCAGCTTGATCCATTATCGATAAGCTTCCCTCCTGCAGCGACAGCACTTCACGAGCCTAACGGGCTACTCGCTGTTGGAGGCGACTTATCGGCTGAACGGTTACTGTACGCTTATCAAAACGGTATTTTCCCCTGGTTTTCAGACAACGACCCTATTTTGTGGTGGTCCCCTAATCCGCGTGCTGTATTTTATCCGGACAATATTCATGTCAGTCGTTCGTTAGCAAAGGCGGCCCGTAAGCAGCCATGGCGAGTGACCATTAATAACCAATTCGCCGAGGTTATTGATGCTTGTGCCCGCCAACGTGCCGACAATGAAGGCACCTGGATAACGGATGAAATGATGGATGCGTATATCAACCTGCACCGTCTGGGCTGTGCTCATTCCGTTGAGGTTTGGCTGGATGAACAGCTAGTGGGTGGTTTGTACGGTGTCTCGGTTGGCAAAACGTTCTGCGGTGAAAGTATGTTTCACACCGCCACTAACGCCTCAAAAATTGCTTTGATTCAGTTTGCCAATGCCTTCCACAAAAGCGGCGGTGAACTGATTGACTGCCAGGTTGGCAACCCTCACTTATTTTCATTAGGAGCACGAGAACTGTCCCGTGAACGTTTTCTGGTTAAATTACACAGCTCTCAAAGCGCAACTATGCCTAGCCAATTCTGGTTGCCAAGAGTACTCGAGTTTTCAGAGGTAACCACATGCAGTTCGGATTAACACGGGAGTCTCACTGCAACTACCTGAGCGATAAGCAAGAACGGCTTATTGTCGCTGTGCCGGAAGAGCACCAGCGGTTAAACCCTGAAGCCTATGAGTACTTTATGGCGAACGGTTTTAGGCGTAGTCATAACGATGTGTACCGTCCGCATTGCCGGCTGTGCAGCGCGTGTGAGTCACTTCGGGTGATAGTTAACGAATTTGTTGCCAGCAAAAACCAAAAACGCATCGCGAACAAAAATAAAGATTTATCATTAAACGTTGTGCTTGAACCAACAAAAGAGCACAGCCGCTTATTTTGCGAGTTTATCGAGCAGCGCCACTCTGACGGCGAAATGTACCCACCCGACCCGGCTAACTTCTGGCGTTGGGTATCCTGTGACTGGATGACGCCACTTATTCTGGAATGGCGGGACAACGACGAAAACTTACTGGCTGTTTCAGTAGCAGATCAAACTCCTCATGCGCTATCAGCGGTTTATACGTTTTTTGATCCCGCGGCTCACAAGCGCTCATTGGGCACCTATGCCATTTTGCAGCTAATTGAATACAGTCGACAGCAAGAGCTTGAATATTTGTATTTAGGCTATCAAATAGATGCCTGTAATAAGATGAATTACAAAACTCGCTTTGCCCCATATGAACGACTGGTTGGCAATCATTGGAAAAAAGCGCTAAAATCGCACACACTTTAGGCTACTAACAGAAATCAGAGGATTTTAATGGCGAAAGAAGACAATATTGAGATGCAGGGAACGGTTCTGGAAACACTTCCCAATACAATGTTCCGCGTAGAATTGGAAAATGGCCACGTGGTTACTGCGCACATCTCCGGTAAAATGCGTAAACACTATATCCGCATTTTAACGGGCGACACAGTAACGGTTCAGTTGACTCCATACGACCTGACAAAAGGCCGCATCGTCTTCCGCGCACGTTAATCCGTTCGGGGTTAAGGCCGGCTCAACCGAACCGGCCTTAAGCACTTCTTCTAACTCTCTACCGTTTCATTGTTGCTGTCGTAGTCAAATTTAAGTTCATCTTTGTCCGACGCACTCACTTTGACACTGCCACCTTTTGACAACTGACCAAACAGAATTTCATTGGCTAACGGCTTTTTCAGGTGCTCCTGAATAACCCGGCTCATTGGTCTTGCCCCCATTTCCTTGTCATAGCCTTTTTCAGCTATCCAGGCATGAGCGCTTGGATCAACTTCCAGTGATACGCCTTTTTTATCCAGCTGAGCCTGCAGCTCGCAAATGAATTTATCAACCACTTGCTCCAGCACTTGCGGTGTCAGGTGATTAAACCACACTACACCGTCCAAACGGTTACGGAACTCTGGCGTAAAGGTGTTATTGATTTCCGCCATAGCATCGTGACTGTGGTCTTGCTGCTTAAAGCCAATGGATTTTCTGACGGTTTCGCGGACACCGGCGTTGGTGGTCATGACGATAATTACATTGCGGAAGTCTGCCTTACGGCCGTTATTGTCGGTAAGCGTACCGTTATCCATAACCTGCAGCAGGATATTAAAGACATCCGGATGCGCTTTTTCCAGTTCGTCCAACAAGAGAACACAATGCGGGTTCTTAATAACCGCGTCGGTTAATAATCCACCCTGCTCATAACCTACATAGCCAGGAGGCGCACCAATTAAACGGCTGACCGCATGGCGCTCCATGTACTCCGACATATCGAAACGAAGTAACTCTATGCCCATAGCTTTAGCTAATTGTTGAGTGACCTCCGTCTTACCGACACCAGTAGGCCCTGCAAATAAGAACGAACCAATAGGCTGATTCTCGTTCGCCAAACCTGAGCGGGACAAGCGAATAGACGCTGTTAATTTATCAATAGCTTCGTCCTGACCAAATACCACCATTTTCAAGTTGCGGTCGAGCTGTTTAAGCGTTTCCTGATCAGACTGAGAGACCGATTGCTCGGGTACACGAGCAATTTTTGCAATAATCGTCTCAATGTCAGAAACGCCCACCGTTTTACGGCGTTTTGATGGCGGCAACAAACGTTGGGAAGCACCCGCCTCGTCCATTACATCAATTGCCTTGTCCGGTAAGTGACGTTCGTTAATATACTTAGCAGACAACTCTGCTGCCGCTTTTATTGCTGGCTGCGTATAACGAATGCCATGATGGCTTTCGTAACGATCTTTCAAGCCCATCAGAATTTTTGTAGTGTCTTCAACGGACGGCTCTACAACATCTACCTTTTGGAAACGACGTACTAACGCACGATCTTTCTCGAAGACATTCTTAAATTCGTTATAAGTTGTCGAACCAATACATTTCAGCTGACCACTAGACAGTAACGGTTTAATTAGATTAGAGGCATCCAGCACCCCACCACTGGCGGCACCTGCCCCAATAATGGTATGAATTTCATCGATGAACAGAATTGCGTGTTCTTGCTTTTGTAGCTCTTTTAATAGCAGCTTAAAGCGTTTTTCAAAGTCGCCCCGGTATTTGGTACCGGCCAGCAAGTCGCCCATATCCAGCGAGTAAATTTTCGCGTCCAGCAATATCTCCGGCACGTCACCTTTGACGATACGATACGCCAAGCCTTCTGCAATGGCGGTTTTGCCAACGCCGGCTTCCCCCACCAGTAGCGGATTGTTTTTACGACGGCGACAAAGAATTTGAGCGCAGCGCTCTACCTCGTAATCACGCCCAATCAGCGGGTCAATTTTTCCTTCTTTGGCCTGCTCGTTTAGATTAGAGCAGAACTTCTGCAGATAACTTTGTTGCTCTTCCTGCTGGGTTTCAATGGTTTCATCTTCCAGCGACTCTTCCGCCGGCTCCTCATCGATGCGCGAAATGCCATGCGAAATATAATTCACGATATCCAAACGGGTAATATCGTTCTTATTCAGCAAATAGACCGCCTGGGACTCTTGTTCACTGAAAATAGCGACCAACACGTTGGCACCGGTCACTTCGGCATTGCCCGACGACTGTACATGGAATACCGCACGTTGCAGAACGCGCTGAAAGCCTAATGTCGGTTGTGTGTCCGGCTCTTCTTCGTCCGGACCAAATAGCGGTGTACTGCGGTCAATGTAACTCAACAACTCTTCTTTCAGCTGTTGAAAATTAGCCCCACAGGCGCGCAGCGCTTTTGACGCGTCTGGGTTATCCAGCAGCGCTACCAATAAATGTTCGACAGTCATAAGCTCATGACTGCGCTCTCGTGCCAGCCGAAACGCATCATTCAACGTCAGTTCAAGGGCCTTGTTCAACATACACCACTCCTTACCGTCTCACTCACTTACTCTTGTTCCATTGTGCAAAGCAATGGGTGCTGATTTTCGCGAGCGTACTGGTTGACTTGTACTACTTTTGTTTCGGCGATTTCCGCAGAATAAACACCGCAAACGGCCTTACCTTTATAATGCACCTGCAACATCGTATCTGTTGCTCTTTCCTGATCCATCTTAAAAAATTTCATCAACACTTCAATCACAAAATCCATGGGTGTGAAGTCATCGTTGTTCAAAATGACTTTATACATGGACGGTGGCTTGAGCTCTTGTTTTTCCTCTGTGTCGCTAAGATGTTGTTGGTCAAATTGACTCATTTGTTAACAACCTATCATAAATTGTAGTCTAAAAATTCGTAATTACTTGCAAAAATCCACTCAAAATTTTAACAACAGAGCGCATTTTTTAACCAAAAAAGCTTGACTAATAACTCATGTCACCTAGAGTTAAAGATGGTGTTTGAACAGCTTAATTTCAAGTTAACACCTCCAATAATAATAAACATAGTCTGTTGCAAAAGAAGGAAGTAGATGTATGGCTACCGGAAAAGTCAAATGGTTCAATAATTCGAAAGGCTTCGGCTTTATCGAGAGCGAAGATCGCGAAGGCGATATCTTCGCACATTACTCGACCATTGAAATGGAAGGTTATCGCACTCTGAAAGCTGGACAGCCTGTTGAGTTCGAATTAGAGGAAGGCCCTAAAGGCCTACACGCCTCCAACATTGTCCCCGGTTCCACTGAAAAATAACCGAGGTAACTCTAAACAAGATAAAGGCGCGGACTCACACTCTGCGCCTTTATTTTTGCTTAACTCGCATAACCCTAGCTGTCGATACCAAAATAGCGACGTAATTGATCACGCAAGTTCGGCGGTGTTCCATTTATAGTCAAAGTATCGGTTGCTGGATCATAATGAACTCGCTCACCCAATACTGTGTGGTCAAAACCGACACTGACACCACCGCCCTGACCTTGGAACTTAACTAATTTTCTTAGCGTCGACTTATCGGCCGGAAAGTCGTCGGCAATCTCTTTTTCGCGCTGCTCGGCAAACTCTTTAGAGAACATTTCAAAAGAGTTATCTGACGGATACTGTTCTGCAAACTGCTCCGACAAGTCTTTAATTTTTACCGAGTCGCCCTGCTTCCACTGTTCGTCACAATACTCATACGCTGTTTTATTTAATGCCTGGCGCTGTTCTGCTTCAAGCCCTGACTGCTTCGCGTATTCCTGAACAGTATCAACCAACTGCTGAGTTTGCTCTTTGGTATTCACACGCTCGGTACACCCCAGAAAGTCCAGGAAAAAGTCTGAGACTTTGCGACCCGCACGTCCTTTAATAAAGGAAATATAGCGCTCAGCATCGGGCGCCGTGCGCCACTCGGTTAAATCAATACGCGCAGCCAGCTGCACTTTACTAATGTCCAGCTGTGATGAACGGTCAACCGCTAAATCCGGGCTTATCGTGACGCCTTCTTTTACCGGTAAGAAGCATACCAACAGGTATTCTGAACTTAAGTGTTGATAACGGGTTATCAGTAAAAAGCCAGCTTCCAATAAGTTATAACTTTGCAACTGCTCTAATAGTAGCTTGGCTGACTGCTGACTGAACTCAACAAAGTCGAGCTCTTTGCCATACCAAGATTTCAGTTGCTCAGGAAACGGGCTGGCATCGCCTTCGTCGTTTTCGGTCAGAAAACTGGCGTAACCTTTAGCTGGTTTACTGGTATAAACGTCCGTTAACTCAACCAGTAAATCATGCAATTGCTCGTCTTCATTCAATGCTGAAGGTGCTAATCGTAAGCCAACTTGACCATCGTTTTGGTAAAACTGGTGAATAATACTTTCTTCAATTCGCAATTGCATATCAGGGACTATCCTTGCTGTTTTGCTGTGTTACTATAAGCGGATTGTAACACGAGACTGGTAGACAATGGGAAAGGACCAACGCGGAAAATACCAACGCCGAGACAAAATAGCACGGCTAATTAGCTGGGGGCATTGGTTTACGTTTGCCAACATTATTCTGTGTTTATTCGTTGGGTTGCTCTATGTTGAGGCCTCGCCAGAGTCACCGAGTACTATTGGCACCTTATATATGCTGGTGAGTTGGCTTGGGCATTTTGCCTTTTTGCCCTTCGTGTTCTTCATTATTCTTATATTCCCGTTCTGTCTTATTGTGCCCTACTCAAAAGTTCTGCGAGGCTTAGCTGCGTTAGTCGCCTCGTTTGGGCTTATCGCTCTTGTTGCCGACGCCTTATTTTTTAGACAGTACGGCTACCACTTAAACACCTATTCCCTGGCTCAAATGATTAAAGACGCAGAAGCCGTATTTACCGGGGCTAGCTTCGTTATAATTTCAGCAGTGCTGCTAGGGTTCTTGCTAATTGTCGGTATCGAGTTGCTACTTGCTAACCTTGCCTGGAAGCGCTTGAGTGACTTGCAGCGTAAGAAAATAGGGGCACCGGCAACGGCAGTATTTGTCCTGTGCTTTTTTGTGAGTCATAGCGTCCACGTTTGGGCAGACGCGTCTTTATATACCCCCATTACCCAACAGGACGATATGTTCCCATTGTCCTACCCGACCACAGCAAAAACGCTTATGGCGAAACACGGGGTTATTGATGTTGAGAGTTATCAGGCTCGTCAACAGATGCTTATGGCGACCGATAAAATTAAACTGAAGTACCCTAAGCAGCCGCTTTTATGCTCGAAGAAAGACTTTGAACAGCCTGCGACAATTATTCTGTTTAATGAATATAGCGAAAACATCAATGCTGCTCTGGCAGGCTCAGGCTTAACTCAAACACAGGTAACTATGCTTGCCCACCCCCGGCAGGAAGGCGGCTTGTTTCAGTTTCTATACGGACTTCCCGATTTTTATCAGGATACAATTGAACGTCAGAAAGTAATGCCTGCTTATTTGAAACCTTTGAACGACTTTAATATTGAAATGAACTGGTACCTCAGTGAACAGTGGAATACTGATGAGCTCAGCCTGTCACAGTTTACTGATGAAATTAGTACAGAGAGTCTTCAAAGCTTTACGGGCCGCAATAATCAGCGCATTAATGTCATACTTCTGACAGAAGACAATACTGATCAGTTATCAGGTATTCTAGCTAAAGCGCAACAACATCAAGTTTTGGTCAGTTATTTATCGCCTAAGGACCAGTCTGGATTGTTAGGCAAGGAGCAGTTTGCACTTGCAAACATGACTGTCCCATTGTGGCAATCGAACCTAGAGCTTCCTAAGCAACCTATTGCCGGTTTAATGGATATTATTCCGACTGTTATGGATGATCGCATTGCCTGCGCAGGGTCTTTTAAAAACTACACCAACGGTGAAAGTTTACACTCACAGAAGCCTCGTTGGCCGCTTATCGAAACCTACAGTCCTTATATTGTTATTTATGACGAAGCGGAAATAACGATTTTGGATAATAGTGGCCAGTTTAACGTCTACAGCAGCCCTGAATTTACTTTGAAAAAAGGCTCTGAACCACCGGTCCCGGTTTTAATAGACGCATTAAAAGACCTTAAACGCTTTACCGAAACTCAAGAGTCAGGTAATTGATGAAAATAGAAGCACTTGAGCAGCTAAAAGGCTTCTGAGGCTTGCGTAATACGTCAAATACAGTAAGATAGCTTCCCTCGGTCGGCGTGTAGCGCAGCCTGGTAGCGCACTGTCATGGGGTGTCAGGGGTCGGAGGTTCAAATCCTCTCACGCCGACCAATTCTTCCTTTAACTATCTCCCTGAAGCAAACCTAACTGTTCATTCAACGGCGCAACAACTCGCCAGTATCCGCCTCTTGCTGAGCCAACACGTTTTAATTGCCCGCGAGACTTTAATTTGGAAATGTGCTTTTCGACAGCACGGTCAGAAATTCCGAGCACTTCTGATAATCGTGCGGCACTCCACTCTGGATGTTCCTGTAATAACGCAAGAATGTTCTCACGAGTGGTAAAGTAAGGCCTAATTTCGTGAAAACGCCCTTTCTCCGAATTTATATCCGAACTTATTACCGAAGCTTTCATCGAATTTACAGGTTTATCGTGTTCCGTTAGTGTCTTTTTAACGCTATCCAGAAGTTCATCGAAAGCCTCATCCAAACGGTTCAGTACAAACTCAACCATGACACTCAGGTCATTATTGCCAATAGACAACCTTAAGCAGTCATAATATTCGCTACGCTTTTCTTTTAACTTAGTTTCAAAGTTAAGCCAACGCAGCAAACCATGCCACTGCTCAAGAATTAGGCTGACCCACAAATGGCCAATACTGCTATTCCCAATAGAAAAAGGCTGAATGAATTCGTATTGACGCAAAAATATGACGGCTTTAACTAGCGGATGCTCGTCCGCTTGCTCCACCCACTCAAGTAATGAGCGGAGTTGCTTAGGCACTTGCCCGGCGGGCGCGGTGGTATGAACCAGCTTGTTATATTGGTAAATACCCATGCCCGTGGAACGATAACTGCCGGCTTCCGGCGTCACGGCAGCGAAAGTTTGTCTATGAGCATCCCGAAGACTCTCATCAGAGCCTATGCGCCAGCGCGAATGCGACTCATAAGCTTCGCTTAAAGACACGCCGTTAAGCTGCGTTGCGTTTAAGTCCATACCAATAGAGGCATTTAGCTTTTTCTGACGCGAAACGTCACTAAGCCCAACTTGTTCAGACTGAGCATCTTCAAGCAAACACTCCAAATAGCCGAGCTTTTTACTAACATCAGCAACCAGGTTAATGCTTTGTGTCGACAACGCGCCCTCGGTATTTATCATTATTCTGCGGTCACCACCCTGTTTCGCCCATTTTCTTTCGCATCGTACAGCGCATCATCAACACGTTTTATCAGCTGAGCGCGGGCTTCTTTCTCTTTGTAGTCAGTCACACCAAAACTCGCGGTTACCGTGCCAACTTCATCGAAAGCAGCAGCTTCTAAGCACTTTCTTAAACGCTCTGCTAACGCAACAGTTGCCTCTAAATTAGAATGTTTAGCAACAACGATAAACTCTTCGCCACCCCAGCGGCCAAAGTCGTCGGTATCGCGCAGTTCTTTTTTAAACAAGCTTGCTAAACCAATTAACACAGAATCTCCGACGTCATGACCATAGTTGTCATTAACGTCTTTGAAGTTATCAATATCTAAAAGTATAACGCCTAGTTCGTGACTGTAGCGCTTCGCTGCACTAATTTGCTCGTCCAGAACATACTCCATGTGATACCGATTCCAAATTTGGGTTAATGCATCGGTATGCACAAGGTGCTCTAACTTATCGTTGGCGACTGTAAGCTGCTCGTTCAGCGTTTCAACTTCATACGCAGACAAGGCAATTGCTAAATCTTCCGCTAAGTTAATAGCCGCTTTTCTTTCGCTATCAAGCCACAGGGCTGAGCGTCCTTTTATTGTCTCCTTCCAGCTTTCAAAGGATGTTCGCGGCGACATAACCGTTTTACCTTTGTAATGCTCGATGGTGTCTTTATTGGGTTTTCCGGCCCACTCCAGCTCTTCAATTTGCTCGGGCCGGAAAAGCATCAACCAACCTTGCTGACTAGTCGAGCCCGCCGGTAAAGCAATTGCCATAACGCCAGTTACTGCATTGTCATGAAAAAGCTCGGCAACTTCTGATTCAGCTATCTTCCGGGTAACAAAGGTCCCCACTAACCGGCACTTTTTATTCAGCCATTTTTTAAAAGCCAGAACATTTTTATCCGACAATTCTGCTCCGGATTTAAGTACTTTATTGCCATAGGCTAACGCGACTGAATTCGCCCGAAAAAGCTCCAGCCACTTGTGACCTTCCCGTTCAAACAGGGTTTTCGGTTCATTAATTTCCTGACTGTCGCTAATGAGCGCCCCGCGAGTACTTTCAATGGCTTCAAAAAACGCTGCCGTTTCATATTGCTGCTGCAAAATCAGTCGCTGGCTAGCAAGTGTGACTAGCGCCTGAGCGGCATGCCGTTGCTGAATATTTAACGGGTGCGCTTCCAGTCCATGGCAAGACAGTAACCCCCACAGTTTATTTTCCTGAAAAATCGCAACTGACAGTGAACTGTGCAGCCCCATATTCTGCATGTAGGTCATATGAATAGGAGAAACAGCACGCAAAACACCTTTGGTTAAGTCCAGAGGCTCGCCAGCCTTATGAGCAATGATGTCAGCCGGTTGTTCGGCTGAGCCCACGATACTTCTTATCGGGTTTTTACTGTATAGCTCACGCACCTGTTTAGGAATATCGGAAGCCGGAAAGCGTTGGTGTAAATAACTGCGAATGGTCGACTGTTTACACAGTTCAGCAATAACCTGACCGTTCCATTCTTCGTCAAACTTGTACACCATAACGCGTTCAAAACCGGTAATTTCAGCAATACTTTTGGTCAGCTCATTTAAGGTTTTATCAAGCGAATCGGAACAACGAATTTGCTCTTGGTGCGCCTGTAGTTCAGATAAAAAGGTCGAACTTAAGGTGCCGGTAACCGGTTCAATTTCAACGCAAATATACTCGCCAGACACATAAATAGTGCAATACACCGAGTGACCGTTAATTTCATCATTAAAGCCGACTGATTCTGAACTAATTTGACGAAGCCGCAAAAGGTGCTGTTGCCAGCTCGCTTTCAAATAATCCGGGGCCGAGTGACCTAATAAGTGCTCCGCAGACACACCCAGTAGAGCCTCTATATTTGTGCTGCAATGGGTGAGCTGCTCGAAGTTATTAGTAAATGCTAAAAAATAGCCATGCGGTTGAATTGCACCCGGCGTATGTACCGGCTCGGTGGCGCAATTCTCCAAAGCTTCTTCAAGCTGCTTTTTAGTAAGCTCTGACAATGGTCGACTCCCTGTTAGCGCTTTGTCGATCAGTACCCTGGTGGCTCAATTCAAGCAGCAGTTCAAACGCGCTTATTGCCCCTGCACATACCTCATTATTTTCTGCTGGGCTGAGTGACTGCTTTGCCAACCAATTAATGTAATCTGACCAAGTATTTTCCTTATAAAAGCTAAAGTAGCTCAGGGCGTTAGCATTAGCAATGAAATCCTGTTTTTGCAGTCTTTTATGAAGTATTTTTCCGCCCAGAGTCGAGCCTTCAATAACATATGCAGCCCCTATAGCCTCAGTGTCAGTCATTGTTCGTCGGGGTGTGTCCAATACTGGAGGGTGGCCCAAAGCCTCTAGGTCGCTCTGAACGCACCAAAGTCGTGGCTTATACACATAGTCACTCTTTGTTAAATAAGCTTCTATAGCAGGCTCAAGTGTTGCCAGAAAAGTATTCAGGCTATTTAACGCAGCAACATACTGTCCATAGCTAATATCGGCTTTCATCAAGTCAGCAAAACAAGACTCTTGTTCTAGCTTACTGTGCAGTTTTTGAGTCTTTGTTCTAAGCTCATTTAATAAAGGAAAGGACGTCAAAAACTTCTCCTAATTATTTCGCTGTATTAACCGATAGCAATAATAGCTACGGCACAGTCACGCAAATAGTTTGTATTAATTAGGTAAGCATGAATTTGCAAAAGGCTTCAATGCGTTTGTGGCCAACCTCGGCAGTATTATTACGCATGTGCGCAATACCGCTTATGAGGTTAACGAAAAAGTGACATCAATTGATAAGTCCATGACGCAAATTGATGGCCTCTCCAACGAGCAGGAGAATAAAACAGACCAGGTTGCGGTCGCTATGAACGAAATGGAAACCACCGTTCGTGAAATTGCCGAAAATGCCAACCAAACGGCCAGCCATGCGTCAGAGTCACGCTCAACCACAGAGCAAAACCAAGAGCAGTTACGACAAGCCGTCAATACCATGCACCAATTGTCTGACTCGATGCAAAGTGCGGCACAGTCTGTTGAAAGCTTAGCAAACGACGTCGAAAGTATTGTTACTGTTATTGATACCATTGAAGGTATTTCAGAGCAGACCAACTTGCTTGCGTTAAACGCAGCCATTGAGTCAGCCCGCGCCGGTGAAGCCGGTCGAGGCTTTGCCGTAGTTGCCGATGAAGTCAGAACGCTGTCACAGCGTACCGGCCAGTCAACCGAAGAAATTCGTCAGAAAATAACTCGCCTGCAAGAGGGCTCTCGCAATGCGGTTTCCGCTATGGAGCACAACCGTAAGCAAGCGCAAAGCACCAGTGAAAAACTGAGCGATGCCGACAATAAGTTGAATGAGTTAGTTAACCTCATTCAAGAAACTGCGGATATGAGTACTCAAATCGCAACCGCAACAGAAGAGCAGGCGTCGGTTAGCCAGGATGTTGCTGCCAACATTCAGTCTATTGCTGACTTTGCGACGCAGGTGTCGACAGCGGTTCGCGAAAGTCACAGCGAGTGTGAACAAATGTCCTCACTCGCTGACAGCCTTCGTAAGCAATTAGAGCAATTTAAAACGTAATATCAGCAAATAACTCTTGCAGCCGTGCAACTTCCTTGTCTGAAAGGGGTTGCATTGGCTGCTTACCCCACACTGGATCCGGCCATGCCGCATCACTCATAAACCGGGCAATATGGTGCACATGCAACTGAGGCACTCGGTTTCCCAACGCAGCGACGTTGAGTTTATCGGGCTTATACTCTGCCTTTAGCCAGTGACTTAAAAAGGAGCTTTCATGCAAAAATTGAATTTGCTGCTCTTCGGTTAAATCGCAGAGTTCCCGCACGTCATCAACTCGCGGAATCAGCACAAACCAAGGGTACTGCGCATCATCCATCACACGCACTTGGCATAGCGGCCAGTCGGATAAAAAATAACTGTCTTCTAGCAGTGCCTTTGCAACCGGAAATTCACTCATTATTGACTCCTTAATTAGCGTCCTGCGTTTCAAGCTGGCTTAAAAACTGAGAGAACAACGTACTTATTTTAGGTAACGTGCCTATCAATCGGTGATCATCATCCAGTATATGCAATTCTGCTGAGTGTTGCTTCGCAAAGCGCCAGCTGTTTTCTACTGGCACAATATCATCACGCCAACCATGCACAATAGCCGTCGACTCGGGAAGAGCCACAGTATCGAAATTAACCGAGCCCCCCAAATAAAAGGCGGGAGCCAACACAAATAAGCCCTTACACGCGGTTTCTCCGGCGCAGGCTGTTGCCACGTAACCGCCCATGCTTGAGCCCACCAATACAACCGGCCCTTCTATAAATGTTAATTTTTCTCGAAGTTTAAGAGCGCGATCATCAACATTGTCAATCCCCTGATAATCGACACTATCAACCTCAAAGCCTTTTTCTTCAGCTATTTTAGCGAGTTCTTTGATCTTGGTTCCCCAAGGTCCGCTTTCTTTTCCGTGACTAAAAACAACATTCATGTATCAAAACCCTATATTTTTTGTTTAACTTGCGCTAAAACTTACAGTATAGATTTAGTTAACAAACATAATGCACACAGGAGGACGTTATGCCGCTAAAAAATGGTGTATCGCTACTTGTAATGGTGGCTGCTTCAATGGGCTCATTCCTGTCTGCAAAAGCAGTGGCTAACGATGACATTACCTGGGGCGTTAACTCGGCGCCGCCTTTTCATATTTACGATGGCGAATATAAAGACGCCGGTGTTTGCGATGCTCTGGTCAGTGCGTTCCAGCAAGAACTGCCGCAAAACATTCATAACATCAGAAAGCTGCCATCAAAACGCATTACGATGATAATGAAACGCAGTAAAAACCTGTGCTTTCCCTGTGTCATTAAAAACAGCTCCTATAACGACACCTTTCTTTACAGCGATACAACCCACAAGTACGCACCACATGGGGTAATAACCAACCAAGATACCGCTCAGTATATCACCGCCAAATATGGTTACCCTGTTCGGTTCGAAGAGCTCGCGAAAGACACCGACTTACGTTTTGGACAACCCGATGAACGCCGTTACGGCAAATTACAGCCTTTTATCGATGACTACCTGCTTAACTCGAGTAACTTTAGCTTTATCAGTGGGCAGAAGTCACACGTGAGCGTACTTGCTATGATACTGAATGATCGTATTGACTACACTGTCGACTACGAAATGATAAAAACCTATTACCAGCGCACTCATGATGACGGTGCCAAACTAAGTTTTGTTCCTATTGCAGAATACGACGGTCAGGTGATTGAAGGTGCTGTTGGTTGTACACGAAACGAATGGGGTAAACGCACCATAGAAACCCTGAACAGCGCGATAAGTTCCGTACAAAGCAATTCAGAGTTTCAGCGAGCGTTAGACCGGTGGTTGGGACCAAACCGGCCACGTTAATGTCGGCAGAATTAACCGAAACGCTTTTCTAAGTATTGATTAATATCATCAGACTCGTACATCCAGGTGGTAGAGCCGTCTTCTTCGCTTATGCGTAAGCATGGAACTTTCACTCGACCGCCACCCTGCTCTAACTCATTTCTATGAGTTTGGTTGTGTTGCGCATCACGCAGTTCGATAGGCAACGACAAACGCGCAATGGTTTTGCGAACCTTTATACAAAACGGACAGGTTTTAAATTGATATAACGCTAGGTTCTTACACTGTTCATCCACCTTGCTTTGCTCTTCAGCACTGCGTTCAACACCTTTCGGGGTTGTCAGCTTTTCACCAATAATCATAAATGGCATTAAAATAAGACGAACTAAGCGGAAGAAATAACGAATCACAATGCGCATAAAGCAAAAACTCAACTATTAATAACAAAGAAAGGCCGATAGCCTAGCACATATCGGCCTATTGCTTAACGCTCGTTTAATACCTCGCTGGCAATTTCAAAACTCCTCAAACGCGCGTCGTGATCATACCCATGGCAGGTTAAAATCAATTCATCGATACCTGTGTCATCAATAAACTGATTGATATGACGACTCACGGTATCTTTTGTGCCAACTGCGGTATAAGTCAGTGCGTGATTCGCACCTGCAATTTCCTGCGGTGAGCCCACCCGGCTAATATCCTCAACCGGCGCTTTTAATTTACCCGGCATGCCTCGTCTAAGCGCAATGAACTGCTGTTGCATTGAGCTCATCATGTATCGGGCCTCGGTTTCCGAGTCTGCGGCAAACACATTCATTGCTGCCGCAACATAAGGCTTATCCAAATATTGTGAAGGCTTAAAGTTGTCCCGATACGCTTTTAGTGCATGATGCAAATAGTCCGGTGCGAAGTGTGAGGCGAAGGCGTACGGTAGCCCCAGATGAGCTGCAAGCTGCGCCCCAAAGGTACTGGACCCCAGCAACCAAACCGGTATTTTTTGCCCATAGCCAGGTACCGCTTTAATGACATCAGCAGGCTGAGCTTCTGCCAGATAGCCAAGTAACTCTTGCACGTCACGCGGGAAGTTCTCTGCGTCATTCGGAGTGCGGCGCAATGCCCGTAATGTGGCACCATCAGTGCCTGGCGCCCTGCCCAGCCCCAAATCGACTCGGCCCGGGTATAACGCATCTAAGGTTCCGAATTGCTCCGCCACTACAAAAGGCGCATGATTTGGCAACATAATACCGGCTGAGCCCACTCGTATGTGCTCAGTCTTGCTCGCCACATAACCCAACGCAACGGCCGTTGCGGCTGAGGCTATGCCTTCCATATTATGATGCTCCGCCATCCAGAAGCGAGAGTAGCCCCACTTTTCTGCGTGCTTAGCAATGTCTGCTGCATTATGCAAAGCGGTTGCAGCTGTTCCCTCCTCGGTCACCGGAGCCAGGTCTAATAATGAATATTTCATAACAACTCAAAAACAGTGATTGATACTCTCTATATTGGCATGGCTTCTTTATTTTCAAGGTCTGATTGCAATGACTGCGTAACCTCCTCTGGCCACACACTCGCCTGCACCTTGGCAATATGACTGTCCTGCATAAGGAACATAACCACTCGCGACTGACCTATACCGCCACCAATTGTTAAAGGCATTTTCCCACCGATAAGCGATTTATGCCAAGGTAAGCATGCTTTAGATTGCTGCTGGCTCAATTCGAGTTGACGTTTCAGTGCGACCTTATCAACTCTAACCCCCATAGAGGATAGCTCTAACGCATCGTCGATAGCCTCGTGCCAGACGAGTAAATCACCGTTTAATCCGGTTTCACCGGTTTCTGACACCGTGCTCCAGTCGTCGTAGTCGGGCGCGCGTGCATCATGCGCTTGTCCATCACTTAAGCGCGCACCAATACCAATAATAAAAACGGCGCCGTACGCTTTAGTTATTTCCCGCTCGCGTTGTTTCGAGCTCAGTTCGGGGTACTGCTGCGCGAGAGTTTCACTGTGAATAAAGTAAATGTCGTCTGGCAGTTCTAACCCTCTCGCTCTAATTTCAGGAATGCACTCAACAGTGCGAAGCAACGCCGCATAGATGCGCCTGACAGTGCGCTTTAAGTAAGCCACGCTGCGATCATGCTCGGCAATGACCTTTTCCCAGTCCCATTGGTCGACATACACCGAATGCTTGTGACCTAAGCTTTCTTCATCGGGCCGTAACGCGGTCATGTGGGTTAAAATGCCCTCTCCCTCGCTGAATCCATACTCACCGAGTAATTGTCGCTTCCATTTCGCTAACGAGTGAACGACTTCATAGGTCTTGTTGGGTATCGCTTTTATTGACACTTTAACCGATTGCTCTTTGCCAGACAGGTCATCCTGCACGCCAGTTCCACATTCGCTCAGTAGCGGTGCCTGAACCTCAATAAGGTTTAATGCCGATGCAAGTTCCTGAGTAAACTGCGTTTTAATTTGGCGAATCAGTTGCTGTCGTTTTATAAATGAATGTTTCATAAGTCTCTCCTACTTTCTGTTAATTCATTAACACCAAATAAGAAGAAACATTCAACAGATAAAACAAAATTAGCTTTTCACTGTAATTAATTTAAAATAAAACCCGATAAATTCACAAAAACATTAAATAACCATGAAAAAATCAGCGCAAAATTATCAAATCGACAATTTGGATAAAAACATACTGTCAGAGCTTATGAACGACGCTCGCAAAGCCTATAGCGAAATTGCCAAACGCTACAAAGTGAGCCCGGCAACCATTCATG
This sequence comes from Idiomarina sp. UBA4520, assembly GCF_002388365.1. Lineage (NCBI taxonomy): Bacteria > Pseudomonadati > Pseudomonadota > Gammaproteobacteria > Alteromonadales > Idiomarinaceae > Idiomarina > Idiomarina sp. UBA4520. The sequence goes on along the minus strand of NZ_DGMK01000001.1, from coordinate 47,793 downwards.
TACGTGTCGAAAAAATGCGCGCTGCGGGAATTATTAAAGGCACCCACTTAGCCGTTAATCCTAAAGCTCTAGGCTATGAAGTCTGCTGTTTTATTGGCATTACCTTGCGTCAGGCGGGTGATTACCCCTCGGCTATTGCTAAGCTGGAAAAATTAGAGGAAGTCATTGAAGCACACTACACCACCGGTCAGTACAACGTGTTCATCAAAATACTGACTCGTTCAATAGATGACTTACAAAACATTCTTATTAACCGCATTCAGGCCATCCCTGAAATACAGTCAACTGAAACACTTATTTCTTTGCAGCAGCCTATAAAGCGAGACTTGCAACCTTAACCTGTCCGGTCATTTACCTCAGGAATGAAACGAAACACCGAAAAAGAAGCGCTTATACACCAGTATCTGTTAGGGTAAAGTCACTGATAATAGTAACTAGAATAAAGAAGGAAGCCCGTATGTTACGAAAGTGCATTCGTTACGTCAGTGCGCTTACGGTCGCTATCGTTGCTGTACCCTCGATTGCTGCCGCTGAGAACCTGTCGTACTACTTACCTGCAGATGTCAGTTATGACGAAAGCATAACCAAACCTAAAGAGGCGCTGGGTTATAACGTTGGCGACTGGCACGCGCGTCCAGAGCAAATTGTTAACTACATGAAGCAACTGGCGGAAGAGTCTGATCGCATTACCTTTGAAGAAACTGGCCGCACTCACGAACAGCGCCCGTTGGTTTTGCTGACAGTCACTTCACCTGACAACCATAAGAATATTGATGACGTCCGCGAGCGCCACTTAGCGGCGGCTGACACGTCACGTGACGCCGACCCTGACGACACGCCAGTAGTGCTTTACATGGGTTACAGTATTCACGGTGATGAGTCCAGTGGCAGTAACGCCGCTATTTTATTGGCTTATTACCTGGCGGCAGCGCAAGGTGAAGAAATTGAGGCCGTTCTAAAAGACTCAGTGGTACTTTTAGACCCTGCGTTTAACCCCGACGGATTGGCGCGTTTTGCACAATGGGCAAATCAGCATAAAAGCCAAAACCTGGTCGCTGACCCGCAAAGTCGTGAACACGTACAACCCTTTATACGTGGTCGCGTTAACCACTATTGGTTTGATATGAACCGCGACTGGTTGCTGTTGCAACACCCTGAGTCACGAGCTCGTATTGCTAACTTTCAGAAGTGGAAACCAAACGTGCTCACCGACTATCACGAAATGGGCACTAACAGCACTTACTTCTTCCAGCCGGGTATCCCGTCGCGCAAAAATCCGCTGACGCCCGATGAAAATGTGCGTTTAACTGAGATTTTAGCGGCTGAGCATGCGGACTCGTTGGATGATATTGGCAGCCTTTACTACACCGAAGAGTCATTCGATGACTTTTATTACGGCAAAGGTTCTACTTACCCTGACATTCAGGGCGCCGTTGGTATTTTGTTTGAGCAGGCGTCAAGCCGTGGTCACTTGCAAGACTCCGTAAACGGTGAAGTTGCCTTCCCATTTACTATTCGCAATCAGTTTGTGGCGTCACTTAGCACCATTTATGGCGCTCATAAAAACAAAGCGCGTTTTATAAGCTTCCAGGAACAGGCTTATGACAACGCATTAGAAGCAGCGGCTAGCCAGAACTTCGACGGCTACCTTGTCGGCGATGCTACCGATGCGTCTCGCCTGCAAGGCTTTATCGATATTCTTCAACAACATGGTATTGAAGGCTATCGCGTTGAAAAAGATATCGAAAAAGACGGACAAGTCTACAAAGCAGGTAAAAGCTATTATATTCCGGCTGAGCAAGACCAGTTTGGCCTTATTCAGGGTATCTTTAGCACTCGTAAAGACTTCCCGGATAATACTTTCTACGATGTTTCAGGCTGGACCTTAGCTCACGCTTTTAACCTGCCGTTTACAACACACCGTGGACGTATTCAAATTGCTGATGCAGCCTGGGATGCTCCGGTTAAGCAGCAAACGACACTGGAAGACGCCTACGCTTATGCCTTTAGCTGGGACGACTACAAAGCCCCGGCGTTATTGCAAAGCCTGCTGGAGAACGACATTCACGCGCGCCAGTCAACCAAGTCTTTCGCAGTTAAGGCTCAGGGCGAACGCAAAACTTTTGAACCGGGGGCCGTTGTTGTACCAAAAGCTTACCAAAATAAAGACTGGCATCAGGTACAACGCATTTTAGCCACTCTGGCTAAAGAGCAAAACGTACAAGTTACATCTATTGGCACGGGGCTTACCCCTGAAGGTGTCGACTTAGGTAGCCGTAATATTCAGCCGGTAGAAGAGCCTAAGGTAATGATGCTAACCGGCGGCGGTGTGAACCTGTACGAAGCTGGTGAAACCTGGTACTACCTCGATCGCCACGTGGGTGTTCCTCTGTCCATGGTTGACACAGACCGGTTATCGCGCGTTGATTTAACTCGTTATTCTCACATTATTATGGTCGATGGTTGGTACAACAGTTACCTGTCTGACGACGTCAAAGAGAAACTGAAACAATGGGTACAGCAAGGCGGTGTCATTATTGGTCAGCGTGGTGGCGCTGAATGGCTTTCAAACAATGGATTGTTGCACGCTCGTTACGTCGGTGAAGAGGTCTATCAAAATGCGTTTGCAAAAGAAGGCCTGACGTATGAAGAGCGCGACGACTTCTATGCCGAACAACGCATTGCCGGAGCTATTTTCTCAATGGATGTAGACACTTCGCATCCGTTGTTCTATGGCTTCCCGCGCTCAACCATGCCGGTATTCAAAAGCTCGTTAGAGGCCTTTGAAACACCAGAGTCGCCGTTTGTCTCCGTTGCTAAATACAGCGACACCCCACTATTAAGTGGCTACGCCGACAAACGTAACCGCGACATTCTTAAAGGCAAAACCAACATCGCCGCCCACCGCTTTGGTGACGGTCATGTTATAGCCTTTACCGATAACGTAAACTTCCGCGCTTATTTCTGGGGCACGGCAAAACTATTGAGTAACGCTATCTACTTAGGCGACCGCATCAACGTTTATGCGAAGCCTCTTAAAGACAAAGCCGCAGCTGATGAAGAAGCGGCTGAGCAAGCTCACTAAGGCTTTTTAAGCCCTTTAAACCTGTCACTGCCTGTCCTCAACGGGCAGTGACTTTTTTCTGCCCCTCATCTTTACATTTCCTTTTCTGGCAAAGCCGAAAATCCTGGTCTACCTTAACTAGTGACACTTAAAATCTCATAAAAAAGAGGTGCTTATGTTACGTTGGGTACTAATATTCTTAATTGTCGCTGTAATCGCTGCCGTATTTGGCTTTGGTGGAATAGCAGGTGCCGCCGCTGAAATTGCCAAAATCATTTTCTACATATTCATCATTCTGTTTGCGATATCTCTTGTCGTTCGACTGGTTAAAGGCCCGGGTAGGTAGTTAAGAGGTTAGACAAACAATTAGACATTGGTCGAATGCACAGTATTATTGAATATGCGCTACACTAGCGACTGATATTCGATCAATGTCCTTCTAACCCAATAAAAACGAGGCTAACGCCATGAACGCTATCGTCATGATGCTTTTAGGTTTAGGCGCAATGTTTCTCGGTTATGTGTTTTACTCGAAATTCATTGCCGAAAAAATCTTTAAGCTTGATCCTAACTTCAAAACCCCCGCCCACGAACTCGAAGACGGCGTCGACTTTGTTCCGACCAATAAATACGTACTTTGGGGACACCATTTTACTTCGGTTGCAGGTGCCGCTCCTATTATCGGCCCGGCTATCGCTGTAATTTGGGGCTGGGTACCCGCTTTCCTATGGGTGGTTTTCGGTACTATTTTCTTCGCAGGTGTTCATGACGCTGGCGCTATTTGGGCAAGTAACCGTAACAAAGCTAAGTCTATTGGTAACTTGACCGGTGATGTTGTCGGCAAGCGCTCTCAAACGCTATTCATGATAGTCATCTTCTTGGTCTTGTTGATGGTTAACGCCGTATTCGCGACTGCTATCTCAGGTTTGCTCATTAAGTTCTCGAGTTCAGTGGTGCCGGTCTGGGGGGCTATTTTTGTGGCGTTGATTATCGGCCAAATCATTTTCCGTAAATGGATGGGACTTGGAGCGATATCGGTCATAGGCGTTGTTGCTTTATACATTCTTATTTTCGTTGGTCCTTCAGTACCGCTGGAATTGCCTGAAACCTTCATGGGTGTCAGCGACAATGCACAATGGGTACTGATTCTGTTCGGTTATGCAGCTATTGCTTCGTTACTGCCAGTTTGGGTGCTGTTGCAACCGCGCGACTACATTAACGGCCTGCAGCTGTTTATTGGTCTGATTCTTCTTTATGGCGCTACCTTGTTATTAGGGCCAGAGATTTCGGCTCCGGCATTTAACACCAATACGCCTGAAGGCACGCCGTCCATGTTGCCATTGCTCTTTGTCACCATTGCCTGTGGCGCAATTTCCGGCTTCCACGGTTTGGTTGCATCAGGAACCACCTCTAAGCAGCTGGACAAAGAGACGGACGCCCGCTTTGTTGGTTATTTTGGCGCCATTGGCGAAGGCTCGCTGTCACTGGCAACCATTATTGCAGCGACCGCTGGTTTTGCGACATTGGGTGACTGGGAAGCCGTATACTCCTCATTCGGACAAGGTGGTGTGGCAGCCTTTGTCGAAGGCGGCGCAAACATCATTAGCCAGGGCATTGGCCTGGAGGCGAATATTGCCGAAACATTGCTGACGGTAATGGCTGTCCTCTTTGCCGGCACAACCATGGACACAGGCCTGCGCTTGCAACGTTACATATTCCAGGAATGGGGTGGCTTATATAATATCCGCTGGATGCAGAAAGCCTTACCGGCAACCCTGCTGGCGGTAGGCTCATGCTTAATCTTGGCATTTGGTGCTGGCGGCGCTGACGGCTCTGGCGGTCTGTTAATTTGGCCTCTGTTTGGTACGACTAACCAGCTGCTTGCCGGCCTGACACTGTTGGTTATTACCGTGATGCTGGTGCGCTTAGGTCGTCCAATGTACTACACGTTATTACCGCTTATTTTCTTGTTGATAATGACAGTATTCGCGCTTATCGTTCAGCTGAAAGGCTTCTACGATAAAGGCGACTGGTTCCTGTTATCGCTTGACCTTGTGGTTCTTGTGGCAGCTATCTGGATAGCCCTGGAAGCAAGTGCCAGCTTGTCAAAAATTAAAAAGGAACAAAAAGCGGAGAAAACGAAAGGGTAATGAATATGAGCATGAACATTCATTCGGTAAAACGTTGGTTCAGTCGTGCAGGCGAGTTGGTAAACGAGTTTTATAATGCGCCCTACCGCTCTGCCATTGCTCGTGCTAAACGCGACGAAGATGATTTGTTCATGCTCTTGGTTTACTCCGAGATAATGGGCGTGCCGAATCCGGCCGCCTATTACACATTAGAATTACAACCCTTAATGCTCGAACGCTTTCACGAATGGCACAAAAGAATGGGGATGGAGCACTCACCGCTTGATCACTTCCGTTGCTGCTAATCAATTTTTTCACTCTCCACTAAAGAGCCCGTTGTATGCAGTTATCCAGTAAAAAAATCTTACTTGTTGGCGGTAAAGGTGGTGTTGGCAAGACAACAGTCTCGTCCGCGCTTTCCATGTTAGCTGCCAAGAACGGCAAAAAGGTGCTACTGGTATCCACTGACCCGGCTCACAGCCTGTCCGATGTCTTCAATATGGATATTGGCGATCGTTTACACCACGTTTCTGACAACCTCACGGTTATGGAGATTGATCCCGACAAAGAAGTGAAAGAGCACGTTGCTCGTGTTAGCTCGCAAATGAAGCGTTTTACCAACCCCGACCTATTTCCTGAAATTGAACGGCAAATGCGACTGACACAGCAGTCACCAGGTGCGCAGGAAGCAGCTATGCTTGAACGCATTTGCAAAATTATCGACCAAGCCGAGAAAGACTACGATTTGCTCGTATTTGATACTGCACCGACCGGCCATACATTGCGTTTATTATCGCTCCCTGAAGCGATGGCAGCCTGGACACAAGGAATGCTGCGTTCGCAAAAACGCTCCGAGGAATTCGATAGTGTCTTGGAACACTTATCACCTAAAGCCGGTAAGGATATTAATAACCCTATGGCGGATCCGTCTGACAACGCCAGCGATGGCATGTCAGATAAAACCAAAGCTATTACCGAACAGTTACTCAATCGGCAGCGTCTTTTTCAACGTACTCGCCGACTGTTACAAGACCCGAACTATACCGGCATTTTATTCGTGCTAACGCCTGAGCGTTTGCCCATTAACGAAACTCAACGTGCATTACAGTCTCTCACTGAAGAAAAGCTGCCAGTTTCAGGGGTGGTCGTGAATCGTATCTTACCTGAGTCAGCAGATGGTGGTTTTCTGGCGAAGCGCAAAGAACAAGAGCGAGCCTATCTAGAGACTATTGAGCAGACCTTTGCTCAGTGGCCAAACTTCAGGCTTTATCTGCAAGAAGAAGATATTCAAGGTGTCGATGCCCTTTCAGCATTTGCCCAAGAGCTGGAAAAAAGTGGCTTCTCTGCCTAATCCTTTCTAATTTCTTTCATCGCAGAGTCATCGTTTTGACCTAAACTGCGTATATATAAAACATTTAACGTCCGAAATAAGGAGTAGACGATGCGCGCTGTCGGATACCAACGCTCTCTTCCCATTGATGACCCTAAGTCTTTGGAAGATATCGAAATTGACAAACCCACTGCCGGTGACCATGACCTACTAGTTAAGGTCAAAGCCATTGCGGTTAATCCGGTGGATACCAAAATCAGAATGCGTGCCGAGCCCGATTCGGGTCATAAAGTCATTGGTTGGGACGCCGTTGGCGAAGTGGTTGAAACAGGAAGCAAGGTGAAAGGCTTTAGCGCCGGTGACCGTGTCTGGTATGCCGGTGATTTAACACGCCCCGGCTGTAATGCAGAGTATCAAGCCGTTGATTACCGCATTGCCTCACACGCGCCCAGTACTTTAGATGATACTCAAGCGGCAGCTATGCCACTGACGACTATCACGGCCTGGGAACTGCTCTTTGATCGTTTACAGATTGATGCGCCCTCACCTCACGAGAAGCGTAACTTGCTCATTATAGGTGGTGCCGGCGGTGTTGGTTCAATACTCACGCAACTCGCAGTACAACTGACAAATGCTACCGTCATCGCAACCGCTTCACGCCCTGAGTCTCAGCAATGGGTAAAGGCCTTAGGGGCACACCATGTTATCGATCACAGCAAACCATTGGGTGAGCAAATTGAGAGCCTTGGTATTGGCCAGGTAACTGATGTCGCCTGCCTCACGCACAGCGAGCAGTACTTCGAACAAAGTATGGCATTTATGGCACCGCAAGGCCGGTTTAGCTTAATTGACGACCCGGCCGAACCTCTCGATATTCGACTGATGAAACAAAAAAGCATTAGCCTGCATTGGGAGTTCATGTATACCCGCTCAATGTTTACTACCGACGATATGATTAAGCAGCAAGAGCTACTGCAATCCGTTGCTAATTTAGTCGACAACCATCAGGTACGCTCGACGTTGGGTCAGAATTTTGGACCCATGAATGCCGAGAATCTGAGAAAGGCGCATTCGGCGTTAGAAACGCATAAAACGATTGGCAAAATCGTCTTAACTGTCGAGGAATAGTTTTACAAACATACATGAATGTATGTATAATTCTGCGGTATTTAAAAATGGACAAGCTAGAGGTATTTTGATGAAAAAGCGCTTTCAAATTGCGCCGTTATTCGCAGCGGGCATTTTAGCAACCACAGTCTTAACCGGCTGTGGTGACGCACCGCAGCAAGGTCAGCAACAACAAGCTCCGCAGGTCGATGTTATAACGGTAAAACCTGAAGCACTCGAGCTAAGCACCGAACTCCCCGGCCGTACTGCAGCATTTCGCGTTGCTGAGGTTCGCCCGCAAGTCAGTGGTGTACTTTTAGAACGAACGTTCGAAGAAGGTACTTTCGTCGAGAAAGGTCAACAGTTGTATCAAATTGACCCGGCAACTTACGAAGCAGAATTAGCCAGTGCAGAGGCTGAAGTACAGCGCGCAAAAGCCGTTTTACGCAGCTCAGAACTTCGCTATAACCGCTTCAAGGAGCTCATTGAAGAAAACGCGGTCAGTCAGGACGAATTCGACAGTGCCGAAGCGACTTACTTTCAGAATAAAGCGGCAGTAGCACTGGCGGAAGCACAGCTTAAAAACGCCCGCATAAACCGCGAGTACACCAAGGTAAACGCGCCTATTAACGGCATTATTGGTCGTTCAAACTTTACTGAAGGCGCCTTGGTTACTGCTTCTCAGCAAGAGCCGCTAGTGACTATCAACCAGCTTGATCCTATTTATGTTGATATCAGCCAATCCAGCAAGCAGTTCATGCAACTTCAGGCAGACATCCAGTCCGGTCGCATTGAAGCCAACGAGTCGGGCAATGCGCCGGTTCGTTTAAAACTGAACGGTTTAGACTTTGACCAGCAAGGCGAATTGCTGTTTTCAGAGGTAAGCGTTGAAGAAGATACCGGCGCTATTTTGTTAAGAGCCGTTTTCCCTAATCCGGATAAAACTCTGTATCCAGGCATGTTCGTTAGAGCCGCTGTCAGTGAAGGTACTATCAACACTGCCCTGTTACTGCCGCAAAAAGCGGTGACTCGTGATCCGCGAGGTCGCCCTTATGTCATGATCGTCAACGACGACAACAAGGTAGAACAGCGCATGATAACTACCGAGCGAGCCATTGGCAGTGACTGGTTAGTCAAAGATGGCGTTAAAGAGGGTGACACCGTTATCACCTCAGGCCTTCAGAAAGTTCGTCCGGGCGCAACGGTCCAAATTTCGAACTCTGCCTCTAATGAACAGCAGTAAAGGATTCATCAATGGCTAAGTTTTTTATTAATCGACCCATATTTGCCTGGGTTATCGCGCTGTTGGTCATGATGGCAGGTGCCATTGCAACCATTCAGCTACCGGTAGCCCAGTACCCGACCATTGCGCCACCGGCAGTTGAAATACGAGTTAACTACCCTGGCGCAAACGCGGAAACCGTGTCTGACACTGTAACCAAAGTTATTGAGCAGAATATGACAGGTATCGACAACCTGCTCTACTTCTCTTCGCAAAGTAACTTTGGTAACGCGACTATCAGCCTGACATTTGCGTCCGGTACAGATCCGGACATTGCGCAAGTACAGGTGCAGAATAAGCTTTCCCAGGCAACGCCACAGCTACCTCAGGAAGTACAGGCACAGGGAATTACCGTCAGTAAGTCCAGTAGCTCTTTCTTAATGGTTTTGGCGCTGGTCGCAAAAGATGATCGCTTTACCCAAACCGATTTAAGTGACTACATTGCCTCCAATATTCAGGACCCTATTGCGCGGACAACCGGTGTTGGTAACGTCCAGTTGTTTGGTGCGCCTTACGCCATGCGTATTTGGGTTGACCCTTCAGCGCTGGTTAACTACGGCATGACCATGGATGATCTTAAGTCGTCGATACGTGCACAGAACGCTCAGGTCGCTGCCGGTGAACTCGGTGGTACACCAGCAATTGACGGTCAACAACTGAATGCGACCATTATTGCTCAAACACGCTTATCCGAGGTTTCAGAGTTTGAAAATATCACTCTGAAAGTTATGCCGGACGGCTCTCAGGTGCGCTTAAAAGACGTTGCGCGTGTCGAGAAAGGTGCTGAGAACTACTCGATTGAAGCCAATTATAACGGTAAGCCCGCAACCGGCCTCGCTATTAACTTGCAAACCGGTGCCAATGCGCTTGAAACGGCTGAAGCCGTTAATGCGCGCATCGAAGAGTTGCAGGAGTTTTTCCCTGACGGTATGGAAATGGTGACCGCTTATGACACCACGCCGTTTATCAAAATTTCAATTTCAGAGGTTGCGCAGGTACTAATCGAGGCCATTATTCTGGTTTTCCTGCTCATGTTTATCTTCCTGCAGAACTTGCGGGCGACACTTATTCCTACCCTGGCTATACCAGTGGTTATTCTAGGTACTATGGGCGTTATGGCTCTGGCTGGCTTTTCGATAAACACGCTAACCATGTTCGGTATGGTGTTATCGATAGGTCTTCTGGTGGATGATGCCATCGTTGTTGTCGAGAACGTTGAGCGGCTTATGTCCGAGGAGGGCTTGTCTCCTAAACAAGCCACTATTAAGTCTATGGGGCAAATTACCGGCGCATTGATAGCCATTGGTGTCGTCATGGCCGCAGTATTCGCGCCTATGGCCTTCTTCCCCGGCTCAACGGGGGCCGTTTACCGACAATTCTCATTGACCATCATTACCTCAATGGGACTTTCGGTCATGGTTGCCATTATTTTCTCGCCGGCGCTGTGTGCAACATTGTTAAAACCAGTGAAGCACGACAAAAACGACGGCTGGGGCCCGTTAGGCTGGTTTAACCGCACTTTGGAAAAGTGGACGGTGAAGTATACCAATTCTATCCATTATATCTTGCGTCGTACCGTGCGGTTCGGGCTTATCTATTTAGGCATTATTGGCGTACTGATTTTCTTATTCACACGTCTGCCTGCTGCATTCCTGCCCGATGAAGACCGTGGTGTATTCCTGACGCAAATGCAGCTTCCGGTTGGCTCGACGCTGGAACAGTCCGTTACGACTATGGATAAGATAGAAAACTACTACCTGAACCAGGAAGACGCAGTACAATCGGTATTCTCCGTCGTTGGTTTTAGTTTCTCAGGACGCAGTCAAGCCAATGGTATCGCCTTCGTTCGCCTGAAAGACTGGGACGAGCGTAACGAGAGCCAAAGCGTCGATGCGGTTATTGGTCGTGCTTTTGGATTCTTTGCGGGTATTAAAGAAGCCATGGTTTTTGCCTTTAACCTGCCACCTATTCCCGAACTGGGTGTTTCCAGTGGTTTCAACCTGTTCCTGCAGGATCGTGGCAACATTGGTCACGCAGGCCTTATTGAAGCCCGTAACCAATTGCTGGGAATGGCATCACAGAACGAGAAACTAGTGCAGGTTCGCCCTAATGGCTTACCCGATGCGCCGCAGCTGCGTATTGATATCGACTTTGAAAAAGCACAAGCCTTAGGTCTGACCATAGCTAGTATTAACGACACCCTGAGTACCGCCTGGGGCTCTGCCTACGTTAATGACTTCATTGACCGCGGCCGAGTCAAAAAAGTATACCTACAAGGTGAAGCTGACGACCGTATGCTGCCTGAGGATATTAACGAATGGTACGTACGTAATAATCAAGGCGATATGGTGCCCTTTAGCTCTTTCTCAAGCTGGGAATGGACCTATGGTCCGCAGCGTGTGGAGAGTTATAACGGCGTTGCCGCACTGGAAATTCAAGGTCAGGCAGCTCCTGGCATCAGTACCGGTGAAGCCATGACAGAAATTGAGAACTTAATTGCTCAATTGCCGCCGGGTATTGGTTTTGAGTGGACAGGTATTTCATTGCAGGAGCGTCAATCTGGTAACTTTGCTCCGATACTTTATACCGTATCTATTCTGGTTGTGTTCCTGTTCCTGGCCGCACTGTACGAGAGCTGGTCTATTCCATTCTCCGTCATGCTGGTTGTGCCGTTAGGTATTTTGGGTGCCGTTGTTGCGGTGATGCTGCGCGGTATTTCCAACGACGTGTACTTCCAGGTCGGTCTATTAACGACCGTGGGGGTCTCAGCAAGGAACGCCATACTCATCGTTGAGTTTGCCAAAGACTTGCAAGCACAAGGTAAAGAGTTGCTTGAGGCCACCATGGAAGCGGTTAGACTACGTCTGCGCCCTATTCTGATGACGTCACTTGCCTTTATCTTTGGTGTTATGCCATTGGCCTTAAGTGACGGTGCGGGTGCCGCAAGTCGTAACGCTATTGGTACCGGGGTTATCGGCGGTATGATTGGTGGTACAGTATTGGCAATATTCTTTGTGCCCCTATTCTTCTATGTGGTGAGAAAGATATTCCCACCCAAACAGGCTGAAGAATAAATTGGCGCAATAGTAAATAGCCATAAAAAACCGGAGCTTCAGGGCTCCGGTTTTCTTTTAAGTGAAACGAAAAAATTAATTAACGCTTCGTTGTTTCGTCTTCATCTTTTACTTCGTATTCACCGTCAATGACTGAGCCATTGGAACTGTTCTCTTTGTGGTTCGCTTGCTGACGGTAACTTTCCTGCTGTTCATATTGACGTTGTTGATTCTGGTAATGTTGTTTCGCTTGTTTGCGCATACGCCATACTTGTTTAATGGTATGACGTTGGCGCCAAAGCACCGGTATCATCAGTAATAGCAAAATACCGGCAATAACCAAGCCAAAAGCCAGCCCCAAACCAACAATGACCAACAGCAATAATAAGCCAAGAATGCGGGTAAACCAGTTCCCGGAAGCGGATGAACGCCCCCGGGCACTTTGTCCGCCCTGGCTGAAACGTATATAAAGCTTATCTCGTTTATCTGTCATAACGACTCCTACAACTCTCTATCAGTTAAGACAACAAGACAGAATATCTGTTCCAGCCAAGTTATCTAAGGTTTTACTTGCGCATATCTTGTGTCGCTTTACGGGCAGCTTCAAACTCATTACCTGGTGCCCATTTAGGCCACTCGCGAGAGTTCGCTAACTCTTCACCTACCGCATAAAATAGCGACATGTCTTGCTGTACGCCTCGTAAATCCCAGTTTTCATCAAACTCGTCAGCAGGCTTATGGTAAGCATCGCGGTTGAAAATAGCTCGTTGCTCTTCGCCCCACTCACGACCCTTCGTAAAGTGATCATTACCGCCTTTTGCATACAGCATTGGTACACCTTTCTTCGCCAGATTGAAGTGATCTGAACGGTAGAAAAAGCCTTTTTCTGGTGTTGGCTCAGGTGCTATATATCTATCTTGGGCCTCAACGTAAGGTTTCAAGTAGTCATCCATATTTGAATTACCATAACCGACAACCACCATGTCTTTCATAGGGCCATAGACATTCATTACGTCCATATTAATTCCGCCAACAGCTTTACCCAAAGGTAACAGCGGATTATCGGCATACCAGGCCGAGCCCAGCAGCCCGCTTTCTTCTGCGCCTACCGCAGCAAAGACAATAGAACGCTCAGGACGCGGTTGTTTTGAGAACTCTTCAGCCATGGCCATCAAGGCTGCAGTACCCGAGGCATTGTCTTGAGCCCCATTGTAGATAGGGTCGTCCTCGCGTACCGGATCCATACCTAAATGGTCATGGTGAGCCATATAAATAACGTGCTCTTCCGGATACTTAGTGCCTTCGATATAGCCAATGACATTATTAGTGTCCAGGTATTCGTATTTATTATTAATGGTCATCGAGGCTTGAATGCCTAATGGCTGTGGCTTGAAATCACCAGATACGGCAAGTTCCTTCATTTGCTCAACATTTTTGCCGACAGAAGCAAATAATGCATTGGCGCTCTCTTCTGTGACCCAGCCCTCAACGGCAGCGCGATCCATATTGTTATTTTCACGTTTTAAGTCAAAACGTACCGGTGAGCCGCCTGCAACCACGCCCCAGCCATAACCTGCCGGGCCAGTTTGGTGAATCACAAATGCCGCTTTTGCACCCTGACGTGCTGCTTCTTCATATTTGTATGTCCAACGGCCGTAGTAAGTCATTGCATTACCGTTGAAAAGTTCCGGATCGCCCGTTGCGTAACCCGGATCATTGACGAACATAACAACCGTCTTCCCTTCGACGTCCAGACCTTCGTAGTCATTCCAGTCATATTCTGGCGCCACGATACCGTAACCCACAAAGACCACATCGCTGTCGGTTAGATTAACTTCTTCAACAACGCGCGGTGTCCAGGCCATCATTTCAGTACGATACTTCATCGACTCCGGCGCTGACTCACCCGAAAAGCTCAACGAACTGACTTTGTAAGGCATTAACTTCACCAAAGGCAACGGTTGACGGTATGAGTTATTTTCTTCGTCATACGGCTTTAAGCCCCACTCACGGAAATGGTTTTCAATAAAGCTAACCGCTTTCTCTCCACCTTCTGACGCGGGCGCACGTCCCTCAAATTCGTCCGACGCCAACGTTTTTAAGTAGTTTTTATAATTTGGGTTAAACGCGGAATCTTTAATATCGGCGGCAGCCTTCTCAGTCGGCTTCGCTTCTTCGCTTGCCGGACCGCAGCCGGTTAATACGGTAAGCCCAATTAGGCCTGCTAGTGCGTATTTCATTTCATCTCCTTTTTGTTATATCGTTATTTTTGTTCGTTTTTATTGTTCGTTATGCACGAACCATTCTCGCTCGCTAAAGACACTTTATCGCCCAGTCGAACATCATGCTCTGAAAAGAACCCCGCGTTCACTTCCAAAACGCTCCAGTAAGGTTTACCCGGTGAGTAGCTTTTACACTGGCTCGGATCGGTACTCCGGCAAGGGCGCATCGTGAATGTCTTAACAATTTCCCCGTGTTTATTGAGGTAAGCGATATCCAGCGGAATTAAGGTCTGATACATCCAAAAACCACTGTACCCAGGGCGCTCATGGTTATAGCGAAACCACATGCCTTCGTACTCACCCAGTGACTCTCGCTGCATAAGCCCACGGGCTTGTTGAGGCTGAGTATCAGCCAGCTCAACCGACAAAGGCGAGTCAACACCATCCATACATATCGTTGTTTTTTCGAACTCTTGCGGTGCCGGCACAGACCATTGCTGGGCTGCTGCACTCATTGACAGCATAGTGGCAGATACCAGCAAACACCCTTTTATTAGTCGCATTATCCGCTTCCTTTCTTATAGTAAGTCTTAGTTATGACCGATTTTGTCCTATCCCGGCACTAACCGCAATGCTCATTAACTGGAGCATGACAGCTCAGCCGGCGCTTGGCTCGGCTCTGGTGGTAATACCCAGCGAGTATTATTATGGGTTTCATCAAAGGGTGTTATCAGTGCGCTGACATAATCAGTCAGCGGTTTATCGTCGCCCTGTTCAGCCTGCTCAATAACATATTGCGCATGATGAGTGCGTAAAATCACCAGCGGATTCACTTGCTGCATTGTTGCCGTGTCAGGCTTATTGGCAACTGCCTTGCTGTAATCACTCAACCAGCTCTGTCCCTTACTTTTTATTTCTGTCGCTGTCTTTTCTAACGAGCTATTCAGCGCTTGCGAATTTTTATTGAACAGCGCGCCCAACGCCCTGTAACTTAGGTTGTAATCGAGCTGATAAGTTTCCAGAAGCATCAGCCAGCCACTAATTAGCGACCAACAAGTATCATCATCATCGACATGAGTTAACCCAAGCCGTTGCTTCATAACCTTTAGGAATTCTTGCCTTAACACCGGTTCATAGTCGTCCAATACGTCATCAACAGGCGCGTCACCGGCAAATAAACCCAACGCATGAGCAAGTCGTTTTAAGTTCCATAAACCCACACCGGGCTGTTGCATAAAGCCGTACCGACCGGCGTGATCAGTATGATTAAAAATATGGTTAGGCTTATAGTCGTCGAAAAAGGCATAGGGACCATAGTCGAAGGTTTCTCCGGCCAGACTCATGTTATCCGTATTCATCACGCCATGCACAAAACCGTAAGCCTGCCATTTTGCTATCATCTCAGCCGTCGCGTTAACGACATAGCGGAATTGTTCAGATACAGTTTTGTCCGCCGCACTAGGCCAGAGTTCTTCAATGCTGTGCTGCCAAAGTCGCTTAGCACTGTCTTCTAAGTTTCGGTACAAACAGTGTTCAAAATGACCAAAACGAATGTGTGTGCGGGCAACTCGAACCAGCATTGCTCCGGGTTCTATCGTTTCCCGTTGAATTCTTCCTTCTGTCGATACCAACGCCAACGCGCGTGTCGTTGGAATGCCCAGTGCCTGAAACGCCTCACTGGCTAGTAGTTCACGAATAGACGAGCGCAGCACCGCACGACCATCACCACCTCGACTGTAAGCTGTTGGCCCCGCACCTTTTACGTGCAGATCATAACGCTCGTTAGCCGTTTTTACCTGACCCACCAACAAACCGCGACCATCACCTAAGTATGGATTAAAATGCCCAAACTGATGCCCTGCGTATTTTTGTGCTACCGGCTCAGTACCCGGCCAGTCGCGGTTGCCGGCAATCCAGTCCGCCAGTTCTTTCGGAGGAGAGTCATGACTGAGTGACTTCCACAAAGCGTCATTGACCCATCGCAATTTTGCCTGACCATCAGGTTGTATTTTTTGTGCGTGACAAAGTTCCGGGAACTTATTAGCAAACTGATTATCGAAAATTAGTGGCATACGTCCTCCTGCGACATCTATTGTTACACAGTCGACGAGGCTTGCATAACTAACAAAAAATCGGCTAAGGTGCGCTAAAAGACACAAACAGCACGGCCTTAGCAGAAAAAGGAGCCACATGCAACTGCAATCACTAAGATGTATCACCGCGATTGGTGGCGGACACGGTCTGGGTCGTGTACTTTCGACGTTGTCGTTCATGAAGCATAAGCTGGTTGGTGTTGTGGCTACAACCGATAACGGCGGTGCAACTGGTCTTCTTCGAGCTTCCCAGCACTGCATCGCCTGGGGTGATATCCGAAACTGCCTGTCCCAACTGGTAGAGCAGCCGTTAGCGGCTGAAGTTTTGAATTACCGCTTTGACTCAGATTCAGCATTAAAAGGCCACAACTTCGGAAATTTGTTGCTTTATACGCTGGACCAACTCAGCGCCCGTCCACTTGATGGCATTCAACTTCTAAGCCGCTTACTTAACGTCGACAACCGTATTCTTCCCATGTCGGAATGCCCGACCGATCTTATCGCAACCACCAGCGACGGCATTCAGTGCCACGGTGAAATTCATATCGACAAACTGCCCAACATGCCGCACAAGCTGGAGCTTTCTGGTCAGGTCGAAGCAACTCCTGAGGCCGTTCGCCATATTAAGAACAGTCAACTTATTCTTATAGGTCCGGGCAGCTTTATGACGTCTGTCATGCCGCCCTTATTGGTTCCGGGTATTTGTGATGCGCTGAAAAGCACCCGAGCCAAGGTCGTATTTATTGATAACCTGGTCGACGAGCATGGCCCTGCTGGTGAGTTGTCACTGGCAGAAAAGCTGGAGTTTATGAAGTACGAACTGGGCCAACAAGTTGTCGACCTTATTTTGAGTAACAAGAAAGAGAAAGGGCTGCCAGTGCCTGTTATTGGTGGGCTTACCAGCGACACTGACGTTCATTATCGCCACAATACCAGCAGCCTGCTAACAACCTTAGAGCAAGCTGCACATCAACTGTTGGTCGAGAGCGCTTAACCGCCGTCCGCCGAAATACGTGAGGCAACGGCGCCGTGTTGATCTTTATACTTCGCATCATCGCGCTTGTTATAAGGTCGCGCACATTCCTGCCCCAGCGGCTCAAAGCTGATAGCCCCTATTTTCATGCCTGGGCGCAGCGCTAAAGGTAACTTTCCGCTGTTATAAAATTCCAGCACAATTTGCCCGGACCAGCCCGGATCAATTCGGTGAGCGGTAACGTGCACCATTAACCCTAAACGTGCTAACGACGAGCGACCGTCAAGCCAACCGACCATATCCGCGGGCAGCTGAATGGACTCATGAGTTACCGCTAACGCAAACTCCCCTGGATGAATGAAAAACGCCTGACCATCTTTGAGTTTGATTTCATCACTCATCACTTCATGAATAGCCGCTTCTATCGCCTCGCGCGAACCGCTTATGTCGATAAACGGCGCTGCGTGGTCTTGCAAAACCCGAAACTCATTACCGAGGTGAATATCCAGAGTAACACCTGAAATATCCGTCGCCTTAGGCGCCGGTGTTACCCCTATTTTTCCTTCCGCTAAATGTTGTTCTATTTCGGTATCGGTTAAGCGCATTCTTATTCACCTGTGACTGTTGTCATTATCCTTTCTATAGCGCGTACTATAGCGAATTTTTCTGCTGATAATAGAGGTTGGCAGCAACATATTGTGCTGACTCCAGAATTAATTGACTCAACTTGTGCTCTGGCTGTTTTAACAGCAATGGTTCGTTACCATCCAGACTATCGCGTAGCTCTGTCGACAGCGGCCACTGTCCCAGCACCGGCAGCTTATTTTCCTTGGCGATAGCGAGTCCGCCGCCCTGCCCGAATACAGGATCCTCATGCCCACAGCTCGGACACTGATAATAACTCATGTTTTCCAGCACGCCTATCATCGGAATGTTCAGTTTATTAAACATAGCAATGCCTTTTTCGGCGTCTCGCAATGCCACCGACTGAGGCGTTGTTACCACAATAGCGCCTGTTACCGGCAGTTTCTGCGCCATGGTTAATTGAATATCGCCGGTACCCGGAGGCATATCAACAATTAGATAATCTAAGTTAGGCCATGCGGTGTCTTTGTATAGCTGCTGCAAGGCGCCACTGGCCATTGGTCCGCGCCAAATTGTGGCGTCCTTTTCATCCACCAAATAACCCAGTGAATGCACGTAAATACCATGGCGCTCCATGGGGACCATCTTGTTATTTGCGGTTAGCTCCGGCTCTTTATTGCCCTTACCCAACATTGTCGGAATTGAAGGTCCGTAAATGTCCGCATCCAACAAACCCACTTTGGCACCGAGTTGACTGAGTGCTAACGCCAAATTCACGCTAACAGACGACTTACCAACGCCGCCTTTGCCCGACGACACCACAATGACATTACCGGTCGTTAACGGCAAATCGGGCTGCGAGTTTTTAAGCTTTTCAACTTGGCTGTTTATTTCCCAGTCAAACCCGGCCAGCGAGTCTTGCTCTTTTAACGACTTTAACAGCGGCTCACCAGCAGCAAAAGGCACATTCAGCACTCGCGTATTACCAGAGCCTGTTACCCACTCATTCGGTATGCCGTTCGGGAATATTTTGTCGAAAAAATTTGCCATTGGACGTCCTGTTGTAGCTGTGTATCGAGCATAGCCTATGGTAACATGAGTCACAGTAACTTTGGGTTTGACTTAAATTAATTAACGAATATGGAAGCATAATTTCGCATGAGCCAATCCGCACGAAAAATTCTAGTGACCAATGCATTACCATACGCTAACGGACCTATTCATATAGGCCACATGTTGGGCTACATTCAGGCCGATATCTGGGTACGTTTCCAGAAGCTAAGAGGCCATGAATGCCATTTCATGTGCGCCGATGACGCACACGGCACCCCCATTATGCTAAAAGCTCAGCAGCTGGGTATTACGCCGGAACAAATGATAGGCGATATGCAGCGCTCACACGAAGCGGACTTCAGCGACTTTTTAGTGGGCTTTGACCACTACTACAGCACGCACAGTGACGAAAACAAAGAGCTGGCCGAAACCATTTATAACCGTCTCAACAAAGCAGGACATATAAAAACCGAGGTTATCGAGCAGCTGTATGACCCGCAAAAAGAAATGTTTCTGCCCGACCGTTTTGTTAAAGGGGACTGCCCTGACTGCGGTGCGGAAGATCAATACGGCGACAACTGCGATGTTTGTGGCGCAACTTACGCCCCTACAGACTTAAAGAATCCGAAGTCTGTTGTCTCTGGTGCAGAACCCGAACTTCGTAAGTCAGAACACTACTTCTTCGATTTACCCGCTTTTGGCGACATGCTGAAAAGTTGGACACGCTCAGGCTCGTTGCAAAATGAAATGGCCAATAAGCTTAATGAATGGTTTGAGCAAGGCCTACAGCGTTGGGATATTTCCCGCGACGCACCCTATTTTGGCTTTAAAATTCCGGGTACCGAAAACAAGTATTTCTACGTTTGGCTGGATGCGCCAATTGGCTACATGAGCAGCTTTAAAAACTATTGCGATACTACCGGCAAGGCTGACTGGGACACTTACTGGCAAGCCAACAGCGAGGCAGAGCTGTATCACTTTATTGGCAAAGACATTATCTATTTCCATAGCTTATTCTGGCCAGCCATGCTCAAAGGCGCGGACTTCCGCCAACCGACTAATGTATGGGCGCACGGTTTCATTACCGTTAACGGCACCAAAATGTCTAAGTCTAAAGGGACCTTTATAAAAGCAAGAACCTACCTGGATCACTTAGACCCGGAGTATTTGCGCTATTATTTTGCTGCCAAACTAACGAGCCGTATTGATGATTTAGACCTGAACCTGACGGACTTCGCGCAACGTGTTAACTCTGACTTAGTGGGTAAAGTCATTAATATCGCCAGTCGTTGCGCCGGCTTTATTCAGAAAAAGTTTGACGGCAAATTGTCCTCAAATGTGGCTGACTCAGCATTATTGGAAGACTTCCAGTCAGCGGGAGCAGACATTGCTGAGCTGTACGAGAAGCGCGAATTTTCTCGAGCCATGCGTGACATAATGGCGCTGGCTGATCGCGCCAACCAATACATTGCGGACAAAGAACCCTGGCAGCTTATTAAAAAAGAAGGTGCCGAGCAGGAAGTTCATGAAATTTGCTCATTAGGTATTAATCTGTTCCGTGTACTTATGGTCTATCTGACCCCAGTGCTTCCGAAGCTGTCTGCAGACGTTCAGCACTTCCTGAACGACACTTTCACTTGGGAAAGTCACAAAACCGCATTAACTGACCACCCAATTAACAAATTTAAAGCGCTAATGCAGCGCATTGACATGAAAGACATTGACGCCATGATTGAAGATTCTAAACAGCAGCAACCACAAGCGACAGAGCAGCCGGCAGTGGCAAACGATGAATTAAAGAAAGAGCCTATCGCCGATGAAATTTCGTTTGATGAGTTTGCCAAAGTTGACCTGCGTGTGGCACTCATTGCAAACGCTGAACACGTTGAAGGTGCAGACAAGCTACTTAAGTTAACGCTGGACCTGGGCGGCGAGCAGCGTCAGGTTTTTGCGGGCATTAAATCGGCTTATAAGCCTGAAGAGCTGATTGGTCAGCACACAGTGATGGTTGCCAACCTGGCACCACGGAAAATGCGCTTCGGCATGTCAGAAGGTATGGTGTTAGCCGCGGGCCCCGGGAAGGATGAAATCTATATCCTGAACCCTCACGATGGTGCAAAACCGGGCATGCGAGTCATGTAACCAGAGGTCGAAATTAATCCATTGAGATAATTCGACAACCCAGTATGTAATCGCCGCTGTTGTCTTCCAGCCTTTGGCTGTGAACGACTTCAGCGGTTGCTTTTAACGATGGCACGCCACTCGCTGAAACAATTTCCGCTGTTAGCTGCTGCCCTTTCTCAAGTTCCACCGGTACTTTCAACGACAGCCCTTCTGCACTTAAATCCAGACAAACCGCATTAAAAGACTGTGTCTCACCAGATTTTTCAAAAGTCACCTTGGCGTCTGCGTTTATCGACATTCGCATAAAGTTTCGATTGTCATTCGACTCAAGCATGCGTTTTTCCAACTGTTATTAAAGTGTAAATGTCACTTCAGTTTTAGCACGCTTTGGCCGATAAAAAAACATTGTTAGATAACAAGGAACCGTCATCATGGTTGAAGCCAAATTTTCAATAGGACAACTTGTCACTCATTCAATATATGGATACCGCGGAGTGATTATTGATGCCGACCCGGAGTTTACCCTGTCCGACAGCTGGTATGACAAAATGGCGACGACGAAACCATCAAAAAATCAGCCCTGGTATCATATTCTGGTGAACAACTCGTCTATTCAAACATACGTTAGCGAAAGTAGCCTGGAAATGGACTTATCTGAGCAGGAAATTCAACACCCAATGGTTGATTTGGTTTTCTGTGGCAAGTCTCATGGTCAATATAAGCTTGCTGAAAACCTTAACTAAAGTTGCCCCGTAGAGCTGCTGTGGTTACCATTGAGTGACACTAAGATACAAGGAATTGGGCATGGCAGAAGAAACCATATTTTCTAAAATTATCAATCGTGAAATTCCGGCGGATATTGTTTACGAAGACGAAAAAGCACTCGCGTTTAAAGACATTAACCCGCAAGCGCCTGTGCATTTGCTGATTATTCCGAAAGAGCCCATAGCGACCGTTAATGACGTTGACGAAGAAAATGCCCATTTAGTGGGTCACTTATACGTCGTTGCTTCAAAGCTCGCCGTTCAGTATGGCTTTGCAAAAGACGGGTACCGCTTAGTCATGAACTGCAATGAGCACGGCGGCCAAACCGTTTATCATATTCACCTGCACTTGCTAGCAGGTAAGCCTCTTGGCTGGCCTCCGTACACAGACACCCTAAAGCAAGGATAACTTAAGGACGGTATCTGGGGTCGAGAATTCTGTCGACTAACCAACTGCCCCCATTTTGGATGAGTACAACATCGCGGCTGTCCTTGTTGTACTCGCCTTTATACTCTCCCTCAAACAAAACAGTTGCCCGGAGTTCATCCGAGTGATTTAAATAGTCACCCAGCGAATCACTAACCACTTCCAGCTCTACTTTGTCGTAATAGCGGCCAAGCACATAGCGTTGAACCGAGCTTACCGCCGCATAATGACTGATAAGATCAACCATTCGCGGTGATGCAAACCGTTTGGCTTTTTCGAGATCTTTCTCTTCATAAACGGCCTGATAAAACCCCTGAATGACCTCCGTTGGCGTTGCTGTATTCAGATCAACGGCCTCGTCATCGCTACAGCCACTTAGCCCAATTAGAGCACCGACCATTAATAAACCACTTAACAGTTTTTTCATTTTATTCCCCTTTCGCGACACCTTCCCTGCGCGGGTCAGCTGCTCCAATTAATTTGCCACTGTCAGTTAGGGTTATACCATGTAAACCACTATTTAAATCAAGCACTTTGACATTGTGACCGCGTTTTTCAAGAGCACTCTTTAATTGGCTGATATCCCGCCCTTTTTCAAGCGAGGTATAGTCATTCCGGTTAGTAACATGCCCCAGGTTTATAGCGTCCTGAATATCCATGTTCCAGTCCAGAAGTGCCACCAGGCTTTGAGTCACATAGTTAATAATGCGGCTGCCACCGGGAGAGCCAATAGCATGAAGAACCTGTTTCCCGCTCTCATCAAGCACAATAGCCGGTGCCATAGAGCTGCGCGGCCGTTTACCCGGTTCAACTCTATTGGCGTATTTGTGCTCTCCGTCATCTGGCGCTAATGAAAAGTCAGTTAACTGGTTATTCAGTAAAAAGCCTCTCGCCATAACGGTAGAACCGAAGCCCATTTCAATGCTGGTGGTCATTGACACCACATTGCCCTCGTCATCGACAATAGAAACATGACTCGTATTCGGCCGCTCATAAGCGATATCTTGCTGGTACTTCGGCAATAGCTCAGTACCGGGTTGCGCTTTACCTAAATCTTTATCGCTAATCAGCTCAGCTCGTTTGGCTAAGTAGTTCTTATTTAACATAGCCTCTACCGGCACATCGACAAAGTCGCTGTCGGCTATCCATTGGTTTCTGTCCGCAAAAGCTAACTTAGATGCCTGCGCAAACAGATGAACAAACTCTTCACTGTTAGGCTCTAAATGACCAATGTCAAAGCTCTCCAGAATGCCTAAGGTTTGCTGCGTAGTAATGCCACCGGAGCTTGGCGGCCCCATACCGCATACCTGATACTCCCGATATTCACTGCATAAGGGTTCACGCAGTTTCGCTTCGTAATTTGCCAGGTCTTCTAAGGCTAAAACGCCCGGCTCAATTGGGCTATTTTGTACGGCTTCGACAATGTCTTTCGCAATTTCGCCTTCGTAAAAGACATCAACGCCTTGCGAGGCTATCAAACTAAGACTATTGGCGTATTCTTCATTTTTCAAAAGCTGCCCCGCTTTTAGCGGCTCGCCGTTTGGAAAAAAGTAATCACTGGCGACCGGCATTTTCTTAACGCCCGGATTAATTTCAAGCTCGACAAGTTTGGCGAGTCGGGGAGATACCTTAAAGCCTTCTTCCGCCAGCTTAATAGTGTCGTCAAACAAGCTGCCCCACTCTTTTTCGCCCCATTTAGAATGGGCTAACTCAAGCCCTTTCAAAATACCCGGGGTACCGACAGAGCGCCCACCAACGACTGCATCTATCCACTTAGCTGGCTTACCGTTTTCATCTAAGAACAGTTCTTCAGTTGCTGCCATTGGTGCTGTTTCGCGAGCGTCAATGGAGTACAGCTTTTTAGCCTCATTGTCCCAATACAAAATAAAGGCGCCGCCACCAATACCAGACGATTGCGGCTCGACAAGCCCCAGCATTGCCTGAACGGCTATGGCCGCATCTATTGCTGATCCACCGGCTTTTAAAACGTTATATCCGGCTTCAACCGCATGAGGGTTTGCCGATGCAACCATAAATTCATCGGCTTTAACTGACTGCTTTTGTTGAAAACCGGTCGCCGCTTCAGGCTCTCGTACTTCTTGCTGCTGTGGCTGACAGGCGCTAACGGCAAGCATTGCCGCAACCAGTGTGGTAATGCGATATTTCATATAACCTCATTCATATTCACATTTAATTCCCCTATCATACGAAGCTGAGTTTGCGCACGCAATGAAAAGGACGCTAGATGCACTATTTAAATCGGTACTGGGTTGGTCTTGTTCTTATTCTGGCCACTTGCTGTGTTTTGCAGCTATTGCCACAGTGGCATCAGCAGCTAAGTTTTCACAGTGAAACTGTTATGTCACAAGGCTGGCCGCTAATTACCACCCACTTTATTCATTTAAACTGGACCCATGCACTGTTTAATCTTGCAGGCCTGGCTCTCATTGTGGTTATTTGGCGGGAGTACTGGAATACACGCTGGCTCGTCAACGCTTTGCTATTGAGTTCAGCAGCGACGTCTCTTATTTTGTGGTTACTGCCTTTTACCATTATTTTTGTCGGTTTGTCCGGCGTTCTGCATGGGCTGCTTGGCTATTGTTTAATAAAAGATATTAAAGCCGGGAAAAAGTGGATGTGGCTAATTCTTGTTGCGCTTATTGGCAAAGTCGTGGTTGAGTTATTGGGATGGCAGCCTGACCATTTCGTGGGTCAGCACGTAAGCTACATACATGCAGCCGGTTTATTAACCGCCTTATTGCTTTATAAACTAGAACGGCGCCGTTTAAGCGACGCCGTTCCCCATAAAGACTAAGCGTAGTTGCTTACTTTAGGTTTTCCTCGAACAGTTTGAAAATACGACGGTATTCGTTCAGCCAGCTTTCTGGCTGACGGAAACCGTGTGGTTCAACCGGGTAAATAGCCGTTTCCCAGTCTTCTTTCTTCAGCTCGATTAAACGCTGTACCAAACGTACACTGTCCTGGAAAAATACGTTGTCATCAATCATCGGTGAATTGATAAGCAACGCATCTTCTAAGCCCTCAGCAAAGTAGATAGGTGAGCTTTGGCGGTACGCAATGGTATCGTCCTGCGGCAGGTTCAGAATGTTTGACGTATAACCGACATTATAGTGTGCCCAGTCAGTGACCGGACGCAATGCAGAGCCAGCCTCAAATAATCCCGGTTCTTTAAACAGCGCCATAAAGGTTAAGAAGCCACCATAGGAGCCACCGTACGTGCCAAGGCGGTCACCATCAACGTTCAGGTTGGTTTCCAAATAGCTCGCCACATCGACTAAATCTTCTACTTCCGGCGTACCCATTTGGCGATAAATAGCCGTACGCCAGTCGCGGCCGTAACCTTTGGAGCCACGGTAATCAAGATCCGCGACCACGTAGCCGTGCTTGTTCAGCAGGCTATGGAACATAAACTCACGGAAGTAACCAGACCAGCCCATATGCGCATTTTGCAAGTAGCCCGCACCGTGGATAAACACCACTGCCGGGTATTCTTCTGCACGCTCAGCATCAAAACCTTCCGGCGTATAGATACGCGTATAAACAGGCTCATCGACATGGCTCGACTCTACCCCGACAACATCCGGCGCCGTCCAGTCTATGCTCAGGAACTTCTCTGACACTGTATGCGTCTTGCGCTCAGGCGTATCGCTGACGTTAGCCTCTTTATGATAAAGCTCTGGTGGCATAAGCGGCGTTGAATGCGTAAGAATCAGCTCGTCTGCTTGCGGGCTCAACTCAAACGCAGTCATACCGTCTAAATCCGTCATCGCTTCCGGCTCTGAGCTACCGTCAGTTTTTACACGGTAAACTTCGTAAATGCCAGGATGTTCAATGTTCGCCTGAAAATAAAGGTACTCAGCGTCGTTGCTTAACTCCGCCGTTTCGACGACATAGTTGCCTTCGGTGAGCTGCTGAGTGTCACCGTTTAGCGGCTTCACATACAAATGCGAATAACCATCGGCTTCCGACATGAACCACAGGCTGTCGTCGTTTAACCAACCAAACTCGTTATGGGTATAGTTAATCCAGGCATCATCGTGCAGGCGATCCTGAGGCACTAATTTTTTGCCGGAGAAATCAACGGTCGCAATCCAGCGATCTTTGTTGTCCCAGGCTTCCAGCATAACCGCCAGCTCAGTGCCGTTGTCATTCCACTGAATCGCCCCATTTTCCCAGCCCCAATCGGCCATTAAATGGATAGGACGTGGCTTTTCTTCCGACTCATAGTCCTCGCCTCGCGCTTCGTGGTTTTCACGCTTAACGTCAGCTAAAACGTCTTCATTCCAGCCCGGTAACGTATTGTAAGTCAGTGCCGTGTCGGTGTGATTTTCTAAGTCCAGAATCACTAACTGGTCTTCATCGGGCTGCGCATCGGCAACACGGCGACGTACCTGTTCGCTGGATATACGACCGTCTTCGTTAATGTAGTTTGGCATGATATCGCCGTCTTCACGCCATTTGTTGGGTTCGCTAATCGCCGCAACAATTTTATCGCCGCGAGGCGATAAGCGTGCCTGAACTAACTGCTTCGACTTATCCAGATAGAAAGGCTTAGGAGCCAGGCTTGCGTTTTGAGACTGCAGCTGCTGTTGACGTTCAAAACGCTCTTCCGCTGCTTTGCGCTCTTTTTGCACGTACTGAATAAGCTGCTGTTCTTCTTTCGCTAAGTAACCTTTTGGGTCTTCGTTGGCTTTTGGCGCATCTTCAAACTTAATGGAGGCAACCTGACGGGTCAGGCCAGAGTTAATATCAACCACATAAAAGTCATTGCCCTGCTGATAGCTTAAAGAGCCGTCGGTCATGGCTTGTAAGTTATGCTGGCGCGCTTCGTCACGGGTCAATTGCTTAACGCTGCCATCGCCAAAGCGGGCAAACACATTGCCCTCAAAGGTGTAGGCCAGCCAATTACCGGCAACGGACTGCTCTTTTTCATCCGCCACGTAAAGGTGATAGTCCGACAGTGCCACTTTGGAGGCTTCGCCTTCAGCATTGTTGATAATCATCAAGTCACGAATATCGCTGCCTTCGCGCTTCTGATAAAACAGAATATGCTCACCATCCATGCTCCAAAAAGCATTTTCCGGGAAGCGACCCATCCAGTCAGGGTCAGCCATAATCTGTTCCATGGTAAGTTCCGCAGTGCCTTGCGCCGAAGCTAACGGGTCAGCACTTAACGTTTGTACCTGTGGCGCCGTTGCATTGGTTGTGTTTGCGGTTTCATTTGCAGGGGTTGTAGATGCGCAAGAGGCGGCCATTAATGCCGCCCCTATTGCCATCACTAGACGTGATTTGACCATTTAATTATTCCTTATTGTGCGTCTGGCTGATTCTCTGGGCGTGCTTGTTGTACCGCGGTTAATTGTTGTAAGCGGTCATGCACTGCCACAAGCGTTGGGTAGTTATCTAACGGTACCTTAAAACGCTCGGCATTGTACACCTGAGGCAACAAGCAGATATCCGCTAATGTTACCGAATCTCCATAGCAATAATCACCCGCTGTTTCGGTCAGGCGCTGTTCAAATGCGGTGAAACTCTGATGAACCCAATGATGAATCCAGTCATTGCGCTGTTCGTCACTGCAATTAAGTTCACCAGTAAGGTATTTCAGTACTCGCAAATTTGTCACCGGTTGTAACTCACACGCCAAGTCATAGGCTAATGCCCTAGCACGCGCCTTATCAACGGTAGCACTTGGCAATAGCGGATGTTGCTCATAGCGTTCATCCAAATACTCAATAATGGCTAACGATTGATTCAGCGTGACTTCGTCATCGACAAAAGTCGGCACTAATCCGGCCGGGTTTAATTTTCGGTATTCAGGAGTGTGTTGTTCACCGCCATCCTTGACCAGATGCACTGGGTGGTATTCAAATTCTAATTCTTTTAAATAAAGCGCCAGTCTGACACGAAAACTGGCGCTAGAGCGCCAGTATCCATAGAGCTTCATCATTCTGAAGGTCCTTTGTATTCAACCACTTTCTGATCAATCGCACCGAAGATAGACTCACCGTCGGCATCTTTCATTTCCATATGGATAGTGTCGCCAAACTTCATGAACTCAGTCGTTGGCTTGCCATCGCGGATGGTTTCTATCATTCGAACTTCAGCGATACAGCTATAACCAACACCACCTTCAGCAATCGACGTGCCATGGTCTGTGCCTTGTTTATTCGAGACCGTACCCGAACCAATGATAGCGCCCGCACCCAGGTTACGAGTTTTAGCCGCATGAGCAACTAACTGACCAAAATCAAAGGTCATGTCCTCGCCCGCGTTTGGCTTACCAAACGGCTTGCCGTTATATTCTGACAACAGCGGTAAGTGAACTTTACTGTCTTTCCAGGCACTGCCCAACTCGTCCGGTGTTACCGCCACAGGCGAGAACGCAGACGATGGTTTACTCTGGAAAAAGCCAAAGCCTTTGCCGAGTTCGCCCGGAATAAGGCCACGCAATGACACATCGTTAACCAACATAAATAGTTTAATGTGACTTGCAGCCGACTTCGCATCGATACCCATAGGTACGTCGTCAGTAACTACAGCAATTTCGCCTTCAAAATCAATGCCCCACTCGGTGCTGCCCATCTGAATTTCGTCGTGTGGACCTAAGAAGTCATCCGAGCCACCTTGATACATCAGTGGATCTTCCCAGAAGCTTGGTGGCATTTCGGCACCACGCGCTTTACGTACCAGTTCAACGTGGTTGACATAGGCACTGCCGTCGGCCCACTGGTACGCGCGAGGTAATGGCGACTCACACATGACTTGCTCAAACGTCACTTCACCATCAACGCTACCTTTATTCAGTTGCGTGTAAACGTCATTAAGCTTTGACTCAACATCGTCCCAGTTATCAATTGCTTCTTGCATACAGGAAGCAATAGCAGGTACTGCAACTGCTCGGGTTAAGTCTTTGCTGACTACCATTAACTGGCCGTCACGCGTTCCATTTCTATAAGTGGCTAATTTCATAAGTTGTTATTTCTCCTGCCAACTGTAGACATAATCTGGATTTTCGACCTTCTTCGCCGCGTCGCTCATTTCCAGCGAATCACGAGTATCCAGCATGACTGCTACTTCGTCAGTGAATTTCTTTTTGTGTTCCCGACCCGCCTTGAAAGCTTTCGGGTGTGGGCCATGGGTAAATCCTGCCGGATGGAAGGTTACCATACCACGGTCGATATTATCGCGACTAAAGAAGTCGCCTTCGTGGTAGAACAACACTTCGTCATAATCATCGTTATTGTGATAGAACGGCACTTTAAGTGCGCCAGGATCAGACTCAATAGGTCTTGGCACAAAAGTACACACCACAAAACGTTCAGCAACAAACGTTGTGTGTGCTGACGGTGGTAAGTGGTACCGGTGACTCATAAGTGGCCGTATGTCACGCCAGTTCAAACGCACAGGTGCTAAATCACCGTGCCAGCCAATGGCATCCAACGGGTTATACGGATAAGTAATAACGCTGACTTGCTGGTGACGCTTAACGTACACTTTCCAGCTGTCTTCGCTGTACTGTGCTTTAAACTCGTCATCAATGGCAGGCGTATCCAGAACCGCCGGGTCGAATACCGCATGGTTACCGACAATGCCCTTCTCCGGCAGCTGATACGAACCATTGGTGGTTTCAATCATCAGCAGTTCCATTTTCTCGTCGGGCTCTAAGCGCCAGTTGGTCGAGCGCGGCACTAAGAAGTAGTCGCCTTTAACCAGATGAATATGGCCATAGTCGCAATACAAATGACCACTGCCTTCATGCACAAATAACAGGTCGTCGCCATCGGCATTGCGCACTAAATACGGCATATTCTCTGAGCAGTGCCAAATACGGAACTTACAACTGCTGTTTGACAGCAAATCCGGCGTTAACCACGGATTTTCCGGTGCTTGCTCGGTAAGCTGATTAAAATCGAAGGCACGCGGTTTAAGCGGGCCTTCCCATTCCGACCAACCGGTCGGCGCATGTTGATGATGGAAGTGTGTCGCAGGGCCAAAAAAGCCGCTGCGCCCCGCTTCACGCTCATAAATGGCCTGCTCCGGAAAGTCAGCATGGGCTTGTCGTGACGACGTCCCTTCCTGCTTCGGGAAGCTGATCCATTTACGCATCGTCTAATACTCCTCGGCGAATTTGGTCTTCTTCAATGCTCTCAAACAGCGCTTTAAAGTTACCTTCACCAAAGCCTTCGTTACCTTTACGTTGAATGATCTCGAAGAATACCGGACCAATAACGGTTTGCGTGAAAATTTGCAGCAAAATACCGTCTTTCATTGGCGCACCATCAATCAGAATGCGTTGCTTGCGCAGCGCGTCAACGTCTTCATCATGGCCTTCAACACGCTCGTTGATTTTCTCGTAATAGGTGTCCGGCGTGTCCATGAATTCCATGCCAATTGAGCGCAAGTCTTCAACGGTTTTGTAGATGTTGTCTGAGGTGAGTGCAATGTGCTGAATGCCCTCGCCTTTGTATTCGCGCAGGTATTCTTCAATTTGTGACTTGTCGTCGTGCGACTCATTAATTGGAATACGGATTTTGCCACAAGGTGCAGTCATTGCACGACTTAGCAGACCTGTTAGCTTACCTTCAATGTCGAAGTAACGGATTTCGCGGAAGTTACCAATGCGCTCATAAAAGCCTGCCCAGGTATCCATGTTGCCGCGGAACACGTTGTGCGTCAGGTGGTCAATTTCGTACAGACCGGCCGCATGGTCTTTCATTTTACTTTCCCAGCTATCGTAGAAATCAAAATGTTGCTGGTAGATTTCGTTATTTTGATAGTTGTCGACAAAGTACAACGCACTTTCACCAATGCCGAAAACCGCTGGAATGTTTTCAATAACACCTTTGTCGTCCGGAAACGCCTTCGCGCCATTCTCTAATGAGTGCTTTAATGCATGGCTAGCATCTTTAACACGCCAAGCCATACCACAAACACTGGGGCCGTGGTCTTTAGCAAATTCTTCTGCCTGACCACCTGGCTCGGCATTTACCACAAAGTTAATGTCATTTTGTTTGAACAACCAAGCTTGCTTTGACTTGTGCTTAGCCACTTCAGTAAAGCCCAGTTTATCGAACAGATCTTTTAATGCGTCGATGCCTTTTTGATCCGGAGCCGTGTACTCAACGAACTCAAAACCATCGGTATTTAGGGGATTCATGACTTGCTCTGACATTATTACTTCCTCTTGTTATTCGTTTATTAACACTAAGACTGTAGCCGTAAAGGTGTTAATAATGCGAATTCAAACCGGAAATAGTGCCGAGCGCGGGGAAGCGCATTATTGTAAAGTAACTGTTACAGGGTAAACCTTTGCTCTATATCAAGGTTTACCCTGCTGCTTTTGTAAATTAAAGTTTACAAGGGTGTTTTTTTGGCAGGTTAAGTTTACGACAGCTTTTAGTCTTTGGGTTTACGAGGCCGTCCTTTGCGTTGTTTCCCAATACCGTAGTCCCGTAGTTTATTCGCAACGGCCGTATGCGACAGCCCTAACCTCTTGGCTAATTGACGCGTACTCGGGTAGTTTGGATACAGCCGTTTCATAATATGACTTTCGAACTGCCTCAACGCCTCTTCCAGCGTAATATCTTCAATATCAACCGCCAGACGCTCGTCGTTTCGCTCCAGCTCCGGTAATCGAATGTCTGCCGGCTCCAGAGTCTGCCCTTCCAACATAGAAACAGAGCGGAACATTGTATTCTCTAACTGACGCACGTTACCCGGCCAATGATAGCTTTTCAGTCTGTCTTTCGCGGTACGGCTTAATTGAATCTGACTGCGTCCCAGTTTTTTACAGGCCTGAGTAACAAAGTGCTCGGCCAGCAAAATGATATCCGCTTTGCGTTCGCGCAGAGGTGGAACGGTCAAAGCTAATACGTTTAAACGATAATAGAGGTCTTCCCGGAAGTCACCGTTTTCAACCAGTTCGAATAAGTTACCTTGCGCTGTACAAATCACCCGAACATCGACACTCACTTCCTGCTCTTCGCCAATGCGGCGAAATACACCGTCTTCCAGGAAGCGCAGTAGCTTGGCTTGCAGGCCAATCGACATTTCCCCAACAGAGTCGAGCAACACGGTTCCACCGGCGGCCTGTTCAAGAACACCTGTCTTCTTCGCGCTTTGCGCACTTAAGCTGCCCTCGCCATGACCAAAGAGTTCACTCTCAGCGACGTTGTCAGGTAAAGCTGCGCAGTTTATCGCGAGAAACGGTTTTTCATGTCGTGGGCTGGCCAAATGACAGGCTTTCGCAAGTAGCTCTTTGCCAACACCGGTTTCACCTTCCAGTAACAGTGGCGCATCAAGCTCAGCCATACGTTGGGCATCGCTGATAACACGTTTCATTACTGGCGTTTCCGTTAGTAAGCGATCGAACGCAGCTTTATTACTGGCTTGCTGCCAGTTCTCGGTAACAGGTTCTGACTTACAGGTCATCACAGCGCCCGCAAAGACTTCGATACCCTCTTCGTCATTAACCCAAATAGGCAGTAGCTGAGCATAGTATTGATCACTGCCTATGGTCACAGCTTCATAAATAGGCATTTTCGGCTGTTTATCCAGCCAGCGCTGCAGCGCAATACCCTGCACAAACTGTGACAGAAGCTCACCTTTAAGCACGTCATGACTGTCCGAAAGGAGTTTTAAACCCGCATCGTTAATAATATCGATAACGCCTTTGGTGTCTATGGACAGAACCGGATCCGGTAACGTAGAAAGCAGCAGATTAAACTCGTAATGCTCGCGCTCGAACGGCATGTAAGGAATGGTTTTTACGTCTTTGACGTTAGGAATACGACGAATTTGCGGCATTAAATGACGAAAATCATCAAAGTCTAACTCAGGGAAATTCAGAAAAATTTTCCCTTTAGGGTCGACTTCAATGCCACGTAGGTCAATTTCGTGATCACGCAGAATTTGCAGGACATCCTGACAAATACCAAGCCTGTCATCACAGGTAATTTCTAGCCGCATAACACCTTGCTTCACCGTCTAAATGTAAAGCAAATGATACACCAAAGGTGGGCATTTAAAAACAAAAAACCCCGGCCATTTTCACCAGGGTTTTATTAGCGCTTTAGTCGAAGCGAGTTCCTAGGCGTCCAGGACCTTGTCGGTCTTCGCCGCCATAATAAAGTCGTTCTTATGCAAGCCGTTAATAGCGTGAGTCCACCACGTTACTGTCACTTTGCCCCACTCGGTAATTAGCTCGGGGTGGTGCTTTTCTTCTTCGGCAATATCACCAACACGGTTAGTAAACGCCAGTGCCTGCTTAAAGTTTTTAAACTTGTATTCACGTTGTAACATCATAACGTTGTCTTTGGTGACCGGCGTCCAGTCCGGAATTTCACGCATTAACTCTTTTAGCTCGTCGTCACTCACTTTGGGTGCGTCAGCGTGGCAAGCTTCACAACGTTCCTGATCTAATTGTGCCATGTAACTTTACTCCTCGTTGTTCTTTATCGTTGGCAAAAGCTAAGCTGCATCTTTCGGTGGAAACTTCGGTTCAAACAAACCGAGCTCCATCGCTTCATGTACAAGTGACATGATATCCATGTCAGAAATTTCAAACAGCTCATCAACACTTTCTATGGTGTAGTAAATGGGCTGAATAATATCAATACGGTACGGCGTTCTCAGTGCATCAAGGGCTTTTAATGGTTTGCGCTCTGGCTTGTCGCTGTTAACCGCATACTCGGTTTCCGCCGGCGACGATAATATACCACCACCGTAAATGCGTGTGCCCTCTATAGTTTGCAGCAGCCCAAACTCAACCGTAAACCAGTACAAACGAGCTAAATAAACACGTTCTTTAGGTGTTGCCGCATACCCCAGTTTACCGTACTGGTGGGTAAAGTGAGCGAACGCCGGGTTGGTTAATAACGGACAGTGTCCAAATATCTCGTGGAAGATATCCGGCTCCTGCAAGTAATCAAACTCTTCGCGAGTTCGAATAAAGGTGGCGACCGGGAACTGTTTATTCGCCAGTAAGCGGAAGAACTCGTCAAACGGAATAAGAGCTGGCACAGCCGCGACTTGCCAGCCAGTTTCACGCTCTAACACCTCGTTCAACTCATGCAACTGTGGCAGACGATCTTTCGGTAAGTTGAGTAATTCAAGTCCCTTCATATACTCGTCACAAGCCTTACCCGGAATGCATTCTAACTGACGCTCAACGAGATCTTTCCATATCGCGTTTTCTTCGTCAGTCCAGTGAATAATACCGTTCTCGTCCGGTTGCTTCGATACGTATTGACTTTCTTTACCCATAATTCAACCTTGTTGCTTCCTCATTAAATTTTGATAGTTATTGTTATTATTAGTTCAGAATTACGCTGACTGTTGCCATTGCGCTTTACACGCATCCAGCGCTTGCTCGATGTCAGCGATAATGTCTTCTGCGGCCTCTAGGCCGACAGCAATGCGAATGAGCGTATCTGAAATGCCTGCTTTGGCCCGTGCTTCCGGTGTATACGGCGAATGCGTCATCGAAGCCGGGTGCTGAATTAACGTTTCAGCGTCCCCTAAACTCACGGCCAGCTTTATCATGCGCAGTTGATCCAGAAAGTAACGCGCCATAGCTTCATCGCCGTCAAGCTCAAACGCAATAACGGCGCCATTGGCCTTCATCTGCCGCCCCATCAGCTTCTGAGCGCTATGGTCAGGCGCACCAGGGAAATAGATGGTTTTAACGTCACTGCGCTGAGTTAAAAATTCATAAACCTTATTGGCGTTTTCGCAGTGACGCTGCATACGCACATCCAGGGTTTTTAAGCCACGCAAAATAAGCCAGGCATCGTGCGGGCTAATGGTCGCTCCCATATCTTTTAATGTCGTGCTTTTAATAGTGGCTATGTCTTCCGCGCTACCACACACAACACCGGCAACCACGTCACCATGGCCGTTCAAAAACTTAGTAGCGCTATGCACGACTATGTCCGCACCATGCTGCTTGGGCTGCTGTAATAGCGGCGTCATAAAGGTGTTATCAACAATCAGTCGAATATCTTTGTCCTTAATAACGGCGTGTACGGCGTCAATGTCGACCGTTTTTAAATGCGGATTCGCAGGTGTTTCTAAAAACACCAGACGCGTGTTGTCTTTAATCGTAGACGCTAAAAGCTCGGTATCCGTTAAGTCGATAAAATCGGCATGCACACCAAAGCGTTCAAACAATTCGCTGAATAACGCAAAACTACAACCGTAAATGGCGTCAGAAACGACAATGTGGTCGCCCGCTTTAACGAACGCCATAGTCGTTGCCGCTATCGCCCCCATACCGGTTGCTGCAGCGGCGGCAGCCTCATAGCCTTCTAACTGAGCCATGCGTTGCTCAAGTTCGTTCGTGGTTGGGTTACCTAAACGACTATAAATATAGCCCTCTTCCTCGCCGGCAAACCGACGCGAACCCTGTTCAGACGATGAAAAAGCAAACGTCGATGTTTGATACAACGGACTGCTCAGCGCCCCATGCGGATCATCATGGTTAGCGCCAGCGTGAATCACCTGAGTTGCAGGTTGCCACTTATTATTAGAATTGTTGTGGTTGCTCTTGGCAGACATACAAATTTCACTCGTTTGTCAGTAAAATGTTAACGAGCAACAGAGTGCAACGAGCAACCCAATATTGGCAATCTTTGCGCTATCTCAAACCTTTTTTAAAGTGTAACGCTAGTTTTCCACTTTAGTGTCTGAGCTCTTCGCAGCCTTTGTAAAACGGGCTTTATATAAGGATGGTAAAACACCTTTTAACTGACTGAGTAAGTCTTTTTGCAGACGACCGTACCCTGGTTTTTTGGTGTGTTGAAATGGCATTGGTCGACAAAGTGATATGACCTGATACCCTAAACGTGCGGTTAATAAGCCGGCGCCTAGCCCTTGTCCGGCGCGGGCAGAGAGTTTGGTGATAAGCTCTGCACTTACCCACTGTGTGCCTAGATCAACAGCCGCTTCACTCAGCCCCGAATAAGCGATATTTGCCAGCACTTGCCGCCACAAACGCAGCCTTGCCAAATAGCCCAGCTTCACGCCGTAAAGTGCGGCAATGCGATGAATCATTCGTTGGTTGCGCCATAAAATAATCAGCATATCTAAGACCGCAAAGGGGCTAACGGCTATCATAGCGGCAGCTTCTGCTGACCAGCGACTGACCAAGCGACTGGCTTGTTGGTCGACCCGACTGAGAATATCGCACTCAAAACGTTCGCGTTTCTCACTGTCGGACCAGTATGGCTGGTAAATTTGCGCCCAACGCTCCTCTAAGTCTGGGTGGTCAAGCAGTTTTAACTGCTGCTCAACGCTTTCTATTCCATGGCTTTGCGCATGCCAGCGGCGTTTTAATTGCCGTAACTGCCAAAACTCTTTGACGATAAACGCTGAGAAAATCCCTACTATTAATGCGAAACCAAGGCTCCATAGCCCACCTAATACCCAACTTTGCTGCCAGGATTCGATAACACCTAATACAATTTCGACAGTGCCGGCGACTACCGCTAACACCAGGCCTAACAGCAGCCAACGCCCCCAACGGCGAGGTTTTCCGTCATAACGTGCCTGCCAGTCGGTATTGTTTTCTATCGTATCTTGCTCATCGAAAGGCTCTGGGGAGACCTGAGGCTGTGCCTCTTCCTCGACAGAATAATAGGTGAGTTCGCGATGCTTACTCATCGTAATTTGTCTCCAATGACTGAATTCAGCAACTTGTCTAAGCGAATATGCGGCAACGGGGAATCTGCAAGCGTAAAGTTTGGCTGAAAATGCGGATAAACATAACCTTGCTGCCAGTCTTCTCGCGTTGGCAAACGACCCGGCACATGGGGAGCGCCAACCCGGACTAACTCGCCGGATTGATCAATTCCCTCCAGCACATTAGTACCGTTTTTCAGTTGCTTCCATTGGCTGGTCGCAACACCTGCCACACTGAATAAGTCAAAAGGAATACGCTCAAACTGCAGTTGCTGACGACCCTCGAGGGTCAGTGCATTAATAAGCCCGGTGAGCTTGGCATGATCAGACGGTACAACGCTATCAGCCTTCGTAACGACGAATGAGACTTTATCAATTTGCGGCGAAAACAGGCGCCTTAGCAAACTGTTTTGACCATAATTAAAGCTCTGCATAATTTCGTTCAGCGCCAGCTTAAGTTCGTTAAAATAAGACTCGCCACCTTCTAAGGCACTTAACACATCCACCAGAATGAGCTGGCGGTTAAAATGGCGAAAATAGTTCTGATAAAAAGGCTTAACCACCTGCTCTTTATAATACTCAAATTTACGCTCAAGTAAGCTTTGCCAGGCATCCGGCACGGGCTGCTCTAAAGGCCACGGGAAAAAGTCGAGAGAAGGCGTTCCCGCTAACTCGCCGGGCAGCACTAAGCGCCCGGGCTGCAGCAACTTTAAGCCCTGCTCTTTACAGTCTGCCAAATACTGGCGATATGCCTTGGCGACAACTTTTATCTGCTTCTCGGCGTTATCATCAGTAGCAACGGCTGTCAGATCGTTTAATTGATGAAGCCATGCTTTTGCCAGCTCTTTACGTGGTTCAGTGGAAAATAATGCGCGTTGCTTCTCAGACCATTGCTCGTAAGTCAGCGACAACAGCGGTAAGTCGAGTAGCCACTCGCCGGGGTAATCAATAATATCTACGGTAAGTCGACGCTCATCAAGAACTTTACCCGCCAGGCCCCGCTCCGGATGGTATTTCAGCTCCAGCCGAATTTCACTGACATCGCGGGTAGACTCTGGCCACTGTCCCGGTGTACCCGTTAAGCGCTCAATGGCTTTTTCATAGTCGAAACGCGGTGTGTCCCAGTTAGGACTGGTGTGCAGTCGGCAGCCTATAAGCCGCTGGTGTTGACGCACATTAAAATAAGGCAGGTTTTGCGATTCATTCGCATACAGTAGCTGCTCCAGAACGCCGGTAATTAATGCGGTTTTACCCGCACCGCTTAGCCCTGTTACTGCCAGCTTAATATGACGATCAAACCCGCGATGGATGAGATCGCGGGTTTGGCTTTTAAACTGCTTAATACGACTCACAGACGATTAAATTCTCGCTGAAGATTATAATGATTGGAGGTTACGTATTTCTCCATAGATTGCAACTGAGCTTCCAGCTCATCGAACTCGCGCTTTATGTCGTGAATGGCGTCTCTTGGCGGTTCGCCGCCTTGCCAAACTTTGGTTTTAACGTCGACGCGATGCGAGTTCAAATCGGGCTTTTTTTTGTCGAGAATCAACCACCCTGCCAAATACAACACAAAGAAAAAGCCTGATGCAAAAATCAACCCTGTGAAAAATACGACTCGTACCAACCACGGCTCAACGTTCAGGTAGTCTCCCAGGCCGGCGCAAACACCGGCTATTTTGCCTTTTTCTGAGTCGCGGGTCAGCTCTCTACGTGCTTTTGAAATACTCATTGTCTGTCCCTCCAACCGGGTGAGTCAGCGTCCAGAATACGCTCCAGCGTCTGCACGCGCTCACGAATACGTTTTGCCTGGTCGGCCAAGAGCGCAAGCGACTCACGCTCTTCCTCATTCAACCCCTGATTCATTTGTCGTTTGCTGCGGTAATGTAAAATTATCCAAATGGGTGCAACAACCAATACAAACAGAATCAGCGGCGCCATCAACATCCCTAAAATAGCTTCAATATCCATCTTGCGTTGCCTATTTATTCAGAGTCTTTAGATGACTTTGACTTCATACGAGCGCGCAGAGCTTCTAACTCTTCATCGACCTTGCCTTCGTTTTCTAACTCGGCAAACTCATCACGCAAAGTGCGTTTACCCATATCGTAGGATTCAACTTGCGCTTCTAAGTCATCGATTTTTGCTTCGTAGCGATCAAAGCGCTGCATTGCATCATCTACTTTAGAACTATCCACCTGCTTTTTCACCTGTAATCGGCTACTTGCGGTTTTCTGGCGCATCAAAATCGCTTTTTGACGAGACTTCGCGTCCGCCAGCTTTTCCTGTAGCTGTGCAATTTCGTCATTCAGTTTGTCGAGTGACTCATCAACACGCTGCATTTCGTTTTGCAAAGCATCGACATTGTCTTGCGCCCGGCTCTTCTCAATAAGTGCTTGTCGAGCTAAGTCTTCACGCTCTTTGCTCAACGCTAATTCAGCTTTTGCTTCCCAGTCGGCAACTTCTTTTTCCATGCGCTGCTGCTGACGCTGAATGTCTTTTTTCTCCGCTAATAAGCGCGCAGACGTTGAGCGTACTTCCACCAATGTGTCTTCCATTTCCTGGATAATCAGACGCACCATTTTTTGCGGATCTTCGGCTTTATCTAATAACGCATTGATATTAGAGTTCACGATATCGCTAAAACGTGAAAAAATACCCATAATAAATACCTCTTACATAGCTAATGATTTATTCGCTCATACATTATTCAAGTATCGAGCCAACTTTTTATATTTAGCTAGAGCACTGATTAATAAGGTTTTTTATATTTTGTGACATAACCAGACATTGTCACAGTTCG
This sequence comes from Idiomarina sp. UBA4520, assembly GCF_002388365.1. Classification (NCBI taxonomy): domain Bacteria; kingdom Pseudomonadati; phylum Pseudomonadota; class Gammaproteobacteria; order Alteromonadales; family Idiomarinaceae; genus Idiomarina; species Idiomarina sp. UBA4520. The sequence continues at coordinate 8,081 of NZ_DGMK01000001.1, read as the reverse complement.
TGAAATAGACTAATAATTAGCAAAAATAACTATAATTAAGGCTCAGTCGATGAGTAATTCGCGTCCATCAGACAATTTAATTGGTCAGTCCAACAGCTTTGTTGAAGTTCTGGAACAGATTTCACAAATAGCCCCTTTAAATAAGCCCGTCCTTATTATTGGTGAGCGTGGTACCGGTAAAGAGCTTATTGCTGCGCGCTGCCATTACCTGTCACAACGCTGGCAACAGCAGTATTTAACCCTCAACTGCGCCGCTTTAAATGAAAACCTGCTAGACAGCGAACTCTTCGGACACGAGGCTGGAGCATTTACCGGCGCGGCGAAGCGTCACGAAGGTCGTTTTGAGCGCGCCGACGGTGGGTCGTTATTTTTGGATGAACTGGCCAACACGTCCTTACGGGTTCAGGAAAAGCTGCTCCGCGTCATTGAATACGGTGAATTTGAGCGTGTCGGTGGCCGCCAGCCGGTTAAAGTCGACACCCGCTTAATTGCAGCAACAAATGAAGACTTACCAACTCTTGCAGAAAAAGGTAAGTTTCGCTCCGACTTACTCGACCGTTTAGCCTTCGACGTTATAACGCTGCCTCCCCTTCGGGAAAGACGAGAAGATATTATGGTGCTGGCAGAGCACTTTGCTGTATCAATGGCTCGGGAAATGGAGCTTGAACTCTTTAGTGGCTTTACCGAAAAAGCTCGTAAAATTCTTTTAAGCTATGACTGGCCGGGCAATGTTCGTGAGCTTAAAAACACCGTTGAGCGCAGCCTGTACCGGCTAGGCAATGGCCACGTTCCCATTAATGATATTATTCTTGATCCGTTCGACAGTCCTTTCCGTCCCGGTATCTCAACAGCAACGCAGGCAAGCCCTCAGGTCTCAGAAAACGCACCGCCGGAGCCAGCGTCAGACAACGGTCATTCAAAAGTAACCTCGACTTTGAAGCCCGATGAGCCTGTCGAATTTAAACAGCTCTCACAGGACTACGAGAAAGAACTGCTAAAACAAGCGCTTCGGTTATCGCAATTTAATCAAAAAAAGACAGCATCTTATCTCGGTTTGACCTATCATCAGCTCAGAGGATACTTAAAGAAATACCAACTGCTGGACGGAGCGGCCGCGAATAATGACTAAAGCGTTTTCTTTACTCATTTCAGCAACAACCATACTACTGAGCGGCTGTGAACCCGGCACAGAAGAAGTGACGCCGCTGTCCGAAGGTATTATCTACTGTTCAGAGGGCAACCCCGACACCTTCAACCCGCAACTGGTTACCTCAGGCACAACCGTCGACGCTACCGCAGCCCAGCTTTATGACCGTTTAATTGACTACGACGCTGAAAAGCAGGCCTTTGTGCCAGCGCTCGCCGAAAGCTGGGAGCCTCTCGATAACGGTACGCGCTATCGCTTTTATTTACGCGAAGGTGTCGAGTTTCACTCAACAGACTATTTCACACCAACGAGAGAGTTCAATGCAGAAGACGTGCGCTTTAGTTTTAATCGCTGGCTTGATGAAACCAGTCTGTATCATAACGTTGGCGGCAGTTACCCATTTTTCAGCGCCACCGGGCTCGATAAACTCATTCAAAAGGTAGTGAAAGTCGACGAGATGACCGTCGACATTGTGTTGAATAATGCTGACAGTTCTTTTCTTGCAAATTTAGCGACCGACTTCGCCATTGTTCTGTCAGCAGAGTACGCCCAATTACTGTCGGTTAAGGACATGCCCTACTTAATCGATCAAAAACCCATAGGTACTGGCCCTTATCGCTTTGAAAGCTTCCGCAAGGACGTGCTAATACGCTACACAAAACATCCTGATTATTGGCGTGAAGGCCCCGGAATTAAACAGCTAGTCTACTCCATTACTCCCAATGCCAATAAACGCATGTTAAAACTGGTTACCGGTGAATGCGATATTATTCCTTACCCGCTTATTAGCGAACTTCAGGCTTTGAATCGCGATGACATAATAGTCACTAACGAGGTTAGCCCGAATGTCTCGTTTTGGGCGTTTAATACAAAGAGGCCACCGTTTGATGATCCACTGGTTCGCCAGGCGCTCAGCCATGCCATAAATCGCCAGGCCATTATTGATACAATTTACTACGGTAACGCGGAGTTGGCACGCTCAATACTACCACCAACGTCCTGGGCTTACGATAATCAGGGAATTCAATATGACTACAACCCTGAAAAAGCCCGCAAACTGCTTGAAGAAGCTGGCCACAGTGAACTCAGCACTAATATCTGGGCAATGCCAGTCCAGCGAGTCTACAACCCTAATGCTCGTCGTATGGCCGAACTGATGCAGTCCGACCTGGCCCAGATTGGCGTGAATGCACGTATCGTTTCTTATGAGTGGAACACTTTTAGACGACGTCTGTCACGCGGTGAACATGATACCGTTCTAATTGGCTGGTATGCCGATAATGCCGACCCGGATAACTTCTTTAGGCCACTACTGAGCTGCGCTGCGGTAGCAACCGGCGGTAACCGCGCTAACTGGTGTCACCCTGGGTTTGACCAGCTGTTGTACGAAGCCATTGCGACAACTAACGCCAATGAACGCAAGGCGCTCTATCAAAGCGCTCAACACATACTCAACCAGCAGCTACCGCTATTACCTATCGCTCATTCACGCCGCTACCAGGCTCAGAAAAAATCAGTACGAGGCGTCCAGTTACCGCCTTATGGGGGAATCAACTTTCGCCTGGCAACCAAAGTGACAACAGCTGAGGAGAGCGAACAATGATCCGTTACCTCAGCAGCCGTTTGTTTGTTTTTATTATTGCGTTCTTTTTATTAACGGTATTCACTTTTTCTCTTAACTTTTTCTTTCCCGGCGACCCTGTCACCAATATGACTGGGGTGCGAACTTTTAGCGACTATTACCCGGTTATTTCAGAAATACGAGGTGCCGATAAAAACATCGCATTTCAGTACATTAACTATATGCAGAACTTGTTGTCAGGCAACTGGGGAGCTTCTCTCAGCTCCGGCGACTATGTTTTCGAGCATACCTATCAACACCTCTTCGCTTCTCTGGAGCTTATTGTCGGCGCATTAGTTCTTGCGGTACTTATTGGTGTACCCAGCGGTATCTTTGCTGCCACCCAGTTTCGTGGGCCCATTGATAAAGGCGTTATTAGCCTGGCCATGGCAGGTTACTCCATTCCGGTGTTCTGGTTAGCTCAGCTACTTATTCTGTTTTTTGCAGTAAAACTAGACTGGCTGCCTATTACCGGGCAAATCAATCCGTTGTACGGTATTGCCCCTCAGTCCGGGTCAATTTTAATTGATATTGTAATAAGCGACTCAGACTATAAAGCGGCAGCACTTCAGGATGCACTTAATCACCTTATTCTGCCGGTGATTATTCTCTCCATCATGCCAATGATGCTGCTGCTTAGACTAATGCGTAACGCCACTCAGGACATGCTGCAAAAGCCATACGTCAAAGCGGCAAGAGCCCGCGGTCTTAACGAGTTTCAAGTGTTAATAAAACACGCTGTGCCAAATGCCACGCAGTCAGTCTTGCAGCAAGTGCCACTTATTTTCAGCTTGTTACTCAGCAATAGCATTGTTATCGAGTCTATATTCAACTGGCCGGGCATTGGTAACTGGCTGGTACGCGCTATTTTCGAGCGCGACTTTCCTGTCATTCAGGCTTGTGTACTTATTATCGCCCTGACTATTTTACTGTTTAACTTAGTGGTGGATCTCTATCGTGGATGGCGATTCCCTATTGTGAGGCAGGAATAACATGCCGCATATTAACCTGTATTACAAAGACGAAAACCCCAGCCCGTTAACGCTGGTATGGCGGCGCTTTAATCAGCGCCTGCTGTCCATGACGGCGTTGTACATACTGTTGGCTATGATTCTGGTTGTTATTTTTTCACCCATACTTGCTCCCTACAGCACGTCGATGCAATTTGCAGACGCCGTTTCATTACCTCCTTCGTGGACTGAGCAAGGCAACATTCAATTTCTAATGGGAACGGACGACCTTGGCAGGGACATGTTGTCGCGATTGCTTATCGGCAGCATCTACAGCCTGGGTCTGCCTATTCTTATGGTCGCTGTTTCGTCCATTATTGGCATGGTTGTCGGGGCAGTTTTGGGCATTGACCGCACCATTAAATATCAAACGTTTTCACGCGTATTCGACACTTTGCTCTCTATTCCCTCATTTTTAATGGCACTGATTATTATTGCCATATTAGGGACGGGGTTATTTAATGTTGCGTTGGCTATTACCCTGTCACTGATACCTCAATTTATTTTTGTCACTCGTAACGCGGTTCATCAGGAGTGGCACAAAGACTATGTCACCGCGTCGCGACTTAATGGTTGTTCCAAACCTTACCTGCTGTACCGGGTTATCTTGCCGAATATTACTCCCATACTGGTTATGCAACTGACGGTGTCTTTGTCTGTGGCTATTATGGATATTGCTGCGTTAAGCTTCCTGGGGCTTGGTATACAGTCACCGACACCTGAGTGGGGAAGCATGCTGGCACGCAGCCTTGACGAAGTGTATTTATCGCCTTGGTCAATGGTGTTGCCGGGCGTGACCTTATTCGTCACCATAATGTCGATTAATATTGTCGGCGACAGTCTGCGCCGTGCACTCAGCGAAAGGGTGAACAGCTAATGCAGTTACTGGATATTCGCAATTTAACGGTTGAAATGAAAACACCGCACGGCATCGTCCGGGTGTTGGATAAGGTGAACCTACAACTCGGTAAAGGGGAAATTCATAGCCTGGTTGGCGAATCCGGCTCCGGTAAGAGTCTTTTGGCAAAAGCTATTGTTGGTTTTGCTAACCCCAACTGGGAGGTAACCGCTGACCGACTGTGGTGGAATGGCCAGGACTTATTAGCCATGAACACCAAACAACGCCGCGCCGTGACCGGCCGGGATATGGCCATGATATTTCAGGATCCATACTCTTATCTGGATCCAAACAGTACGATCGAGCAACAAATTGTAGAAGCCATTCCTGAAGGCGACGTACGTGGTACGTTCATGCGGCGCCGTGTGGACAGGAAAACCCGGGTTAAGCGGTTATTGCACCGGGTAGGTATTCGCGATCACGAGTCGGTCATAGACAGTTATCCGTTCGAGCTCTCGCAAGGGGTTGCTCAAAAAGTCAGTATTGCCATAGCCATTGCTCACCGCCCTCGTCTGCTTATTGCCGATGAACCAACAACCGCAATGGAGCCATCGACAAAGCTACAAATTCATCGGCTTTTGGCGCGACTGGCTGCCAGTCAGGAAATGTCTGTGCTGCTGATTTCTCAAGACTTAACCTCAATTTTGCCAGAGACCAAACAACTGACTTTATTGTACTGTGGTCAGCTTATGGAAACAGGGCCTGCGGAGGAAGTTATTAACCATCCGGCCCACCCTTATACCGACTCAATGCTCAGAATGTCGCTGCAAACACAACAAGAGCTACCGCATAAAGCACGCCTGCCGACCTTGCCGGGAGCAATTCCGACACTGCGTCATATGCCAATTGGCTGCCGCCTTGGCCCTCGCTGCCCTTATGCGCAAAAGCAGTGTGTAAAAGCACCACTGGCAACCCAGAAGCAGCAACGAGTCTTCCATTGCCACTTCCCGCTTTTGGAGCTTGAGTCATGAGCCATTTACTGGAAGTAAAAAACCTCGGTAAAACGTATCGTCCCCGTAAGGCGTGGCCCTGGAGTCAAAAGTCAGTGGCGATAGAGCCAATATCCTTTCATATCGATGCTGGTGAAACGCTGGCGGTTATGGGCGAAACAGGCTCCGGCAAATCAACGCTGGCAAAAATCATTGCCGGCGTCGATAACCCCAGCTCTGGTGAATTGTGGTTAAACGGCCAAAAGCTACATAACCAGCATTACCAGCAACGTTGTAACAATATCCGAATGATATTTCAGGACAGCGAGAACTCCCTGAATACTCACCTTACTCTCCGTAAACAGCTCGAAGAGCCTTTAAAGTTCAATACCAACTTAACGGCGCAAGAGCGTAACGAAAAAGTTGATATCGCTCTGAGGCGAGTGGGTATGCTAACGGAGCATGGAGAGTTTTACCCGCATATGCTGTCCAGTGGACAAAAACAGCGTGTTTGTATTGCACGGGCTATCATCCTGGAGCCACAGATTGTCGTTGCCGATGAAGCCTTGGTTGGGCTCGACCCATCAGTTAGAGCTCAAATCATTAACCTTATGCTCGATCTCCAGCAAGATATGGGTATTTCGTATATTTTAGTGACTCATTCGCCGCAAATCGTGAAACACATTGCTGATAAGATATTAATTTTATATCGTGGTAAAATGATCGTGTTTGACAAAACAGACATAGTACTAGGTGATGATCAGCAACCTTATGTTCATCAGTTGCTGCATGACCACTTGAATAAGCAGATTAAATTCAAAAGCGACAAAGCAAAAAAGATCGCTGACTAAAAACCAAAACAACAGGAGTTTAATGTGGAAACAGGTACTCTGATATCACTAGCAGCGTATTTTATCGTCATGCTAGGTATTGGTCTTTACGCCTACAAGAAGTCAACTGACTCAGTATCAGGTTACATGCTAGGTGGTCGAGGCCTCGGTCCTGGCGTTACCGCGTTATCTGCGGGTGCATCTGACATGAGTGGTTGGATGCTGATGGGCTTACCCGGTGCAATTTATGTCTCAGGTGTCTCGCAGCTGTGGATTGCAGTGGGTCTGGTCATTGGTGCGTATCTTAACTACGTCATTGTGGCGCCACGCTTGAGAACTTACACCGAGGTTGCAAACGACTCCATCACAATTCCGGACTACTTTGCGAACCGCTTTAATGATAAAGGCCGTAGACTGCGTATATTCTCGTCTGTGGTTATTATTATCTTCTTTACGCTTTACACCTCAGCCAGCCTGGTTGCCGGCGGTAAGCTGTTCGACAGCTCATTTGGCATGGACTACACCACGGGCCTCTGGGTAACTGCCGGTGTGGTATGTGCTTACACCCTGTTCGGTGGTTTCTTAGCGGTAAGCATGACGGACTTTGTTCAAGGCTGCATTATGTTCGTGGCTCTGGTTCTGGTGCCTATTGTCGCCTTTTCTGAGCTCGGTGGGTACAGCAGTGTCGTTGGCCAAGTCGGTGAGATTAATCCTGACTTCCTGGCATTCTTTAAGGATGGAGCCACCGGTGAAATACTGGGCACCTTAGGTATTATTTCTTTGCTTGCCTGGGGTCTTGGCTATTTTGGTCAGCCACACATCATTGTTCGTTTCATGGCGATTCGCTCTGTCAGTGACGTGAAAGCGGCACGCCGCATTGGTATTTCATGGATGACAGTATCTATCATTGGCGCTATGGCGACCGGTTTTGTGGGTATTGCCTATGTTGCGGAAACCAAAATGAGCTTGCCGGATGCTGAAACTATTTTCATCATCTTCTCGCAGTTCCTATTCCACCCATTAATTGGTGGTTTCCTGCTGGCAGCTATTTTGGCAGCCATTATGAGTACAATTTCTTCGCAGCTACTGGTTAGCTCAAGCTCCCTGACAGAAGACTTTTATAAAGCTTTCTTACGTAAAGACGCGAGTGAAAAAGAGCTAGTATTCGTCGGTCGTATGTCAGTATTGGCAGTTTCGTTAGTGGCTATTTGGTTAGCATGGAACCCAGAGAACACCATTTTAAGTCTGGTCAGTAACGCATGGGCCGGCTTCGGCGCCGCATTTGGCCCTGTGGTTATTCTGAGCCTGTTCTGGAAACGTATGAACCGTCATGGTGCTCTTGCCGGTATGTTGGCAGGCGCTGTTACAGTGCTGTTCTGGATTTACGGCCCAACTTTCGGTGGCGAACAGCTATCTGCTTACGTCTACGAAATTGTGCCAGGCTTCATCTTATCTACACTGGCTATCATCATTTTCAGCAAAGTCACTGCTGAACCAGAGAAAGAGCTACAAGATAAGTTCGAAGAAATGGAAAGCGTTATCGATGATTACTATCACGGTGACAAAAAAGGCTAAATAACAACACGCCTTAAACCTATAAAAAGACCAGCCTATCGTGCTGGTCTTTTTTGTTTGCCCAGCGAAGC
>NZ_DGMK01000022.1:0-215293 GCF_002388365.1 Idiomarina sp. UBA4520 | reverse complement strand
AAAAAAGATGTTTTAGAAAACTTAGGTTTTCGGCGGCTTCGTTGCCTGCCTCGAACGTGGAGCGCATTTTAGAGATTTAACTCGCACCGTCAAGCGCTTTTTATGCCTTTTTAACTGTTTTTCTCTCGACCGTTCAGTATTCGTTCAAATGTAATCAAGAGTTAACATTTTATGCGTTAAATCTGAGCAAAACTTGGTAGTTAATAGTTTCGGTGCGTAAAATAGAGGAATAAACGAAACTTACGCAACAGCGGATACTATGACGTACAAAAAGATTGATACAGCAAACTACCCAGAGCAGTTCCGAAGCAAAGAAGAAAGCTTAATAAAGAAATTGTCGAAATTTGGGGTACAACAACTGGATACTTTCGAGTCACCCCGGAAACACTACCGTATGCGTGCTGAGTTTCGTGTTTGGCATGAGGGAGATGATCTCTATTACATCATGTTCAACCCGGAAACGCGGGAAAAAATCCGTATGGACGAATTTTTACCAGGTAGCGAGTTAATTAATCGCCTAATGAAACAACTAATAGAAAAGCTAAAACCTAATCCAATACTCAGGAACAAGCTTTTTCAAGTCGACTTTCTTACAACCACAACGAACCAAGCCGTTATCTCTTTGCTTTATCATCGCCCCCTGGATGACGAATGGGAAAAGGAAGCCACAGCTTTACGTGAAAAGTTTAAAGAGTTGGCAGACATTAATATTATTGGTCGTGCTCGAAAACAAAAACGGGTTTTGTTTGACGACAGTGTTGTCGAGCATGTCAACGTCGGAAATAAAACCTATCAATCGATTCAAACCGAAAATAGTTTTACCCAGCCCAATGCAAAAATTAACGAAACAATGATTGGCTGGGTCAAACAGCATATCGGACAAAATACTCATGACTTATTGGAGCTGTACTGCGGTAACGGCAACTTCACCCTACCTTTAGCAGAAAACTTCCAGCGAGTCTTAGCCACGGAAATTAGTAAAAGCTCGGTAGCGTCTGCCCGGAGAAGTGCTGAGCTGAATAACATTGAAAACGTCACTATTGTTCGTATGTCTGCTGAAGAGTTTACTGAAGCGCTAAATGGTGAGCGGTTATCTCGTCGCGCTGATGAGGCTGACATTAAAAACTTTGACTGTAAAACCGTGTTGGTTGATCCGCCTCGCGCCGGGCTTGATACTGAAACACTGAAAATGGTGTCGGCTTATTCCAGAATAATCTATATTTCCTGCAACCCGGATACGTTAGCAGAGAACTTAGATTATTTAACGGAAACTCATGAGATTACTGCCGCCGCTATGTTTGATCAATTTCCATATACTGATCATGTAGAAACAGGGGTCGTACTTGAGGCTAAAGCTGACTAGCTTTACAGCGGTTGCTGAGAAGAGGTAAAAGCCAACTTTTTAATAAGGCGTAAGTTTGATACGTGAGCGTATATTATCAAGCCTGCGCCAAATAGAATAATGACGGGTTCACCCCAATGACCAAGCACGTCTCGCTGTGAATAAATAGCCGCACCTAACAGTAGGAACGTTAACAGATTCCAGTTGCCGTGTTTGCGAGCGCCACTGACTAATGACCAAAGCCCAACAAATACACTCAGGCCAAGAATGGTATTTTCAAGCGCATCTTCACCGATGAATGCTAAACCCGCCATCGCTAATAATGGCAAGATAAGAGGCAGCAATAGGCAGTGGATAGCACATAATGTGGTAATCCAGATTCCTGCTTTGTCTAAGTTTTGGGGCGTATTAGCCTGCATAAACATTCTGCCTTACTGTTTGCTCTTGAGTGCGCTCAACGAATTTATCGCCTAACTGACGTGTTATATTATAACATACGCGTTTATTATCCAAGACAGATCATCTAAATTTTGATTTAAGGCAGAATTATTGGTGTTTTTTTAGGCGTTATTAGTTGTGAAAGGAAGCACTTCGCTAATGTGCTTAGCACCGGATTTTATCATTAGCAGCCTATCGAAGCCTAAAGCGACACCGGCACAGTCGGGTAAACCGGATTCCAAAGCTGCAATTAGTCGCTTGTCCGCCGCCATTTGCGGCTGCTTGTTCGTCATTCGGTATCGGTTGTCGTCTTGAAAGCGCCTTGTCTGCTCAACAGCATCGGTCAATTCGTGATACCCATTGGCAAGCTCGACACCTTGATAATAAACCTCAAACCGTTTTGCGACTCGTGGGTCAGACTCATCCACTCGAGCTAGTGCAGCTTGTTCTACAGGAAAGCGCGTTACACATTGCGGCACGTTTTTAGTAAAAGTTGGTTCAATACATTCCGAGAAAGCTACTTGTAATATAGTGGACGCATCGGTTTCTTTTTGCATCCAGTCAGTCAGCGCAGGAACGCTCTCTAAATGTTGTCTTATGCCCTCAATGCCGTCCGGCGTCAAAGGATCCAACTTTAGCGTCTCCAGAAAACACTGTTGGTAGCTACGCTCAACGATCGGCGGAGCGCCGCAGGTTTCCGATAACAACTGAGAGACTTCATTAATAAGCGCGTTATCGTCAAAGCCAATACGGTACCACTCGAGTAAAGTAAACTCAGGATTATGATACCGACCAACTTCATCGTCCCGAACCACATGACTGAGCTGGTAAATGTCTTGTTGGTAAGCTGCGACAAGCCGCTTCATTGCAAATTCAGGAGAGGTTTGTAAATAGAGGGTGTTTGTACCAGACGGAAGAGGCTGACTAAACTCGGTAGACAGGTTTTTTAGATGGACGTCAGTAACACCATACTGGGAAAGTAAGTGGGTATCGACTTCAGTCACACCACGATTTTCAAAAAACTGGCGCACTGACTTAAATAGGTCAGCCCGCTGTTGCAGCATGCTCCAACTTGCGTCAGGGCGCCAGCTCATTATTCAAACTTACTTCTGAACGCGTGAAACGTATTCGCCAGAGCGCGTATCCACTTTGATCACTTCACCAATTTGCACGAACAACGGCACTCGAACAACGGCACCAGTGCTCAACGTTGCTGGCTTACCACCTGTTCCCGCGGTATCGCCTTTTAAGCCCGGATCTGTTTCGGTAATTTCCAATTCAACAAAGTTTGGTGGCTGTACACTGATTGGCTTTCCTTCCCATAAAATCAATGTGCACACGTCCTGTTCAACCAACCATTTTTCCGCATCGCCAACAGCCTTAGCGTCAGCAGGCACCTGTTCAAACGTTTCATTGTTCATGAAGTGCCAGAACTCACCGTCGTTGTATAAATAAGACAACTCAAGCTCGATAACGTCAGCACCCTCAACTGACTCGCCCGACTTAAAGGTTTTCTCTACCACTTTTCCGCTAATTAACTTACGGATTTTTACGCGGTTAAATGCTTGACCTTTACCAGGCTTAACCATCTCATTTTCGACGATCGAGCATGGCTCGCCGTCTTGCATGATTTTTAAACCACCTTTGAATTCACTTGTACTGTAATTTGCCATAACGACATTTTCCTTGCTTAAACCATCATTATTTGCGCGCAATAATAAAACAAAATGACTTTATTTTCAGGTAAAATACGAACTTTGTTGAGTATAGGGAGGTCGCATGACCGAAAATTCAGTGTCCGTCAGTCCACGAGCTGATTGGCTCTACGAATTAAAAAAGTCATACACTCGACCTGAAGACTTGCTATCAGCCTTGCAGCTGGACGCCAGCGCGTATGCCGACGATATTAAAGCGCGGCAACTATTCTCCATGCGAGTGCCACGCCCCTTCGTTCAACAAATGAACATTGGCGACCCTAATGACCCTCTGCTGCGGCAGGTACTTCCTCTTGTAGACGAGTTTAGAGTCGAACCGGGGTTCCATAAAGATCCGCTCGACGAGCAAAGCTCTCCGGCTAATGGTCTGCTGCATAAATATCACGGACGGGTTTTATTAATCCTGCAAGGCGGATGTGCCGTTAATTGCCGCTATTGTTTTCGCCGGCACTTTCCCTATGACGAGTTAACCATTAGTCAGCGGCAAATTGATGACACGCTAGACTACATAAAACAGAATCCAGAAGTTAACGAGGTGATTTTAAGTGGCGGTGACCCACTAATGGCGAAAGACGAGCGGCTACATAAACTCGTGCGGGAGCTAGAAGCTTTACCTCAGCTGACTCGTTTACGCATTCACAGCCGGCTGCCCGTGGTTATTCCGTCCAGGCTGACTGACGGGCTATTAACGTCTTTAACCCAAAGCCGATTACAAGTCGTGTTAGTAATACACGCGAATCACGCGAACGAGATTTCTAATGATTTGTCCGCCGCTTTAAAGAAATGGCATAACGCCGGCATACACCTGCTAAATCAAAGCGTTTTGTTAAGAGGAGTTAACGATAGTTCGGAGGTACTTTGCCGCCTGAGTGAAACGCTCTTTCGTGCAAACGTGTTACCCTATTATCTGCACCAGCTGGATAAAGTTGAAGGCGCCAGCCATTTTGAAGTAAGTGACGACAAAGCCCAACAGCTTTGGCTGGACATGACGCAACAGTTACCCGGCTTTTTAGTTCCTAAGCTTGTTCGGGAGCAAGCTCGCAAACCCAGTAAAACTGCCATAATGCCCGATGGCTTAACAACATAATGAAGGATGATTCATGAGCGACAGCTTTGACAGTGTTGAACAGAAAATTCAGGAGCACCTGCAAGTTCTCTATAGACAGGTCGTCGATGCCGATCAATATCTAGATGATATGCGTCAACAGGGTAAGGCCAAGTTCCAGGGAGTGTTTGCCGAGCAGACAATTTTCAAAAGTAAGGGCAATAAGTTTCAGCCCTACTTAAATGAAATCACTGAAAACTTGGAAGCCTGGAAACAAAACCAAAGTGATGAAGAGCTACTGCAGCTACTGGTTCAGCAACTGCAGCTTATGACTGAAACTCTGGCGCGGCTTAAAAGTATTCGCCAGGCCGGTTAACTCTTTTCGCCCAAGGTTTCGTTGAACCAGCGGGTTAACATTTCTTTTTCAAAATACAAATCGTCGCGACGTTTTACCGAAGCCAGGCTGTCATAGTTAAAGCCCATGTTCTTTAACTTCTCCTGGCCTTCTTTTATCACTTCGCCGCTACTGTCCGTTAACTGATAATTAAAGCTGATGCGTGGAAAGTCTATTTCACGAACAATACGCACATAATTAGACGTTGACCGCCCAAACGTTGGTTCCAAACGGCCGGTTAAGTCGACATTGGTTACAACCATATGCAGCTTTTGCCCATCAGGTAGCTCACCGGCTAACTGATGAATATGCTCAGTCAACTGCTCTTTCACTTTTTCCTGATAACGCTCTTCGTTGCTGTTAGCCGGCTTAAAGTCAGTATATTTATCAACACCTTCCCATTTCACTTCGGCTTCTCCAGCAAAGGAAAAAGCACTAAAGGAGATAGCCATTAATACCACTAAACTACGAATACGCATGCTTATTCCTCCGTCATACGTTTTACTTATATGGCGTTAGAGTACCGAAAAGCAAAAAAATTCCATAAAAAAAGGGAGCCGGCTGAGGCTCCCTTTTTTGGCGTTTAAGCGCGCATTACATCATGCCGCCCATTCCGCCCATGCCACCCATGTCGCCGCCAGGCATTCCGCCAGCATTGTCATCTTGTGGGATGTCAGCAATCATAGCTTCGGTAGTAATCATTAACGCACCTACTGAAGAAGCAAACTGCAGCGCTGAACGAGTCACTTTGGTTGGATCCAAAATACCCATTTCCAGCATATCGCCGTACGTATCGTTACCCGCGTTGTAACCGTAGTTACCTTCGCCGTCACGTACGTTGTTAGCAACAACAGAAGCTTCTGCACCAGCGTTGGTTGCGATTTGACGCAGTGGCGCCTCCATTGCACGCAATGCTAAACGAATACCGACGTTCTGTTCTTCGTTGTCGCCGCGTAATTCACCCAGTTTGCTTGCTGCACGAACCAGTGCAACACCACCACCCGGGACAACGCCTTCTTCAACCGCAGCGCGAGTCGCGTGCAGAGCGTCTTCAACGCGCGCTTTCTTCTCTTTCATCTCAACTTCGGTCGCAGCACCTACTTTAATGACTGCAACACCACCAGCTAACTTAGCCAGACGTTCTTGCAGTTTTTCGCGGTCGTAGTCAGAAGTAGTTTCTTCCATTTGCTGTTTGATTTGCGTTACACGGCCTTCGATAGCGGCATCGTCGCCGTTACCGTCAACAACAGTGGTGTTATCTTTAGTGATAACAATGCGCTTCGCTGTACCTAAGTCTTCCAGCTGAGTTTTCTCCAACTCCATGCCGATTTCTTCAGAGACAACCGTACCACCCGTCAATACAGCAATGTCTTGCAGCATTGCTTTACGACGGTCTCCAAAGCCAGGTGCTTTAACGGCTGCAACTTTAACAATGCCGCGCATGTTGTTTACAACCAAGGTTGCCAACGCTTCGCCTTCAACGTCTTCAGCGATGATCAGCAATGGTTTACCTGCTTTAGAAACACCTTCTAATACCGGCAGTAATTCACGGATGTTAGAGATTTTCTTGTCAACCAACAGGATGAATGGGTTATCCAATTCAACTGAACCGCTTTCCTGGTTGTTAATGAAGTAAGGAGACAGGTAACCACGGTCGAACTGCATACCTTCAACAACGTCAAGCTCATCTGTCAGTGCCTGACCTTCTTCAACAGTGATGACACCTTCCTGACCAACTTTGTCCATCGCTTCAGCGATGATTTGACCAATAGTATGGTCAGAGTTCGCAGAAATAGTACCAACCTGCGCAATGGCTTTGCTGTCAGCGCACGGCTGAGAAATTTTCTTCAGCTCTTCAACTGCAGCGATAACCGCTTTGTCGATACCACGTTTTAGATCCATTGGGTTCATGCCCGCAGCTACCGCTTTTAAACCTTCGTTTACGATAGCTTGCGCCAATACGGTCGCAGTAGTTGTACCGTCACCAGCTTCGTCATTTGCTTTAGACGCCACTTCTTTGACCATTTGTGCGCCCATGTTCTCGAACTTATCTTCCAGCTCGATTTCTTTTGCAACTGACACACCATCTTTAGTGATGTTCGGCGCACCGAATGACTTATCTAAAACAACGTTACGACCTTTAGGGCCTAAGGTTACTTTTACTGCGTCAGCCAGTACGTTGACGCCTTTCAGCATTTTTTGACGCGCTGTGTTACCAAACTTAACTTCTTTAGCTGCCATGTTTGCTTTCCTCTCAAATGCGGTTTAACGATTTATGCGTTAGGGTTTGGCTTATTCTTCGATAGCCAAAATGTCGCTTTCGCTCATGATCAGGTACTCTTCACCGTCGATTTTCTCGGTTTTTACACCGTAACCTTCGTTGAACAGAACCTTGTCGCCGGCTTTTACGTCCAGCGCACGCACTTCACCGTTATCCAAAATACGGCCATTACCTACAGCGACGACTTCACCGCGTGTAGATTTTTCTGCCGCAGAACCAGTCAGAACAATGCCGCCTGCCGATTTAGCTTCGACTTCGATGCGTTTGATAATGACTCGATCGTGTAAAGGACGAAGTTTCATTGGTGATAACTCCTCAACCTATGTTGTTAGTGGTAAATACCCCTTTGGGGCGTGTTAAAAACGTTGTGCTCAATAAATGGGGGAAATTTTTGTCTTATCAAGGGGGGCAGATAAAAATTTTTTATGGTAATTTTGCTGCTCAATTGAATAACGCAATGATACAGGTGTTTCCATGGTCAAACTCTTCTATTGCACAACCGATAGTCAGTCGTCCGCTAATGAGTTAGCCGCATCGATTGTGGAACAGCAATTGGCCGCCTGCGTTAATATCATCCCGGGCATTACCTCGGTGTATCATTGGAATAACGAAATTCAGCACGATCAAGAATGGCTGCTACTTATTAAGACCACTGACGACATGTCTGAGGCTCTCAAAGAAGCAATAATGAAGATACACCCGTACGATTCACCAGAGCTTATCAGTGTCGATGTTACCGACGGCTTACCCGATTACCTACAATGGGTTCAGGATACCGTAAAATGATAAAATCGCTGTTCCAGGTAACTCTAGCTTTATTATTGATAGTCGCAGCGACATTACCCGCTACCGCGACACAGAGTCCATTCGCCAGTAATAACCAAGAGTTTTTACCGGTCGATGAAGCCTTTGACTTTAGCAGCGACGTTGATGGCAAAACAGTAACTGTCAGTTGGTTAATTGCGCCAAACTACTATTTGTATCAACACCGCTTTTCGGTGGTTCCAAAGAACGCCTTAGCTAGTGAGTTAAACTTCCCTGAAGCAGAGTCTCATCACGACGAATTTTTCGGCGAGTCTTTTATTTACCGAGAGTATGCAGAGCTTACCTTCGAGCTAAGCGAAGACTACTCCGGCCAACAAATTACCATTCAGTATCAAGGCTGTGCTGATGCGGGGCTATGTTACCCACCGACCCAGAAAACCATAACGCTTGACGTTAGCGCCGAAGCTGACGCCAGTACAGCAAACGAAACACGTTCCGACGAGTCGTTATTCGGTATTGGCGAGCAGTCACTTGTGGTGACTCTTCTGCTGTTCTTTGCCTTGGGTATAGGTTTAGCATTTACCCCTTGTGTCTTCCCTATGTATCCGATTCTGTCGGGCGTTGTCCTGGGAAACCGTCAGCGCACCTGGCGTAATACGTTATGGATGTCCTTTATTTATGTGCAAGGTATGGCTATCACCTATTCGTTATTAGGCCTGGTCGTTGCGCTCGCAGGCATGCAATACCAAGCCTATTTTCAGCACCCAGCGGTTCTCATTGTTTTAGCAGTATTGTTCACCGCGTTCGCGTTAAGTATGTTTGGTGTGTTTACCTTACAACTTCCCATTAGCTGGCAGTCTCGACTGCAGCAGTTTAGCGGTCAACAAAAAGGAGGTAGCCCCTTAGGTGTATTCATTATCGGCGCCATCTCCGGATTAGTAGCCTCTCCCTGCACAACGGCACCTCTTTCCGGCGCTTTACTCTTTATTGCACAATCAGGCGATATCATAAACGGTGCAGCAATACTCTATGCATTAAGTTTAGGCATGGGTGTTCCTCTTATTTTGTTCGGTCTCAGTGGCGGTAAGCTGCTGCCTAAAGCCGGCGCCTGGATGACCGTCGTGAAACAGGTTTTTGGCTGGTTACTGCTTGCTGTCACACTGTTCTTAATCGAGCGTTTACTACCAACCCATATAAGTATGTGGCTATGGGTATTCTACTTTGTGATTGCCGCCGGAGCGTTAATTGCCGCCATTAGTCGAATTACCTCAGTGAAATCGACCGTTATTTCATTAATCGCTTTATCGAGCCTGGCTACCATTGGGGTTTACTGGCAAGTGAATAAAGCTCAGTTAGAGCAGCAAAGTCATGGCTTATTTAAGCAAGTAAGCACTCTTGAAGACATTCAGCGCGAAATAACCGAGAGTGATGAGTGGGTTATGCTGGATTTATACGCTGACTGGTGTATTGCCTGCAAAGAGTTTGAGCAGTACACCTTCTCTGACGCCAACGTACAAAAACACTTTGAAAGTATGCATTTGATACAAGCTGACGTTACCGCCAACAATAAGCAGGACATCGCTATACTGAATCACTACAAAGTGCTGGGTCTGCCAACCATTTTGTTCTTTTCACCAAACGGCGAAGAGCAGAAAGCATACCGTGTAACGGGCTTTAAAAACGCTGAAGACTTTAAAAAGCACCTTGAAAACATGCTAAATGAGTAATTTTGCGCCTAAATGCTCTGATAAGACCAGTAAAGTGCTGCATTCCTGTCATTTTTGCCTATAATACGGAAAATAAGAACTCACATTAGAAGTTACTGTCTAC
Organism: Idiomarina sp. UBA4520; assembly: GCF_002388365.1. Lineage (NCBI taxonomy): Bacteria > Pseudomonadati > Pseudomonadota > Gammaproteobacteria > Alteromonadales > Idiomarinaceae > Idiomarina > Idiomarina sp. UBA4520. Next base: position 205,483 of record NZ_DGMK01000022.1, on the reverse strand, counting down.
AATAGTTAGTTTTCAGTGATTTCGAAGCAGATGGCGGCATAATGGCGAAACCTTCTCATATATTAGTGCTAAATGGCCCAAATCTTAACCTGCTAGGTTCGCGGGAGCCCTCGATTTATGGTCATAAAACACTCACTGATATTCAGCAGGACTTAAACAGTATCGCTAAAGCAGAGAGCGCGGAGCTGACCTTTAAGCAGTCAAACGCCGAACATCAACTGATTGACTGGATACAGCAAGCAGCAGAATCTGACGTTGATTACATCATCATCAACCCTGCGGCTTACGCTCACACCAGCGTTGCAATAAGAGATGCACTATTAGCCACTGCTATTCCATTTATTGAAGTACACATTTCCAATATTTATCGCCGTGAGTCATTCCGGCATCACTCGTATTTAGCGGACGCCGCAACCGGCGTTATTTGCGGCTTAGGACCTTCAGGTTATGAGTACGCTTTGAAGGCCGCTTTACAGCATTTAAATAACAACGACATTGAAAGGTAAGCGTTAGCATGGACATTCGTAAAATTAAGAAATTGATTGAACTGGTTGAAGAGTCAGGCGTGGCTGAGTTAGAAATCACCGAGGGTGAAGAGTCAGTTCGTATTAACCGATACAGCGCTCAGGCGGCACCAGCGCCCGTTCAGTACGCTCCGCAACCAGCACCTCAAGCGGCGCCTCAAGCTCAGTCAGCACCAGCTGCTGCCGATAGTGCTGAAGCACCCAGTGAAGAAATATCCGGTCATATCGTTCGCTCACCCATGGTGGGAACGTTCTACGAAGCGCCTTCACCTGATGCTAAGCCATTTGTCACTGTGGGTTCACAAGTCAACGCCGGCGAAACACTGTGCATCGTTGAAGCAATGAAAATGATGAATCAAATTGAAGCAGACAAGTCCGGTGTTGTGAAACAAATTCTGGTCGAGAACGAAGAGCCAGTTGAGTTTGATCAGCCACTATTTGTTATCGAATAAAGTAACCGCAGGAATTTGTCATGTTAGATAAAGTGGTCATAGCCAACCGCGGCGAAATTGCACTGAGAATTTTGCGAGCTTGTAAAGAGCTTGGCATTAAGACGGTTGCGGTTCACTCGACGGTCGACAGAAATTTAAAGCACGTACTGCTTGCTGATGAAGCCATTTGTATTGGTAAAGCACCGGCGAATGAAAGCTATTTGAACATACCAAGAATTATTAGCGCTGCAGAAATTACCGACTCAGCCGCCATTCACCCAGGATATGGCTTCCTTGCTGAGAATGCAGACTTCGCTGAGCAAGTTGAACAATCAGGTTTCGTTTTCGTGGGACCAACAGCAGACGTTATTCGCCTGATGGGCGATAAAGTCTCAGCGATAAAAGCCATGAAAAAAGCCGGGGTTCCTTGTGTTCCAGGGTCAGACGGTCCTCTGGACGACAATGATGAGCGCAATATTAAACTCGCCAAGCGCATTGGTTACCCAATTATTATTAAAGCGGCAGGCGGCGGCGGTGGCCGCGGTATGCGCGTTGTGCGTCAAGAAAGCGAGTTACTAAGCGCCATTAGTATGACTCAGAATGAAGCAAGAGCTGCTTTCGGGAACCCCGTTGTTTATATGGAGAAGTTCCTGGAAAACCCTCGCCACGTAGAGGTTCAGGTTCTCGCCGACGGCCAGGGCAACGCTATTCATTTAGGCGAGCGAGACTGCTCTATGCAGCGTCGCCACCAGAAAGTGGTCGAAGAAGCGCCAGCCCCAGGTATTACGCCAGAAATGCGTAAGTTCATTGGTGAGCGCTGTGCCAAGGCCTGTATAGAAATTGGCTATCGCGGTGCTGGTACCTTTGAGTTCTTATATGAAAACGGCGAGTTCTACTTCATTGAGATGAACACCCGTATTCAGGTGGAGCACCCAGTCACCGAAATGGTTACCGGTATCGACCTTATTAAAGAGCAGCTGCGCATTGCTGCTGGCCGACAGCTTTCTATCAGCCAGGAAGACGTTGTTATTCGTGGGCATGCTGTAGAGTGCCGAATTAACGCAGAAGACCCTGACACCTTTGTGCCGTCACCAGGACAAATCACACGATTCCACCCTCCGGGCGGCTTTGGTGTTCGCTGGGACTCTCATGTTTATGCAGACTACAAAGTGCCACCTAATTATGACTCAATGATTGGTAAGCTCATTACCTACGGCGAAAACCGCGATATCGCTATTGCACGTATGCGCAATGCGTTGAGTGAGCTCATTATTGAGAACATTAAAACCAACGTACCTCTGCAAAAAAGCATCATGGCGGATGAAAACTTCCAGCATGGTGGTACCAACATTCACTACTTAGAGAAAAAGCTCGGTATGGGCGGTCATTAACAGAATGGCCTGGATACAACTCACCCTCTCCAGTAGTGAAGAGCATGCGCCGCGTGTCGGCGACATGCTCATGGGCAATGGCGCTCAAGCGGTCACCTACCGTGACGGCGCCGACACACCTATTTTTGAACCCAGACCGGGCGAAGTGACATTATGGCAAAACACTCTAGTCACGGGATTGTTTGACGCTGAGGCTGATATTAAGTCGGTTGTCACTAACTTGGAAAAGTCGTCGATTTTACCGACCCCGCTTCAATACAAAACCGATGCGCTTGAAGACAAGGACTGGGAACGTGAGTGGATGGATAACTTCCACCCTATCCAGTTTGGCGAGCGCCTTTGGATTTGCCCTAGCTGGCGCGATATTCCTGACCCGTCAGCAGTAAATATCTTGCTTGATCCAGGCATGGCGTTTGGTACCGGTACGCATCCAACGACAGCTATGTGCTTGCGATGGCTTGACGCTAACCCACCAAAAGATAAGACCACCTTAGACTTTGGCTGTGGCTCCGGTATTTTGGGTATTGCCGCACTCTTGTTTGATGCGAAGCACGCTATTGGTATCGACATTGACCAACAGGCACTTATCGCCACTAAAGACAATGCGGAGCGTAATGGTGTCAGCAGCAAATTCGACGTATTCCTGCCAAGCGAGCAACCACTAACACAGGTCGACTTAGTCCTAGCCAACGTGCTCGCCGGACCACTCAGAGAGTTGTCGGACACCATACTGGCATTTGTTAAACCCGGTGGTCAGCTCGTACTTTCCGGAATTTTGGAACGTCAAGTCAGCGATGTAATACAAGCCTACCAGCCTGACATAAAATTCGACACGCCCGTCATAGACGGCGACTGGGCAATGCTCAGCGGTACTCGAGTTGGTTAACAAGCGTTCGCTTTGTCAATAGTAAAAAGTTAAAAAAAGAATCAAATTGCGTAATAAATAGCCTTTTCTTTATTGCGCAAATTCCATAAAATTCTCTCCCCTTTCGCTGAGTAGTTTTTAACCGATGCGGATTGGTCCATATCAACTCGACAATCAGGTCATTCTAGCTCCCATGGCCGGAGTTACTGATCAGCCCTTTCGTCAGCTGTGTTACAGCAAAGGGGCAGGTTTGACAGTGTCTGAAATGCTGTCCAGTAACCCGAAAGTGTGGAAAACCGGGAAATCCAGGCAACGCATGGACCACTCGGGTGAATTAGGTATTCGCGCCGTGCAAATTGCAGGCTCCGAGCCTTCTTTAATGGCAGAAGCGGCCAAAGTGAATGTCGATATGGGCGCTCAAATTATTGACATCAATATGGGCTGCCCAGCGAAGAAAGTGAATAAAAAAATGGCAGGCTCTGCGCTGATGCAATACCCGGAGCTTGTTGAAGAGATACTGACAGCCGTGGTTTCAGCTGTCGATGTTCCGGTCACGTTAAAAACCCGTACCGGTTGGAACCGGGACAATAAAAATGGCATTGAAATAGCAAAAATTGCCGAACGTTGTGGTATTCAATCGCTCGCAGTGCATGGTCGAACAAGAGCCTGTATGTACAAAGGCGAAGCCGAATACGACACCATACGAGCGGTAAAGGAAGCGGTTTCAATCCCTGTCATTGCTAATGGTGATGTTCGTACACCACAGCAAGCACAACAGGTTTTAGCTTATACCGGTGCTGACGCAATAATGATAGGACGTGGCGCGCAAGGAAATCCCTGGTTATTCAGGGAAATAAGCCATTTCCTGGAAACCGGTGAAGAATTAGCGCCACCGTCAATATCGGAAGTCGCGGAAACAACGATTAATCACGTTGAACAGCTGCATCAATTTTACGGCAGCTTTCAAGGTGTTCGAATAGCCAGAAAACATGTTGGTTGGTACTTGAAAGAACAAGCCAGCAACGATGAATTCCGGCAAGTATTTAATCGCCTGGAAGACGCCAGCGAGCAACTCCAGGCACTTGAAGATTATTTTGTCACTGTAGAGAAGAGATAAGCGTATTATGTTTGATCAAAACCCTAATCGTGAGAATGTATCTCCCCTGACCACTATCGGAAACAACGCTCAGCCTAAGCCGCTGCGTGACTCCGTAAAGCAAGCACTGCACAGCTTCCTGCGCCAGCTTGACGGTCAGGACCCAGAAGAGCTGTATGAACTGGTGCTTTCAGAAGTAGAGGCACCATTACTTGAAGAGGTCATGACTTACACCCGGGGTAATCAAACCCGCGCCGCGACCATGCTAGGCATTAACCGCGGCACCTTACGCAAAAAGCTGAAAAAATACGGCATGAACTAATACGATTTTTGGGCGCCTTTTGGCGCCCTTTTTTTATGGCTTAAAAAAGTAACTTAGAACAGAAAGGCAAAACCATGGAAAACCGTCCTATCCAACGCGCGTTAATCAGTGTTTCAGATAAAACAGGCATCGTTGAGTTTGCTCAGGCGTTAGCAGCGAAAAATATTGAAATTCTCTCTACAGGTGGCACTGCTAAACTTTTGCGCGACTCTGGCTTAACCGTTATTGATGTCTCTGAGCATACAGGTCAAACGGAAATTATGGGCGGTCGTGTGAAAACGCTGCACCCGAAAGTTCATGGCGGCATTTTAGGTCGACGAGACATTGATCAGGACGTTATGCAAGAGCAAGACATTGCGCCTATCGACATGGTCGTTGTGAACCTGTATCCATTTGCCGAAACGGTCGCGAAGGAAGGTTGTACTTTAGAAGACGCGATAGAGAACATCGATATTGGCGGTCCAACCATGGTTCGCGCGGCAGCGAAAAACCATAAAGATGTCACTATAGTAGTTAATGCGTCTGACTATGACCGTGTTTTAAATGAGATTAATGACAGCGGTAGTGTCAGCTACAACACCCGTTTTGATCTTGCGGTTGCTGCGTTTGAACACACAGCCCAATACGACGGTATGATAGCGAACTACTTAGGCCTGCAGCTCAGCGACAATGACTTTGCGCGCACCTTGAACTTGCAAGTATCTAAGAAACAAGACTTGCGCTACGGTGAAAACTCGCATCAATCGGCAGCGTTCTACACTGAGCGTAATGCGCCTAAAGGTAACGTGTCTACAGCAGAGCAGCTACAAGGCAAAGCACTGTCTTTTAATAACATTGCCGATACCGATGCAGCATTGGAATGTGTGAAAAGTTTCGCAGAGCCTGCGTGCGTCATTGTAAAACACGCGAACCCTTGCGGCGTTGCCATTGGCGAGTCTATTACCAAAGCTTACGATAGAGCCTTTAAAACCGATCCAACCTCAGCTTTTGGTGGCATCATTGCGTTTAACCGCGAACTGGATGAAGCGACAGCAACTGCAATTGTTGAGCGCCAGTTTGTCGAAGTTATTATTGCGCCAAGCGTTAGCGATGCCGCGAAAAAAGCCGTCTCCGGTAAGAAAAACGTACGTTTGCTCGAGTGTGGTCAGTGGGCTGACTCTGGCACTCAGCTCGACTATAAACGAGTCACCGGCGGCTTATTAGTACAAGATACCGACACTCAGGACTTTAACGAAGACGAGTTGAAAGTCGTTAGCAAGGTTCAACCAACCGAAGAACAAATGACTGACCTGATGTTCTGCTGGAAGGTGGCTAAGTTTGTTAAGTCAAATGCCATTGTTTATGCCAAAGACGGTATGACCATTGGTGTTGGCGCTGGGCAAATGAGTCGGGTTTACAGTGCAAAAATTGCCGGCATTAAAGCAGCTGATGAAGGCCTTCAGGTCGAAGGTTCAGTCATGGCATCTGACGCATTCTTCCCATTCCGGGACGGTATCGATGCTGCCGCTGAAGCGGGTATTAAAGCTATTATTCAACCCGGTGGGTCTATTCGCGACGACGAGATTATTGCTGCCGCAGACGAACACGGCATAGCCATGGTCTTTACCGGGATGCGCCATTTCCGCCATTAATGCGTAGTGATAAGTGATGTTATTTGCTGCCCCGACGATTCGGGGCTAATCTTTACAAACACTTATAAAAACGAAGAGGCAGTTATATGAAATATTCTGCAATCGCATTATCCATGGTTTCTCTTTTGGCGTTATCAGCCTGTGACAGTGGTCCGAAGTCGTCGGCACCGGCAAGCACAGAGCAAGGCGCACCTATCACTTTAGAAAGCGCAGTTAACCACGAGGATCGCACGCCTGCGTATGTTGAGCGTGATCAGTTCCGCCATCCAAAAGAAACTCTAGAGTTTTTCGAACTTGAACCTTCGATGACCGTTGTCGAAATATGGCCAGGCGGTGGTTACTACAGCGAAATTCTGGCGCCATACCTCGCTGACGAAGGTACATTTTACGCTGCACATTTTCCGGAAGATACACAAAGCGACTATTACCAACGCTCACTCAATAAATTTAAAGAACGCCTCACCAGCGAAGCTGTGTTTGGCAATGTTGAGCTGACTCAGTTTGCCCCTTTGACACCACTGGAAACTGATATTGCGCCGCCAAACAGCGCTGATCGCATACTGACCTTCCGTAATTTACACAATTGGTATATGAGTGGCGGCGAAGAAGCGGTGTTGGATGCTTTCCGACAATTCCATCAAGCATTAATTCCGGATGGTATTTTGGGTGTGGTTGATCACCGTTTACCAGAAAGTGCAGACGATGGCGCTATGGAAAACAGTGGTTACATTAAAGAAAGCTGGGTTATTGGTCTTGCTGAACAGGCTGGCTTTGAGCTTGTCGAAAGCAGTGAAATTAATGCAAACCCGAAAGATACAGCGAACCATCCTAACGGTGTTTGGAATTTACCTCCAACACTCAATGTCGAAGATGGTGATGACGCTGAAATTTATAAAGCCATCGGTGAGAGTGACCGATTCACACTGAAGTTTAGAAAACCCGTAGAATAAGGATACTCATGAAAGTTTTGGTTGTTGGCGGCGGAGGCCGTGAACACGCACTGGCGTGGAAAGCATCACAGTCCTCACAAGTAGACTGTGTGTTCGTAGCTCCTGGCAATGCAGGAACTGAACGTGAGCCAAACCTCACAAACGTTGATATTGCGGCCGAAGACATCGACGGCCTGCTTAACTTTGCCAAACAGGAAAGCATTGGGCTGACCATTGTTGGTCCTGAAGCACCTCTTGTCGCCGGCATTGTCGACAAATTTACTGAAGCTGGCTTAGCCGCTTTTGGTCCTACAGCTAAAGCCGCTCAGCTGGAAGGTTCTAAAGCGTTCAGTAAGGACTTCCTGCAACGTCACAAGATTCCAACCGCCGACTACCAAAACTTCACAGAAGTAGACTCTGCAAAAGCTTATGTTGCTGAAAAAGGCGTGCCTATTGTCATCAAAGCAGACGGCTTAGCAGCCGGTAAAGGCGTTATTATCGCTGAAACCCTGGAGCAAGCTAACGCAGCGATAGACGATATGCTGGCAGGCAACCGCTTTGGTGACGCAGGTCACCGTGTGGTCATTGAAGAGTTTTTAAAAGGCGAAGAAGCGTCTTTCATTGTAATGGTTGACGGTGAACGCGCAATACCCTTTGCCTCTAGCCAGGACCATAAAGCTCGTGACAATGGCGATACGGGCCCGAACACCGGTGGTATGGGCGCCTATTCTCCAGCACCGGTCGTTTCTCCGGCGATTCATGACTGGGTAATGCGTCATGTTATTAAACCAACCGTTGACGGAATGGCGGCTGAAGGCGCTCCTTATAAAGGCTTCTTATACGCTGGGTTAATGATTGCGGAAGATGGTACATCCAAGGTGCTCGAATACAACTGTCGTTTTGGGGACCCGGAAACACAGCCAATTATGATGCGCCTTAAGTCAGACTTAGTTGAGCTATGTCTGCAAGCAGTCGAGGGCAAATTAAACCAAGCACCTATCGAGTTCGATGAGCGCGCGGCGGTAGGCGTGGTCATGGCCGCAGGTGGTTACCCTGAAAGCTACAATAAAGGCGACGTTATTCACGGTTTACCGGACACTGAGCTGGAGAATCAAAAGGTTTTTCACGCCGGTACCAAAATGAACAACGGAAACGTAGTTACCAGCGGCGGTCGCGTTCTTTGCTGCACCGCACTTGGTAAAACTGTGACAGAAGCTCAAAGCCTCGCATACCAACTGGTTGATAATATTAGCTGGGACAATGTCTACTTCCGCACAGATATTGCCCACAGAGCCATTAAACGCGAAAGCTAAAACCCACCTCCTGTCATAACACCGTCATAAAAAGGACTTATCATCCGTGGTGTTTATGACAGGAGGCTTTATGTCAACGAGCGATAACCGCCGGGCACTCATTTCACTCATTGATAATCAACAATTGTATCCCCTCTTTCAGCCCGTTGTTGATACTACCCGCGGTTGTGTGATTGGTCATGAATCCCTTATTAGGGGGCCTAAAGGCCATGTTCTGGAGTTTCCCGATAAACTGTTCTCGGTTGCTCACGAAAGCGATTTACTCTCAGAGCTTGAGCTTGCCTGTCGTTACGCCGCGATAAAAGAGTTTCAGCGCCGAGGTATGACCGGCAAACTGTTTTTAAACGTAAACCCCAACGTTTTAAAAGATGACTCCCACCCCCATGGTTCAACATTACGACTGTCACAGCAGCTGGGACTGGATCCTCACCAAATTGTTATTGAAATATCAGAGCGATATCCAATAGAGGATACCGAAAACCTGAAAGAAGCCATTATTCATTACCGTCAATTAGGCTTTATGATAGCCATCGACGACTTAGGTGCCGGCTATTCTGGCTTAAAGCTTTGGTCTGAGCTGCATCCTGATTACGTTAAAATTGACCGCTATTTCATTCAGGATATTCATGAGTCGTCGGTTAAACGGGTGTTTGTTCAAAGCATTCTCTCGCTGGCAAAAAATATACAAACGAAAGTTATTGCTGAGGGGATTGAAACCAAAGATGAGCTTGAACAGCTTCACGCATTAGGCATTAAGCACTGCCAGGGCTATCTGTTCGGTAGGCCTGCCAAGTTGCCTGCGAGAGATGTAAACACATCCCTTTTAAATACATATCAGCCTACTAAAAGCAGCTACCACGAAACTATCGCCAGCGTTGTTAATTCACTGGAAACTATTGCTGATGATGAACCGGCACTAGAGGCACTCAACCGTTTTACCAAGAATGCCTCATTGTCGTTACTTCCGGTCACCCGATACCAGCAAGTGGTAGGCGTGCTTCGCAGAGAAAAACTGTTAGAGCGTTTTTCCGGCTCTTATGGGCATGCCTTAAATGCCAGCAAGCACGTTGTGCATATTATGGAAAAAGAACCGATAGCTGTTGATTGGCGAGCATCGTTAGAAGACGTCAGTCAGTTAATCACTGAGCACGAAGAAACCGATGTCTATCAACATATTATCGTCACTCGCAATAACAGATATTACGGCGTAGCTTCTATAAAGAGCTTACTGCGGAAAATAACTGAGCTAAAAATTAATGATGCCCGACATGCCAATCCCTTAACTCAATTGCCCGGTAATGTAGCTATAAATCGGGTTATCAACGAAAAGTTGAAAGCTCAAACCCCATTTAGTGTCGCCTACTTCGATTTAAACCACTTCAAGCCCTATAACGATATTTATGGCTACGAGCAAGGTGATCAAGTGATCAAGTGGGTTGCTCAGCTACTGCAGAAACGCCTTACAGGGTGCAGTAACTTTGTCGGTCATATTGGTGGTGATGACTTTGTTGTAATATTTGATCACTCAGCGGGAAATGCAGGTCTCGTTGAAAACAGCTGTAAAAACGTTATTGAGCTGTTTGATAGGGATGTCATTCAGTTTTATCAAGAGGAACATATAAAGCTTGGCGGCATTAAGGCAGTTAACCGAGAGGGTCACCCAACATTCTTTTCTTTATTGAGCATTGCCGTTGGAGTGGTCAGCCCAGACGCTAAACTTTGTGAGTCGCACCATGACGTTGCCTTACTAGCAACCGAGGCCAAGAAAGAAGCAAAGCGTTTTGGCGGCAGCCATTGTTACCTTTGCCACCGCCAAGCCCCCAGACGCTTAAAGCTTGTTAGTTCACATTCTTAATCTTCGACAATCAAATCGTCTTCTGTGTCAGACGATGAGCCTAATGAGTCATCCGCAAACTTACCTTTGCCATACATACTGGCGACTTTAGGACGGTGAATACGCGCCTGATATTTGGCCCAGGCTTTTTCAACCGGGGTAGCAGGCGCTTGCTCGCCTTTTGCAGCAGCCAGTAAGTCGATATCCTCTTGAGAAGTCGGTTTAAACTCTCCATTAAGCATGGCGGTAATTAAACAACCGTAGTGTGTCAATGCATCGCTTTCCCGGATAGAAAAATCGCCCGAACGAGCGAAGCCATAAGGGTAGTTTCGGAAATCGTTAAACGGTTTCTTCAATAATAACTCTCGGGTAATAATGGTCATGATAAGCCCTTCCTACAGACTAAAACCGAACAAAAAGCCTGTCGTTATTTACGACAAAAACGATATAGAGCCATACTGAGAATTTGTCAATGAAAATGTTTGTAAAACGCGTTTTAAATAAGTGCGGTAATGCCTATAAATAACAGGAGTTAACTCATAAGGAGGAATGCCCATGCGTTTATTTGCATACACTACGTTAGCTTTGGCGACAGTAACGCTAGCCGCTTGTGGCGGTTCAGATGATGACCCGACCACACCGGATACTGCTCAGTTGACTTTAGGAGTAAGTGACGCGCCTGTCGATAACGCAGAGTCCGTGGTTGCCTGCTTTAATGCCGTGGAGCTCACTGGAAACGGAAATGGAACGCAGACATTTACGGTTGGCGATGATTTAGAAGCACCTGAAGAGAATGACCTTTGCCTAGACGAGGAAGGTAACCCAATTCCTAATACAATAGGCATCGACTTACTTGAATTTACTGGTAACGAGTCGATGGTGTTTCTCGAAAACGCAGAAATTGAAGCCGGTCAATATGGACAACTCAGACTGGTAATGGCCGATGGTTCGTACATCATGACTGACACAAATGGCGATGGAGAAGCTGAGCAAGTACCTGTCCAAGTGCCATCCAATGAACTTAAACTCGATGGATTCATAGCTGATGCAGGCGGTAACCTTAACTTCACTGTTGAGTTTGATCTACGCCATGCAATGACCAACCCGGTCGGTCAAGCACACTATATTCTGAAGCCACGCGGTGTTCGCTTAGTTGATAACTCAGCGGTTGGCCACTTGAAAGGTACAGTAGCCGAAGGCGCTCTGCTGTTTAATGAAGCCTGCACTGTCGCACCTGAAGATGAATCGCAGCCAGTTGCTTACGTTTACCTTTATAAAGGCAGCGATTTAGAAGCTTCAGCGTTAGCCGACAACGGCGGTAGCGAAGAGAATGAGCCGTACGCGAGCACAGCGGTTTATTTTGACGGGGTTGATACCTATGACTTCGCTATGGGTTTCGTTGCGACCGGCGAGTACACCGCTGCGTTAACTTGTAATAATACGGATGACCCAGAAGCAGATGATGACATAGAGTTTTTCCTAACTGAAAATGTCACCATTGAAGCATCAAGTGAACCAGTAGAACTCGAGTTTATTGGTGCCGCAAGCGAATAACTCATTTCGCAGTTTTAGGCAGCAGGGACGCTGCCTTTTTCTTATTTTAGAGGGCTAAAAAGCTCCGAACGCTGAACCTAAACTTCTGACACTCAGTACAATTGAAATGATAAACACCATTGCCGCTAACAGGTTTTGCCACCAGGAATTGCGATTCTGACCCAATAAACTTCCCCAGCTCAACCACCATAAAAAGCCCACAATAACAGGCAGCAAAATCCCATTAGCGACCTGCGCAAACCAAATAACGGTGACAGGCTCTATGCCAAGGCTGGAAATAGCTACGCCCAACACCAAAATACTCAACCAGACCGTCCTAAAGGCCCTGCTCTTCAAATTCACTGACCACCCCATAATACCATTTAGCGCATAGGCGCTTGCTAAAGGGGCCGTTGTCGCCGAAGAAATTCCCGCAGCAAACAGACCAATTGCCATTAGATACGTTGCGGCATCACCAAACAGAGGCTCTAAGGAGACGGCTAAATCGGCAGCACTGGAAATTGTAATTTGGTGACCAAAAAACGCCGATGCGGCAGTCGCCACAATTGCCATGGATATTAAGCCGCCTAATGGAATGGAAACAAATAAGTCGCGACGAACTGCTGGCAAATCACTGGTTGACTGCCATTTTTTAGAAATGCTGGAGGCATGAAGAAAGATATTATAAGGCACAACCGTTGTGCCAATGAGCGCAACCACAGTAAGCGTCGCTCCCGAAGGCATGCTGAGCACGAAAATACCGTTAAATACACCAGCCCAGTCAGGATCGGTCAAAAAGAACGTACCTAGAAATGCGATACTCATAAGGAGCACCATGGCAATTAACGACTTCTCGATAACCCGAGCATTACCCGACCAAAGTACCAGAAAGGCCACAACACCAATAACCACTGCCCAGGCATTGCTTAGCCATTTATCAACTAATGGCACAGGACCTAGCAGTTCAAAAGCTCCTAAACTCGCACCAGATAAGTTTCCGCCCTGGTAAACGCTGTTGCCAATGGCTATTGCACTGAAAATAAGCAAAAGAGCTAACCACCGCAACCAGCCCGCGGTCAGGTTATTTCGGATATTCTCGCCCAGCCCAGCTTGAGTCACTAACCCAATGCGAGCCGACATTTCTTGCAAGATAAGACAAGCGAAAACAGAAAAAACTAAAGCCCATAACAAAGCATAGCCATAATTAGCACCGGCTAACGACGCCGTAACAACAGTTCCGGGGCCGATGAAAGCGGCAGCGACCAGCGCGCCGGGGCCAAACTGAGATAGCTTCATGAGGGGTCTTGAGGCGCTTCAGGACCCTCAATGGTTTCCATAGAGATCCATTTATTACTTAATGCCTCAGACAAGTCGGTTTCCAGTATTGCCTGGGCCTCTTCATAAGACACATGCAACTCAGTAACCCCACAAGCACGGTTTCTTCCGTGCGCTTTGCCCATATACAACGCCATATCAGCAACCTGAAGTACTTTTTCCCAATCCATTTGTTTCTCTGAAACACCCGAGAAAGGTAGGCGAATAAAACCAATAGTGGTTGTCACTGGAATTTCATAACCTTCATACCTAACAGGCTTTTTAGCCAGTTCATTCAGTATGCGCTCACTCAGCTCTTTTAGGTTTTCATCATCGACATTGCGAACCAGGAATAGAAACTCCTCCCCGCCCCAGCGTATCAGTTTGTCGCTGTCTCGGCAGATCATCTGCAGGCGTCGGCTAACTTCGGCCAACACTTCATCCCCCGCTGCATGCCCGTATTGATCGTTTATGCGTTTGAAAAAGTCGAGGTCAAGCAGAATTAAGCCATCGGACTGAGTCGCGGCATCACGGCGCTCGCCATGTTTCTTGCGCTCATCCATTTCTTTTTGCAGTGCGCGCCTATTCCACAAGCCTGTGAGCGGGTCTTTTAAGGACTGATCGGCCAACATACTGTTCGCCGCTTTTAAGCGTAGGTTCGCTTTTCGTGCTTTTCGATACATGATGAATACGAAAACAGTAGCAAATAACGCCACAACACCAAGCAACAACCAAATCATATTCCGCTGTTGGTTTATTTCCAACAATTGCTCTTTAAGTTCATTTTGACGTTCTAATAACTCAATTTGTTGCTCTTTGTCTTTGGTTTCATAAAGTTGTTGCAGGTTTGCGAGGTTTTTTTGCTGATCGCTTTGGTAGTGCTCCTTTGACAACGCAACCTGCTCTTTTAGAGTTTCTGCTTGTTTCTGATATAAGCCCGCAAATTCGTAAGCCTGAGCGAGTTCACCTAACATCGCTTCCACTTTTTTTGTTAACTCTTCGTCCCTGTAAAATTGAACGGCATCCGTCATTTCTTTTAGGCCCGCCTCAGTATTCCCCTGATGCACCTCAACAAACCCTAAATTAAAATGTATAGTTTGAGCCATCCAAACATCTTCAACCTCTTCAGCAAGCTCTAGCGCTTCTAGTAAATGGCTGCGTGCCTTCTCCCAGTCTTCTTCATACATGTAATGATCGCCGAAATTATTCAGAATTGTCGGCAGCAAATAAATTCGGTCACCACTTTCGGCAGTATCATAGGCTTTTCTTAATGAATTCAGAGAGGCTTCCCTGTTACCCATACCGGCTTCTATATAAGATTTTTGAAGGTAGAAGTCCGGTAAATCATAAGTTAAGCCATTCTGTTTAGCATGCTCTATCGCTTTGTTAATGGTGCTTAGAGCACCTTCCCAGTTCTTCAGTTCGGACTGAATAACAGCGATAGAATAGTCTAGGTACTGCTGACGAATAGGGGTTCTTTCGTTGTTGGTTTCGCTAACAGCTTCCTGAGCAGCGAGCAAGTGACGCAGGGCATCGTCATACCTATTCCAGTCAGCATAAACACGAGAAATACGGTTGTGTGCAAAGTATCTAAGACGAGGCATGCGTGCGCTGGAAAGGTGAATCTCTATATCACTAAGTAATAAAAATGCTTCACCGTACTTGCCTTCGTATTGGACCAGTTCCAGCTGTGTTGCTAAAGCTTCCACTTTTACATCAGCTAGCTCTGTATTTTCAGCAAGATTAAATAATTTATCCAGCGTTTCAAAAGCAAGCTCTGTATTGCCTTCATAATAGTGCCAGTAAGCTTCATAGCTCAACGCTCTGGCGCGAGTTGCAACCGGGGTTTCGCTAGAGATTTTTTCAAGAACGCCAAAAAGCAACGCTTTGGAATCGACGCCTTCTTCACCGCTAGTCGTAAGATACTTATCGAGCTGCTTCTCTATCGCCATATCAACCGGCACTCCGTTGATATTCTCAATAGGTGCCTGGTTTGCCTTAACCGCAAAGCTAAGTAGCAGCAATAATGACAAAGTAGCCCAAAAGTGAGCCCATTTATTGTTATTTTTATGCATGGGAACGACGTCGTTTCGTTTATAAATTAATCGCCGAGTTTACCCGAATTTTAACCATTGCACAAAATATACATCTGCGATAAAACGGATGTTATGACAGAAACAAAAATTAATTGGTCGAACGTTCTAAAATCGGGTCAGCGCATCTTTATCGGCTCTCATGCTGCGGTGCCAACAGCCTTAATTGACGACCTGATAGAGAACTCAAAAGATCTGCACGATATTGAAATTGTGCAGCTTATGACGCTGTCCGATAACAAATGGGCAGAGCCGCAATATCAGCAACTTTTTAAGGTAAATACCTTTTTTATCGGTGGCGGTACAATTCGCAAAGCTGTCAACGAAGGCCGGGCTGATTACACGCCAAGCTTTATTTCAGACATACCCAACCTGTTCAATAATGGGATTTTGCCACTGGATGCGGCGTTGATTATGGTTGCTCCGGGCGATAAGTATGGCTATCACTCAATGGGTGTATCAGTTGATGTGGTAGCGGCTGCAGCTAAATCCGCAAAAACCGTGATAGCTCAGGTTAACCCGCAAATGCCTGTCACTTACGGACAGTCGTTTTTACACGAAAATCAAATTAACTACTTTTGGGAGCATTCCTCACCCTTGCCGGAACTGGCGCCGCCAGAGCACGACAATAGCAAAATCATTGAGCGTATTGGTCAATATATTTCCTTGCTGGTTGAAGACGGCGCAACCTTACAGGTAGGTATTGGCAATATTTGTGCAGCCGCTTTGAGATACCTCAGTAATCATAAAGATTTAGGCATTCATAGCGAACTGATTACCGACGATGTCATGCATTTGATGCTGAAAGGCGTCATTAATAATCGCAAGAAAACCTTTCACCCGAATAAAATTGTGACGAGTTTCTGCATGGGGTCAAAAGCCCTATACGACTTTGTCGATCACAACCCCCACGTAGGCTTTTATCCGAGTGAATACGTCAACTCGCCCGCTAATGTCGCACGTAACGATAAGTTAGTGGCGATAAACAGTGCTATTGAAGTCGATTTAACCGGACAAATCGTGTCGGACTCTATTGGACATCAATTTTACAGCGGTATAGGCGGGCAAGTGGACTTCAGCCGAGGGGCTTCCTTAAGTAAAGGCGGTAAACCAGTTATCGCTCTTCCCTCAACCACCAACGACGGTAAAGTCTCCCGCATAGTTCCCTTTATAAGAGAAGGGGCTGGCGTAGTTACCACTCGTGGCCACGTTCACTATGTGGTCACAGAGTTTGGGGTCGCTTCATTGCGTGGCAAAAGTATCCGCGAGAGAGCTATGGAGTTAATTCGGGTAGCTCACCCTAAATTCCGTAGTCACTTATTGCAGGAGGTTCGTAAACACTACTGGGTGCCACATTATCAGCAACAAACGCCGGTTGATGTGCCGGAGCTTGGCGACATTGGCTTTAAAAAGCTGAAAATCAACGGCGAAAATTTCGATCTGCGCCCGCTATACCCATCTGATGAACGTCGCCTGCAGGAATTTTTCTACTCGCACACTAAAGAAACGCTGCAATTGCGCTACAACGCCGTGCCCACTAGCATGAGTCGTGAAAAGTCCTGTAACTTAGTCAGTGTTGATCAATCTAAAGACCTAGCACTCTGTATTGTTCACCAAAAAGGTTCAGCCGTTCAAATTCAGGCCGTTGGGCGTTACTACTACATCGAGTCGCAAAATAGTTGCGAAGTTGCTTTCGTGACCCGCGAGAAATACCAGGGCCGCGGCATGGCGGGCAAGCTCTTAGATGAAATGATCCGCATAGCCCGGGAGCGCGGCCTGGACAGTATGCAAGCCTACGTATTAGCCGCGAATAAACCCATGTTAAGTGTGTTTGAACGGGGCGGCTTCAAACGCCTGCCCAGTGAAGAGCCCGGTGAGGTTTTGCTAAAACTCGACCTTAAAGAAGGCAGTGAATAAATTATGTCGATAGTCGTATTCAGTCACGATGACTGCCTTAAACACATACCCAACGAGCAGCACCCCGAGTGCCCTGCCCGTATTGAAGCTATTAATGACCAACTCATTCGCTCCGGGCTCGACTTCGTTCTCATACGAAAAGAAGCAACAGAAGCGCCCTGGGAAGCTATTCAAGCAGCGCATTCGCAAGCACATATCGACTTTATTCGTGCGGAAATTCCTGAGTACGACCATGAATGGATAGATCCGGACACCTTAGTGACACCAGGTAGCTTAACCGCCGCCTTGAAAGCAGCCGGGGCGGCAGTTAATGCGGTTGACGATGTCATGACCACCCTCAACAAACAGGCTTTTTGTGCCGTTCGCCCACCCGGCCACCACGCTACGCGCTCAAAAGCCATGGGCTTTTGCTTATTCAACAACATTGCCGTTGCGGCGTACCACGCTATTGAAAAACACGGGCTTGAGCGCGTTGCTATTGTCGATTTTGACGTACACCACGGCAACGGTACCGAAGACATAGTTCAGGGTGATGACCGTATCTTGTTCTGCTCGTCATTCCAGCAGGCCTTCTACCCATTCACCGGCGAAGACAGCAGCGCCAGCAATGTACATAACGTGCCACTGCCGGCTGGCTGCAAAGGCGAACAATGGCAACAAGCCGTTTCAGAGAAATGGTTCCATGCCCTCGACCAATTCCAGCCTCAACTGGTGCTTATTTCTGCCGGCTTCGATGGTCACGCAGAAGACGACATGTCCCAGTTTCTACTGAAAGAAGAAGACTACCACTGGATAAGCGTTAAGCTGAAAGAAATTGCCGACAAACACTGTGACGGTCGTATCGTATCTACGCTCGAAGGTGGGTATAATCTCAGCGCGTTAGGCCGCAGTGTTGTTGCGCATTTAAAAGGCCTACTCTAAGCGCACCTCTATTCTTAAAACATTCATAAAAAAGAGTCGAATATTATGGGATTAGTTCTTAAACTTGTGGCGGGCATTGTCGCCGGTATTCTTATTGGGTTATACATGCCAGAATGGGTCAGCCAACTTCTGCTGACTTTCAAAACACTGTTCGGTCAGCTGCTGTTCTTCACTATCCCATTACTTATTTTGTTCTTTATTACCAGCGGTATTGCCAGCTTACCGAGCAACTCCGGAAAAATGCTGGGTAAAACCTTAGGCATTGCTTATGCCTCAACCGTTACAGCTGGCATTGTTGCGTTTTTCGCTGCCAGCATTGTCGTTCCCTGGCTGACAACCGACGCTCAGAGTGTTTCTACAGAAGCCAAAGCCACTATCGAACCCTTTATTGAACTGTCAGTTCCACCGCTAATGGAAGTCATGTCTGCTTTGGTTTTAGCCTTTATTTTTGGTTTAGGCATAGCCAGTACCAAAGCGGAGAATTTGAAAAAGCTCTCTGATCAAGGCCGTGACATTATTGAGCTGCTGCTGGTTAAAGTTATTATTCCTTTATTGCCGCTGTATATCGCTGGCATTTTTGCGGAAATGGCTGTTGCCGGTACCGTCTTTAACACGCTCAAAACCTTTGGCGTTATTCTGATACTCGCCGTTGCCCTACACTGGGTTTACATTACCTCTATGTACATTATGGCGGGTATCAAAACCGGTCGTTCGCCGCTGTTTTTGATCAAAAACATGTTGCCGGCGTATTTTACCGCACTAGGTACTATGTCTAGCGCCGCCACGATTCCAGTCACCCTGCAGAGCGTACGTAAAAACAGAGTCAATAACGACGTTGCCAACTTTACCGTGCCACTTTGCGCTACCGTGCATTTAGCCGGCTCCACCATTACCATTGTCAGCTGTGCTGTTGCGGTTATGGTGCTGCATAACTCCCTCGCCATTCCCGGGTTCTTTACCATGCTGCCGTTTATTTTAATGTTGGGTATTGTCATGTTAGCTGCACCGGGTGTTCCAGGCGGTGCGGTTATGTCGGCGGTTGGCCTGTTAGGTTCCATGCTGGGTTTCGGCGAAACCGCCGTCGCCTTAATGATAGCCTTGTACATGGCACAGGACAGCTTCGGTACCGCCTGTAACATTACTGGTGATGGCGCTATTGCGATGTTTGTGGACAGCTCGAAGAAGAGTCAGTGAAAACCTTCAAACTCGGTTAGTCGCTAGTGCGTTTAGAAATTTATATACACGCACTAGCGATTAAAATTTGATTTACACGTAAATGCGTATAATACTGTTCTTAAACGGACTCGCGTTTAGGAATAGGTATGAAAATTACAAGCCCCCACGCGTTAGCGGTTCATTTAAAAGATGAAAGAAAACGACAAAGTTTAAGTCAGGCAAAAGTTGCTGAATCTGTTGGTTTAAGACAGGGCACTGTCTCAAGCTTTGAGCTTTCTCCTGAGAAAAGCCAAATAGATACGTTATTTCGGCTTCTATCAGCGCTGGGGTTAGAATTAAGCATTAAGAGCAAGGAAAACGCTCAGGAAAACAACACTGAACACTCATGGAACGAGGAATGGTAATGGATAAACTCGATATTTATATGAACGGGTTGCTGGTCGGTGAGCTGCACCGTAGTAACTCTGGCGCCCACCGTTTTACTTACAGTATCAACTGGCTCGAGACACCGGGCGCCCGCCCCATTTCGTTATCAATGCCTCTAACAAGGAACGCCTACGAAGGTCCTGAAGTCATCAACTTTTTCGATAACCTTCTGCCCGATAGCCAGGAAGTTAGAGACAGGATTGTTGCACGCTACCGAGCCGACTCGAAACAACCTTTCGATCTTCTCAAAGCAGTAGGCCGAGATACAGTAGGCGCTTTACAGTTTTACCCTCAAGGGGAACAACCTGGCAATATAAAGACAATAAACTACCAGCCTCTGAATGAAAGCAAGCTAGAAAAGGCTCTTCTAACTCTCACAAAGACAGAAGAACTTTTATGGCAGCACAGGTGCTATTTTTTCTGCTAGGAGCAACCGACGGGCACGCTAAAAACTTTTCTGTGTTTATAGAGCCAGGGGGTGGTTTCAAGTTAACTCCGCTTTACGACATTCTTTCTGCGTACCCAGCAGTCGGTGGTCAAGGGCTTCATTTAAGAGACTTAAAACTCGCTATGACACTTAAAGGCTCAAAAGGTCGAAAGTCAAAGCTTTTCCAGATTTACGGGCGTCATTTCATCAGTTCGGCAAAGGAAGCGCAGTACAGCCTAAAACAGATGCAGGACGTTCTTAAGGTAATGTATGAAAGCACAGATAACGTTATTGAAAAGGTTAGTAAGCGCTTACCCAAACACTTTCCAATGAAAGTTGCAGAGCCTATTTTTGAAGGTCTTAATCGTCGAAAAGAGAGACTTATTAGCTGACTTTTAGATAAAAAAATTGGAGCGGGAAACGAGATTCGAACTCGCGACCCCAACCTTGGCAAGGTTGTGCTCTACCAGCTGAGCTATTCCCGCGTATTGGTACTTTGCAGTATTCTGGAAAGTCTGACGTTGGAGCGGGAAACGAGATTCGAACTCGCGACCCCAACCTTGGCAAGGTTGTGCTCTACCAGCTGAGCTATTCCCGCTTCGTCAGTGCGGCGTGTATTCTACTGATACCACCGATAAGGTCAATAGTTTTTGCGCCGCAATTGGCTTATTTGCTGAAAAAATGTTCTCTGTAATGTTTCAGCTCATCGATAGACTCTCGAATATCTGCCAAGGCCTCGTGCGCGCCGGACTTTTTGAAGCTATCCGCTACTTCTGGCTGCCAGCGCTTTGCCAGTTCTTTTAACGTGCTCACATCGAGGTTACGGTAATGGAAAAACGCTTCGAGATCCGGCATATGACGTGCTAAAAAACGACGATCCTGGCAGATACTGTTACCACACATAGGCGATACGCCAGCATCGATATGCTGCTGCAAAAATTCAATGGTTGCTGCCGCTGCAGTACGCTCGTTATGCTGACTTTTTTGCACGCGTTCGACGAGACCTGAGCCGGTATGGGTTTTCACATTCCAGGCGTCCATGCGATCGAGGTATTTCTTGGGTTGATGAACGGCAATAACCGGGCCTTCGGCAATTGTATTGAGTTCAGCGTCCGTAACAATGGTCGCTACCTCAATAATGTGGTGCTCTTCCGGCACCAAGCCGGTCATTTCCAAGTCTATCCAAATTAAGCGTTGTTTCTTATCGTCTTCAGCCATTACCCTGCTCTCTCAATGCAATTTGTTGTATGATAGCGTCATTTAAAGCTCGACAACAGGTTATCCCGATTGGCAAAACGCAAACGTCTCAATAAAGGTCAGCAACGCCGTGTGTCGGCGAATCAAAAAAAGCGGCTGAAAGGTAATGACGTCGAATGGAACGACGGCCAGCTTAATGCGCCTGAAACAGGCCGTGTCATTAGCCGTTTTGGACAGCACGCTGATATTAGAGATGAGCAGGGCAATACCTATCGTTGTCATATTCGCCGTGTGGTCGACAGTTTAGTCTGTGGAGACATTGTTCAATGGGCTCGGGCAACGACTGAGCAGCAAGGTATGCAAGGCGTTGTCATCGCAGTACACGAGCGCCAAAGCCTACTTTCACGTCCGGACTATTACGACGGCCTGAAGCCTGTGGCTTCCAATATTGACCAAATTTTTGTCATATCCAGCGTACTGCCGAGTTTCTCATCACAAATTATTGATCGCTATTTAGTGGCATGCGAAGACATAGGCATTGAGCCTATTATTGTGCTTAATAAAGCCGACTTGCTCGACAATATCGACAACGAAGAAAAAGCGCATATTGAGCAACGTTTAGCTGACTATCAGAATATTGGCTACACGGTGCTTCGGGTCAGCAGTACAACCGGCGAAGGGCTTGAAACACTTAGACAGCGGCTTAAAGACCATGTCTCTATTGTTGTCGGACAATCGGGTGTCGGGAAGTCATCGCTGGTCAATCAGCTACTGCCTGAAGTGAACGCCGAAACCAAACAAGTGTCAGATAATTCCGGGCTAGGCCAGCACACAACAACGGTAGCAACCTGGTACGACTTAGCCGAGGGCGGTGCGCTTATCGACTCGCCCGGTATTCGGGAGTTCTCATTATGGCACTTGGAGCCAGAGCGTGTTGCCTGGTGTTATGTCGACTTTCGTGACTATTTAGGCGGCTGCAAATTCCGGGACTGCAAACATGCAGAAGACCCGGGCTGCGCATTACAAGAGGCTGTCAGCAAGAATGCATTGCACGACTGGCGCCTTTCTAATTATCATCGCATTATTGAAACGATGAAAACACAGAAACCCAGTAGGGTCATTAGAGGTAATTAACTGTGGCAAAAACCGATAAAGCCAAAATATTCTTTCAGCACGTTATGCCGAAGCACCTTATTTCCCGCTTGATGGGAAAATTTGCAGCGGCACGTGCCGGATGGTTCACACAGACATTCATCCGTTGGTTTATCCGTCAATACAAAATTGATATGAGTGAGGCTATTGAAGAGTCACCGCAAGCGTATAAAACCTTTAATGACTTTTTCACGCGCCGTCTGAAGCCCGAACTAAGACCATTAAAGGCGGATGATGACGAGTTGGCACATCCGGTAGACGGTGCAGTCAGTCAGCTTGGCGAAATTAAAGACGGGCGTATATTCCAGGCCAAAGGTCACGACTACTCGTTAAAAGAGCTGCTAGGCGGCAGCGAAGAAGATGCCAAACCCTTTATGAATGGCGATTTCGCGACCATTTATCTGGCACCGAAAGACTATCACCGTATTCATATGCCATGCGATGGCGTGCTCAAGAAAATGGTTTACGTACCGGGGGACCTTTATTCAGTGAACCCGCTCACAGCGGCCAATGTGCCCAATTTATTTGCTCGTAATGAGCGTGTTGTGGCTATTTTTGACACAGAAGTTGGCCCCATGTCGATGGTTCTGGTTGGCGCCACTATTGTTGCCAGTATTGGTACAGTCTGGTCCGGCACTGTGACACCGCCAACTGGTGGACGCATTCAAAGCTGGTCTTATCCGGCATCTGGCCCTGCGGCTATACACCTTAAGAAAGGTGAAGAAATGGGTCACTTCAAATTAGGCTCGACCGTGGTGCTGACGTTTGCCAAGGATGCTATAGAGTTTGATGATGACCTTGAGCCTCGCTCTACAACTCGCATGGGTGAGGTCATGGCAAAAATAAAAACAGAAACTAAAGAGAGTGACGATTGATTTTATGGGCTCACCGGGGCGCAAGTTACGAAGCCCCGGAAAACACACTAGCGGCCTTTACGCGCGCCATGGATTCCGGCGTCCATGGCATCGAGCTCGATGTTTACGGCATTGACGGCGAGCGCTTCGTCTTTCACGACCGCTACCTCGAGCGCCTCACCGCAACGCCTGGTCGCTTAAAAGACTTATCTGCCGAGCAATTAAAGCAACTAAAAATATTTGGACAACAACCCATACCAACGCTGCGCGATGCCCTCAAACACATTAATGGTCACTGTCATGTGAACATTGAGCTAAAAGGCGACATTCCGACTCGCGAATTGCTTAAAGATGTGGATTTCGCACTAACCAATACGAGCTTTTCGCAAGAGCAGCTTTTGTTTTCATCGTTTAACCATCATTGGTTGCAACGCCTCAAAAAGCGTCGCCCCGATGCCCTTATTGGCGCTTTAAGTGCCAGCTGTCCGTTAACTTACTGCCAGTTTGCGGAGGATCTTAACGCTTATTCCGCCCACTTTGCTGTGGACTTTGTGACTAAAGAACTTGTCGAAGACGGACATGAACGGGGACTTCAGGTGTATGTCTACACGGTCGACGAAAGACACGATATTGAAGAGCTGCACGAAATGGGCGTTGATGGCATTTTCACGAACCATCCAAGCTTTGCACAAAATGTCATTGCCGGCTTAACGACTGCCGGCAATGATCCTATCTTGCACTATTAACTGTGGTGGTCCGGATACTCTTCCTGCATTGACTCCAGCTTGCGCGTAATTGCCATCGGTGAACTGGTCTTCTGAGCCAGTGCAATGTAAAGCGCAGGAATGACGAACAAGGTTAAGAACGCCGATACCGCCACACCGGCAAAGATGACCGTACCAATAACCTGACGGCTTTCAGCGCCCGGCCCTGAGCCAAGAATAAGCGGCATAGCACTCATGAGAGTCGTGAATGCAGTCATCACAATAGGGCGCAAACGCTGACGCGAAGCCCGCAGCACCGCCTCTTTAAACTCAACACCGGAGTCACGAAGCTGGTTCGCAAATTCAACAATCAAAATACCGTTTTTGGCAGCCAAACCAATAAGCATGACAATACCAATTTGGCTGTAAATGTTGATACTCATGCCCGTTACGTAAAGACCTATGAGAGCACCCACAATCGCCATTGGAACCGCTAGCATGATGACCAACGGATGTATAAAGCTTTCAAACTGAGCGGCTAGTACCAGGAAGGTAATAACCAACGCTAAGCCGAATACAAAGACGATAGAGCTGCCACTTTCTTTATAAAGCTGCGACTCACCTTTGTAGTCAACAGAAACGTCTTCAGGCAACTTCTCCTGAACCACCCCTTCCAGATAGCTCAAGGCTTCACCCAGCGAGTAACCGTCCGCCAGGTTCGCTTCTATGGTCACACTGCGCATGCGGTTATAACGATTCAGTCGCGCTGAAGTTGCCTGCTCAGTAACGCTGACTAAGTTTGAAAGAGGAATAAGCTCGTCACTTTTGCGCGAACGCACATAGATATTATCGATAGCGCTTGGGCTGCGGTAGTCTGCTTTCTCACCTTCGAGCATAACGTCATACTCTTCACCTCTATCGAGATATGTGGTGACACGGCGCTGACCCAGCACGGACT
Organism: Idiomarina sp. UBA4520; assembly: GCF_002388365.1. Classification (NCBI taxonomy): domain Bacteria; kingdom Pseudomonadati; phylum Pseudomonadota; class Gammaproteobacteria; order Alteromonadales; family Idiomarinaceae; genus Idiomarina; species Idiomarina sp. UBA4520. The sequence continues at coordinate 180,475 of NZ_DGMK01000022.1, read as the reverse complement.
GTAGCGTAATACCAATATCCTGAACCGACACACCTAAGTCCGCCGCACTGGCTTCATCCACTTCAATAAGCAGTTGCGGCAACGTTTCTTTATAGTCGCTGTCCAGGTTTTGCAGCCCTGGGTTCGTTGACGCCTCTTCGATAACGATATCGCGAAACTCCGCCAGGCGCTCATACGTGTTACCTTGCAACACAAACTGTACCGGTCGACCTCCGCCGCCGCTAATGCCACTGCGCATGAAGGCAAAAGCCTGCACGCCAACAACCGAGTTAAGCTGCTCTCGCATTTCTTCCATTAAGTCAAAGCTTGACCAGTCACGTTCATCAAATGGCACTGCGCCAACAATGGCGATACCGGCACTGCCGCCCCAACCCGGTGCACGAACAATTAAGCGGTCAATTTTGCCTTCGTCAATATATGGCAGAAGTATTTGCTCAATTTCATCCATGTGTCGTGAGCTCGACTCAAAGCTGGCACCTTCGGCACTGTTTACACGGATATAAAAGGTTCCGCGGTCTTCCGGTGGCGCAAACTCTTGCGGAATAAAACTAAACAACCCATAAGCAACAACACCTGACATTACGACTAAAACTACCGCCATTAGCGGGCGCTTCACGCTTTTTTCAAGAATGTTGCCGTAGCCGTTTTCCAGCCAGTTAAAGGTCGCATCAAAAGCCCGACCAAACTTACTGGTTCGCTCTTTTTTGCTGAGTACTTTGGAGCTCAACATTGGGGTTAGCGTCAGTGCTGCAATACTTGAGAAAGCGACCGCCGCAGCTATGGCTAAAGCAAACTCGGTAAAGAGCTTACCAATGTTCCCTTCCAGAAACGCCAAAGGTACAAACACGGAAATAAGCACTAATGTGGTTGCTATAACGGCAAAGCCAACTTCTCGCGCGCCCCTGTAAGCGGCCAACAACGGCGGCTCGCCTTCTTCGATACGTCGGTAAATGTTCTCTAACACGACAATGGAGTCATCAACCACAAGGCCTATCGCCAATACCAGCGCCAGCAAAGTCAGAAGGTTGATAGAGAAGCCCAACGCGAATAGCACAATGTAAGAGGCAATTATGGCGACAGGTACCGTTAACGCGGGAACTATGGTCGCCCGTACATTCCCCAAAAACAGGTAAATCACGACAATAACCAGCGACATCGCTACGGCTAAGGTGTTGTATACCTCATCCACTGACCCCTGTATGAATATCGATGAGTCGTAGCTTGGCGCCAAATACATGGTTTCCGGAAGTGTTTCCTGTATGTTCTCCATTTCCCGGTGAACATTATTCACCACTTCCAGCGTGTTGCCCTTGGACTGTTTAATAATGCCAATACCGACCATATTCACGCCATTACCGCGGAAGTCGGTTTTATCGTCCTCGGCGCCGAGTTCTACCCGGGCAACCTCCCCTAAACGAACAAGGTAACCATCATCGCCCTGGCGTATTACAAGGTTTTTAAAGTCTTCCGGCGCCAGGTAAGCCCGGGCCATTCGAACCGAAAACTCCCTGTCTGTTGACTCAACCTCACCGGCCGGTAATTCAACATTCTCTTCACGCAACCGGTTAACAATATCAGTCACCGTCACACGCCGTGCCGCCATTGCATCGCGGTCTAACCAAACACGCATGGCATAACGGCGGTCACCACCGATTACCACTCGCGCTACCCCGTCAGCCACCGACAGCCTGTCCACAATGTACCGTTCAGCGTAGTCGGTCAGCTCAAGAATGGACATGCTTTCACTGCGCAGGTTGTACCAAACGACCGTACTTTCGTCGCTGGAGGCTTTTGACACTTCAGGCGGGTCGGCTTCTTCAGGCAGGTTATCGAGCACACGCGATACGCGCTCACGAACGTCGTTCGATGCCGCATCAATGTCACGGGTTAAATTAAATTCGATACTGATACGCGAGCGGCCATTACTGCTACTGGAGCTGATATTTTTAATGCCCTCAATGCCACTGATGCGGTCTTCCACAAGTTGAGTGACCTGCGTTTCCACAACTTCGGCGGAGGCTCCCGGGTAATCGGTATCAATGGAGACAATTGGGCGATCGATATCAGGGTATTCACGCAGCGGCAGCATCGTGAACGCAACAATACCAAACACCAATAAAAGTATGTTTAGAACCGTCGCAAATACCGGACGTTTAACAGAGAGATCAGACAACAACATAAATTACTCTCCCTGAACGGATACTGGAATTCCGTCGCGAAGGCGGACAATACCTTCAATGATGACTTTCTCGCCAGGCTTAAGACCATCAGTGACCTCAACAATCCCCGGCTTTCTTCGACCAATGGTCACTTCTTTCTGACGGGCTCTGTTGTCTGGAGTTAACACATAGACATACTGGCGGTTTTGAATAGGAACCAACGCTTTTTCCGGTAACAACATGGCTTCGTCGATACTGCGCAATAGGGTAATTTGCAACAGCATCCCCGGGCGCAAGCGCTCATCATCATTGGTTATTTTGGCTCGAACACGTACAGCTCTGGTTACCGGGTCAATGCGTGCATCAATGCTGGTAATGCGTCCGCTAAAAAGTTCTCCCGGGTATGCCCGGCTGCGCGCCATTACTTCCTGACCCACCGCTATGCTGGCAAAGAAACGCTCTGGCACACTGAAATCGATTTTTATCGGTTTAATGTCGTCTAACGTTGTGAAGACATCGCCTGGACCTACTAAAGACCCAGGACTGACCTGACGGATACCTACGCGTCCTGAGAACGGAGCGTAAATCTTCATTTCTCGCAACGTGGCTTCTGCGACTTCCAGGTCTGCCTGTAAGCCATTAACTTTTACCTGTTGTTCATCGAGCTGTTGCTGTGACGCTGCATTGCCACGACGCAGCTCACCAATACGATCTAACTGACGTTTTGCTTCGTCTAAGCTGAACTTAATTTGTTGAACACGAGCAACTTCTTTGCGTGCGTTAAGCTCGGCTAAAAGCTGACCCTCTTTCACCAGGTCACCACTGTCGAAGTAGATTTTATCAACCACGTCTTGTGTCTGCGCAGTAATTTCGACAGTTTCATTGGCCATAGCAGTACCCAAAGCCTCGATAGTATCCCGAAACTCACTGACCTCTGCCTGCTGTACCTTTACCGGCACGGCCTGCTGCTCTCCCTGCTCTACCACTTCTTTTGGCGGAAACCCAAATAAATAAATTGCTGCCGCTAATAAAACGACAACCACAATGGTAATTGGGTTAATCCAGCTACGTTTCGCCATGTTGACCTCTAAAAGCTTGTGTCCAACGGTTTTAAACATAGCTTATTGTACGAAAAACACCGCCATAAAGGCGGTGCACTTAACGAGGATTATCGGTCTTTAATCGCAAATTCAGTATTTTAGATGCGTTTTTGCCCGAATCTACAATTCAGGGTGTTTACTTATGGTATATCGGGCTGTGTTTATGAATCGCATCGATAAACGCTTTCGCATGCTCCGGGTTTACTTCCGGGTGAATACCATGCCCTAAGTTGAACACATGACCATTCCCGTGACCAAAGCTTTCCAATATTGTCTGAACCTCTTGTTCAATGCGCTCAGGCGAGGCGTACAAAACGCTCGGGTCCATATTTCCCTGCAGGGCAACTTGTCCGCCAACGCGAGCTCGCGCGTCTGATAAGTCGGTTGTCCAATCAACTCCCAGAGCATCGGCTCCTGACGCCGCCATTGCTTCTAACCACTGACCACCATTCTTAGTAAATAACGTCACTGGTACTTTGCGACCGTCGGCTTCACGCGTCAGGCCTTGTACAATCTTTTCCATGTAGGCTAGCGAGAACTCTTTGTAGTCTCGTGGTGACAAAACGCCGCCCCAGGTGTCGAAAATCATAACCGACTGCGCTCCTGCGGCTATTTGCGCGTTCAAATATTGAGTGACAGAGTCAGCCAGTACATTCAGCAGGTGGTGCATGGCTTCGGGCTCTGCAAACATTAGCTGCTTAACTTTGGAGAAGTTTTTAGTGCTGCCGCCTTCGACCATATAAGTCGCCAGCGTCCAGGGGCTGCCGGAAAAGCCTATCAGGGGCACTTCACCTTGCAGTTCACGGCGAATCATTCTAACCGCATCCATGACATAGCCCAGCTCATCTTCCATGTCAGGTACTGACAAGTTTTTTATCGCCGCCATGTCTCTGACTGGATTTTTAAACTTAGGCCCTTCACCCGCTTCAAAATACAGCCCAAGGCCCATAGCATCAGGAATAGTGAGAATGTCGCTGAATAAAATAGCCGCATCTAAATCAAAACGGCGTAGCGGCTGCAGAGTGACTTCGCACGCCAGCTCCGTATTACGACAAAGCGACATAAAGTCGCCAGCTTCGGCCCGAACTTCTTTATACTCAGGTAAATAGCGTCCTGCTTGACGCATCATCCAAACTGGCGTCCGGTCAACAGGTTGCTTCAATAAGGCGCGAAGATAACGATCATTTTTTAATACTGGAGCCGTCATAACTCATCCATTTTTACAAAATTCTGGCGCGCATTTTAGCAGTGCATGCGCGCGCACTCCATGAAAACTTATAGCTAGCCGGTTTCTACCTCTTTATGGCTATATCGATAAGTGTGCGTGCGATAGTTCCCTGCGGGGGGATTTGAGGTAAGTCATTAATTGGGAACCAGTCTCCGGTAACCAGTTCGTGAGGGTCAATATGCAAATTGCCGGACTCCCATTCGGCGGTAAAGCCCATCATAAGAGAATGCGGAAAAGACCAAGGTTGGCTCATATGGTACTGAATGTTTTTCACACGAATACCAGCTTCTTCGTACACCTCGCGCTTAAGTGCTTGCTCCAGGTTTTCTCCCGCTTCCACAAATCCGGCTAGAATAGAGTAAAGCCCCGCTTTATGTCGTTTACCCTGAGCTAGAAGCAGTTGCTCGCCTTTTGTGATTGCAACAATAATGCAAGGGGACACTCGCGGATAACAGCGGTGCTGACACTGGTGACAGTGCATGGCAAGTTCCCATTCAACACTTTGCATGCGAGTACCACAGCGGCCACAGAATCGGTGTGTATTCAGGAAGTCGCTGAACTGCCGCGCACGCCCGGCCATCTTGAATATTTCCATGTCATCCGGTTTTAACAGCTGTCGCAACGGTGCAAAATCACCGCCTTTAAACTGCTCATCCATGTAATCCGCCATGACCAGATAGCAGGTTCTTTCGCGAATTTCGCCAATTTCAATAACCTGGTATTGCGCCAAGTCCGGAAACGCAAGCTGGTTTAGTTGCCCAAAAGGCACTTCACCATCATGAGTCAGAAAAATATGATCGGCGCTGACAACAAACCACCATGCGGGTTCGTCATTCGCTGGAGTTGCGTATAAAGTTGCCATATTTCGGTTCTTTCTTCCGTAAGACGATTTTTGCGTAAAACCTATTGAGTTCTAACGACTGAGAATTTACATTGATGACTGATATCAATAACGGAGAGTATCATGTTAAGCCGTAATGAACAGGCAAAAAAGCGCTGGGGTGGCGCTCATAAAACCATTGATCACTGGCTGGAAGAACGCCAGGACTTGCTGATCAATTACTTTAAACTTGCCGCCTTACCGCCTTATGAAAACAGTCATAAAGGCTTGCCAGACGTTGTTGATATAAGAAACTTCTGCGGTCAGTTAGTTGATTATGTATCCAGTGGTCATTTTGAAATTTATGACCAGATTGTCCGAGAAGCGAGCAGTCAGGGACATTCAGTTGATGACTTAGCAGACGAGTTATTCCCGTTAATCTCTGATACAACCGATATTGCATTAGACTTTAACGACAAATACGGCGATATCGATTCTACCAATCATTGCGACAAGTTTGACCGAGACTTGTCTGCGTTAGGTGAAGCCATTGAGCTTCGCATGGAGTTTGAGGATCAATTACTCAACCACTTAGAAGAGCATCAGCTTATAACTGCATAAGCCTAAAACGCACGTGGCCTGACGTTAATTACGTCAGGCCACGTCATATTACAAAGTATTACTGCTCTGTATCGCCTGCCGGCTCTTCTTCAGTATTTTTCACGTCCAACAGCTCTACCGTGAAAATTAGTGTTGAGTTTGGTGGAATTTGTCCGCCACCCACTTCGCGCTCGCCGTAAGCTAACTCTGCTGGAATGACAAAGCGGTATTTCGCGCCTTCTTTCATTAACTGAAGACCTTCGGTCCAGCCTTGAATAACCCGGTTCAGAGGGAATGAGGTTGGCTCACCACGCTCATAAGAGCTGTCGAATACTTCACCATTAATTAAGGTACCTTCATAATGAACCTCGACCATGTCGGTTTCAGCCGGGCTGTCACCTTCACCTTCTTCCAGCACTTCGTACTGTAAGCCGGACTCAGTCACTTTAACGCCTTCTTTCTTCTTGTTTTCTTCCAGGTAAGCCTGACCTTCTTCAGCCGACTTCTGACCTAAAACGTTTTGGCGCTGCTCCATCACTTCCTGACGCATAGCGTTCAAAATTTCTTCTGCTTCTTCGTCACTCAGCTGAGGGTCGCCTTTAATGGCATCCACGAAACCAGCAATGATGACATCACGTTCAAGAATAAAGTCAGCTTCTTCCTGGCGTTCTAAGTTACGGGCAATAAAGCCACCAACCGATGAGCCCAACGCGTACGCTTGTTTGTCTTTTTCTGTCTGCAACTGAGTGTCGTTTGCCGGAAATTTTTCTTGTGAACAAGCGGCTAACGCCAGGGCGACCGCTGATACTGCCAACGGTTTCATCAGATGTTTCATTGTTTTCTCCAATTATCGTCTTGCATCCTTTCGGACTATGTCATAATAGTGTTAGTGAACAGAACCATACTACACAACCACAGGGGAGTTGCCTATGCCTTTTATGAAGCTTAGCGCTTTACTGCTATTGATATTAGCGGTAAGTGCCTGCCAGCCTTCCCCTGATAAAATTCACAAGAAGGTCCATGCTGAAAATGGCACCTACGCGGCTGACATATCAGACGACGGATCTTACAGTTTAGTGTCCACAGACGAAACCGGGCTGTTGCTATGGCCACGCTACGCGAATAACGCAAAGTATCAGTGGGAACACGAAGAAGGTGAAGTGTCACAAATTATTGATGTCGACATTGCGGCCGACAACAGCGTTGCTGTTGCTGCGTCGCGCTATGAATTCTCTATGTGGGATATGAAAACCGGTGAAAACTTAGGTTTTTGGAGCATTGGTAATGGGCGCATTCAGAAAATTGTTGTGAGCAAGTCCGGTGGTACCGTTGTGTTAGGTAAACGTGACGGCACTCAGGTCGCTTTTAACCCGCAGTCCGGCCGCCGCATAGAGTTTTACGGTCATACCGAAGCCGTCAATGCGCTGGATATTTCACCCAATGGTTTTTATGTACTCAGTGCATCTAACGACTACACCGCCATTTTATGGGACACTCGCAGTGGCCAAATTGTGCACCGCTGGGAGTATGAAGGTCGTATGACGCAAGTGGCACTTCACCCCAGTGGCAGGTATGCGTTTGCTGCCGACTCTACGGATAATGCAGTTATTCGAGCATTGCCCGGTGGTGAGGAAGTGAGCCGACTGAAGTTCCCTGACCGGCAGCGTATTTTTAGCGCAGCCCGCTTCAGTGAGTCAGGAGACTACTTAATCACCGGCGCCCCTTCGCGTCGCATCGCCATTTGGAACACGGCTACGGGTAAACTGTTAAGTGACTGGCGAGTCGACTTACGAGACGGTGGACGTCCAAGTAACGCGTCGGTTTTAGCAGTGGTTTTCGACGAAGCTGAGAATACCGTCGTCAGCGAAAGCTCAGCAGGTCTGGTTGAATGGTGGGAAATTGACTTAACAGGCAGTAAATAATGGATTTAAAGAAAATCGAACAACAAATGGCAAACCTGGAAATGCAATTGACCTTTCAGGAAGACACCATTGAATCATTGAATAAGCTCGTCACTGAACAAACTCAGCAAATGACAGAAATGCAACGTCAAATTCGGTGGCTGGGTAAGCGCTTAAAGCAAATGCAGGAGCAGAACTCCGACAATTCTGATCCCGCAAAAGAGCCGCCACCACCACATTACTAATATTGATCTTGCGGGCTAAGCAACGTATAACAACTGTTCTGTTTTAGTTTGCGGGAATGTTATGTCATCAAAGCATCCAATCATTGCGGTCACCGGCTCATCAGGCGCCGGAACCACCACAACAGGCCAGGCTGTTAGACACATCTTTCGTTCGTTAGATGTAAGTGCTGCCTTTGTGGAAGGTGACAGTTTTCACCGCTACTCCCGACCGGAAATGGACCTAGCCATTCGCAAAGCTCAGGAGCAGGGGCGGCACATCAGTTATTTTGGCTCTGAAGCCAATGACTTTGACCGCTTAGAGTCGCTGTTTCGCTCGTATTCACAAACCGGCCAGGGCAAAATTCGACGTTATTTGCACAGTTTTGATGACGCTGTGCCTTACAACCAGATGCCAGGCACCTTTACTCCCTGGGAAGAGCTTCCGGAAAGCACCGACGCACTTTTCTACGAAGGCCTTCATGGCGGTGTTTGTGGCGACAGTTATGACGTTGCACAGTATGTCGACTTACTTATCGGCATGGTACCCATTGTTAACCTAGAGTGGATTCAGAAGCTCATTCGTGACACTTCAGAGCGCGGTCACTCAAGAGAGGCGGTCACCACCAGCATTGTTCGCAGTATGGAAGACTATATTCACCATATTGTGCCGCAGTTTTCACGTACCCATATTAACTTTCAGCGCGTTCCCACAGTAGACACGTCCAACCCATTTAGCGCAAAAGACATCCCGTCGCTGGATGAAAGCTTTGTAGTCATTCGTTTTCGTGGCATAAAAAATGTAGACTTTCCGTTTTACTTACAAATGATAGAAGGTTCATTTATGTCGCGTACCAATACTCTGGTCGTGCCGGGAGGGAAAATGGCGTTAGCAATGGAGCTTATTTTAACGCCATTGATTGAGCAAATTATGGATAGAAAGAACCAAGTTCGCCGACAAGTCGACTGGATCTCAAGCCAGCAATAGCCTTTAAGCTTCCTCTATTCGATAGCTATGAGTGATGTTGACTGAGGCTTCCAGCATTTTAGCCACTGAGCAGTATTTGTCGGCTGACAGTTTGACCGCACGCTCAACATGACTTTCGCTGACGCTTTTACCAACCACCACAAACTCAATATGAATGTCTGTAAACACTTTGGGCGTTGAATCAGCGCGTTTACCGGAAAGCTCGCAGTAGCATTCGCTAAAGTCCTGACGGGCTTTTTGCAGAATACTGACAACATCGACCGAGGCGCAGCTGCCCGCAGACATCAAGACCATTTCCATTGGGCTTGGCGCTTTGCCAGGAGAATCCCCATCCATAATGACCTGATGACCGCTGCCGGAGGTAGCTACAAACGTCATGTCCTCATGCCAGCTCACTTTTGCGTTCATCGTATTATCAGCCATTATTGTTCCTTGTCGTTTTCAGTAAGGTTATACGCGATACTCTCGCAGATGCTCGTCAAACAGGTTTTTCACCAGCCCGACAAACTCATCTATGAAAGCTTCCTGTTCTGGAGTTGGATGAGTATCCAATACTTTGGAGAGAACTTCTTCTAAGTCATAAACAATAGTATCTGTTTCGCGAACAATATCGAGCCGCTGCTCCTGACTCAGCTCATTTTGCTCAAAAACCGCCATCATGCTCATGGAAAGCTTTTCTTCCATCAAGTCTCGCAAGGTGTAGTCTGCGGTTTTTTCCTGCGCGCTTTGGTCAGAAAATAACGGTAATTGCCCCGTTAAGTACTGAATCAGCTCAATGTATCCGTCGGTTTCTACTATCATCTGACTCTCTTTACGTATGCGGCTGGACAATCATTCAAATTGCCCAACCGCTAAAGTAGCACAGATTGTGACTAGAATTTAAGTCCTGGTGCCAATGACTCAGGTAATGTCATGGTATCAGCTTCAACCGAAGCAACAGGGTACGCACAGTAGTCAGCCGCGTAGTAAGCGCTTGCTCTGTGATTACCACTGGCTCCAATACCACCAAATGGCGCAGCGCTGCTCGCACCTGTAATTGGCTTGTTCCAGTTCACAATGCCTGCCCGAATATGCTTAAAGAAGTAGCGATAGGTCTGCTCGTCATCACAAAGAACACCAGCCGACAAGCCATAACGCGTGTTGTTTGCTTCTTTAATTGCATCATCAAGCTCTTTATAACGATACACCTTTAACAGCGGACCGAAGTGCTCTTCGTCTTCAAGACCTTCAACACCCGTGACATCAACAATACCTGGTGTCACAAAGCCTTTTTTAGGGTCTTCCTGCTTCATACGAACCAGCGACTTGGCACCTTTATGCAAAAGCTCATTCTGTGCATCGACCATTTCGCCGGCAGCTTTAGCAGAAATCATTGCGCCCATGAATGGCTGAGGTTCTGCCTCATAGTCGTCAACCAGAATATTTTCAGTGACTTCGACTAAGCGTTTTAGTACCGCTCGACCTTGTTCTGAGTCTTCAATAAACAGGCGGCGCGCACAAGTACAGCGCTGGCCTGAGGTAATGAACGCAGACTGCACAATGTTGTGAACCGCAGCGTCAATGTCCGCAACATTGGTCACTAACAATGGGTTATTACCGCCCATTTCCAGCGCTAAGATTTTATCCGGACGACCACCGAACTGTTTATGCAGTAGGTGTCCGGTATTCGATGAGCCGGTGAAGTACAAGCCGTCAATTTGAGGGTGTGCAGACAGCGCCTTACCCGTTTCAACTTCGCCTTGCACTAAGTTAAGAACACCAGCAGGTATACCCGCTTTTTCCCAAAGCTTAACGGTTTCCTGAGCGACCATAGGCGTTAGCTCACTGGGCTTAAAGACAATGGTATTACCGGCAATAAGTGCTGGTACTATGTGTCCGTTTGGCAAATGACCTGGGAAATTATAAGGACCATAAACGGCAACAACACCGTGCGGTTTATGGCGGATAAAGGCTTTCGCGCCTGGCATTTCATTTTCAACCGTGCCCGTACGCTCATTATAAGCTCGCTCTGAAATTGCTACTTTGCCCATCATAGCGCCAACTTCTGTACGAGTTTCCCAAACCGGCTTACCGGTCTCTTTTGCCATGGTACGCGCTAAGTGCTCTTTGTTTTCTTCCAGTAACTCTGAAAACTTTTTACAAATAGCCAAGCGCTCGTCGACAGACTTTTCAGCCCATTCCGGAAACGCTTGTCGAGCAGCCATAACAGCCTTTTCCACTTGGTTCGCGCTGGCCGATTCACCCGACCAAATGACTTCGTTACGAGCCGGGTCAACAGAATCGAATTTTTGGCCTTCGCCTGCTTCCCATGCTCCGTTAATAAACTGAATACTGTTTGTCATAAATTTAACTCCTGCTTAAAGTGCGACAACTCGAACGTCGTCGCCGTCACTTAAATGCATTTTTTCGGCTTGCTCGTTATCGAGAATCAGCTCATCTGCACCTTCTGCTAACAACAGTTTGGTGGCTCGAAAGTTTTCAAGCTGAGTATTACAGACAATATGTGGCACCGCTGCTTCAACTTCAGGCACTTGTTCTTTAACACTCACAGTTACCACTTTGCTGTTTCTTACACTGTTTAAGTTGCAGACCTCGGCTTCTACCGTTGGACCAGCATCAAAAATATCGACAAAGCCACGGAAACGGAAACCTTCCGACTCCAGCAATTTAAGCGCTGGTCGCGTGTTGTCATGTACTTTTCCGACAACCGCACGAGCGTCTTCACTCAACAAGTTCGTGTAAATTGGAAAGCGTGGCATTAGCTCAGCAATAAAGGTTTTATCGCCAATACCGCTTAGATAATCCGCTTTTGGAAAATCCATGGAAAAGAAATTATCTTCTAGCCAAGTCCAAAACGGCGAGTCACCATTGTCGTCGGAAACCCCACGCATTTCTGCAATCACCCAGTCGCTGAAACGCTGCTTAAACTGGGCCAAAAATAACATACGGAAACGCGACAACGTACGACCATTCATGTTGTGACGGTATGGTTCGCGCAAGAACAAGGTGCACAACTCTGACACCCCCGTGTAGTCATTACACAAGGTCAAAGTTTCCAATGCATTATAGATATTAAGTTTTTCTGAATGATGCACGACTTTACCGAGACGGTAATGCCAAAATGCTTCATCCAGACCCACCGCAGCTTCAATACCGCTAACACCCGCGATGGTTCCGGTTTCGGTGTCTTCCATCACAAATAGGTAACTTTCATCACCCGGTGTTTCGACGTTCTCTTTTCGAAAAGCCTTTTGGGCACGATCAATACGGCGCTCTAGTAGCGACTGGTCGACGGGCAACGAGGTAAACCCGTGACCTGACTCAATCGCACACTGATACAAGGCTTCGTAATCTGACGGCTTAATGGGTCTGATTAGCAACATAAAAACGCCTCAGTAATTAACCGGCAACCTGAGCAACAGCTTTTTCAAAGCGTTGCAGGCCTTCTTTGATATCGTCTTCAGAAATAATGAGCGCTGGCGTGAAGCGCACAACATTTGCGCCTGCAATTAACACCATAACGCCATGCTCTTGACCGGCTAACAAGAATTCACGCGCTTTACCTTCGTATTGCTCGTTAAGTGCCGCACCCAACAAGAGCCCCTGACCACGAACTTCACTGAAGACGTTATACTTTTCATTGATGCGCTGCAGTTCTTCTTTGAAAAGCTGCTCGCGCTTTTTAACGCCATCCAGAGTTTCTTTGGTGTTCACAATATCGAATACCGCTTCAGAAACAGCACAAGCCAACGGGTTACCACCGTAAGTACTGCCATGCGTGCCTGGCTTCAGGTGCTCGGCAATTTCTTTGGTGGTTAGCATAGCGCCAATTGGGAAACCGCCGCCCAACGCTTTAGCAGAAGTCAAAATGTCAGGTGTTACGCCTAATTGTTCATAAGCATACAAAGTACCCGTGCGGCCAAAGCCTGTTTGAACCTCATCAAAAATGAGCAACGCGTTGTTCTGGTCACACAATTCGCGCACAGTTTTTACAAACTCGACGTCCGGCGCTACCACACCACCTTCACCTTGTAGCGGCTCCATCATAACGGCACAAGTGTCGTCAGAAATAAGCGCTTTCAACGCTTCAGCGTCGTTATAGTCAACATGCTCAACAGCGCCTGGTTTTGGACCGAAGCCGTCTGAGTAAGCCGGTTGGCCACCAACAGTTACCGTAAAGAAAGTACGACCGTGGAAGCCTTTAGTAAAAGCAATAATCTTTTGCTTATGTTCACCGTGCTTTTCAATCGCCCAACGGCGTGCCAGTTTTAGTGCTGCTTCGTTCGCTTCTGCACCAGAGTTTGCATAGTAAACACGGTCTGCAAAAGTTGCGTCCGTTAACTTCTTAGCAAGACGAATAGCCGGCTCATTAGTAAATACGTTGCTTAAGTGCCACAACTTTTGGCTTTGCTCTTGCAACGCTGACACCATTGCCGGATGGCAGTGACCCAAACAGTTAACAGCAATACCGCCAGCAAAATCTACATATTCGCGGCCGTCTTGATCCCACACGCGGGCGCCTTCGCCTTTAACCGGGATCATTGACGCTGGGTTGTAGTTTGGAACCATAACGTCGTTAAACATTTCGCGATTTACTGCCATTTTGTCTGTCATTACTCTCGTCCTTATCGCTCATGCGAATTAACAAAGGTGTCAACAAATGAATGTCTTGAAAAGGGCGCTATTATGCCAAAATTTGACCAGCTTGTCTGTGTTAATTCCTTTCAAAAGCCTTTTCATATCAGCATTTGGGGATTTATTGCGTTTTAACTGAATAGTTATGCTTAAGCGTGAATAGTCACTGAATCTTTACTCACACTTTTTCTGTAAATTTCTTTTTGTAAAATTTATTAACAACTCTGTATCATGAATTGCATTGCAATTTTTACCGTCTTCTTTTAGCCTGAGACTATTCGTATACAACTTCGGCAGATGTTATGGAAAAAGAGACATCGACACTACCAGAATCGTCGCAGCCTCATATGAAGCTCAATTACTTGCGCCCTGGCGATATGATAGATGTTGAATTTGCATCCGCCACCAAAGTGCGCACCAAACTGCAGCTCATTGGTTTTGATAGCGGTCGTTACCTTTTATTAAAACAACCTAACCCGAAAACCGATGGAAGCTACGTTGACGTTCTGTATGAAGGCAACCCAGTTGTTGTTCGTCTTGTCATAGAAGGCGAAGCCGGCGAGTGTATCGCTTTCAAAAGTAAGATACGGGCAGTAACTAACTTTCCTTTCCGGCTTGTTTATCTCGACTACCCTAAAGAAGTTGAGCAACGGGCGCTACGGGCGCAAAAACGCGTCAGCACTCACATTCCCGTTGATGTAACTTCCGCTGCTGTTCAAGCAGACGCCCGTAAAAAACTTGCCAGTGGCGTTATTGTGGATATTTCAACGGCAGGTTGCCGCATACTGTTCAAAGCACAGAGTAACGCAGGCAATGTGACGCACATGAACATTAAAATAAACATTGGCTCTGGCTCTCAACGAGAACCGTTAACTCTGTCCGGCCAAATTATGAACCAACGTAAAGAGGTTGGGCGAATTGGTATCGGCGTTCGTTTCACCGATCCGGAAGAACATATAACAGAAGTGTTTAATCACCTGCTTATCGACACCGACTTCGAGTGTTAGTCAGGAACAATAATTGGTGGGCGTTTTAAACTAACGTTGTTCAACCTGGCCACCGTTTCCGCCGACACCGAATACTTGTTCAGTATGCGTTTGCCTTCTTCCAGGCTTGCTAAATCAACTTCTCTCATCATACGAAATTCGCAATACGCATTAGCCTGTGCCAATACCTCAGCATAGTCTGAGTCGTACTTAGGTGTTGTTCTATTCGCCTGAGTAAAAGCAAGTAAGTGCTTACTAACTGGCACCCGTTTTAAACCCCAGCCCTCAGCAACCAGATAACTCACTTCTTTGTCTTTCTCTAACATTAAATCACGCAGGAAATGTTCGTCAGGCGTTAACTGCACCAAAGCGTTATGACGCTCCGGCGACTTGTCATTAACTGAGGCCATTGCAAACTCTCGCTGCACTTCATCAAACAACTTCAGATACAACTTAGTTAGTGCAATTTTGCCCAGTTCGTGAAACATACCCATGGTGTAAGCCAATATGGGATCTTTTAGTTTTCTCTCAACCGCAATGTTGTGTGCGGCAATAGCGGTACCTAATGAGTGTTCCCACACCTTTCGACGGAACAAAGTGAACGGATGAGTCGATGGCGGTAGCCAGTTTTGCATGATGTAGGCAGGTGCCAGCAAACGGAGGTTTTCAGTACCCACAAAGCTCATCGCTACCCGCAAGTTATCGAGCTTTACCTGCTTATTGCGATCAATAAAGGGTGGCTGGTTAACGGTTCGAAGCAACCCCGTATGAAACCAGTCCATCCCCTGAACAAGGGACTCAATACGGCGCATAGACGCTGCTTTTAAGCTAAGCGTATCTAACAATTCGGGAAGTTTTTCGGGTAGAGGTATTAGGCGCTCTCGCACATAGTCGCCGTCTTCTATGGTTTCTAGTGCGCGATGATAAATTTCTTCATGCAGCTCTTCTGAGACCCTATCGGAGAAGCGTTGGCGCGCCTGCGCTTTTCGGTCACGCTCTTCGTAGTTTAAACGCTCTACCTCTAGTAGCTTACGACGTTGCTCTTTTTCTTCATCTTCGACCCCATCGGCTTTAGAACGGGCTTTACGAGCAAACGGAAAACTAATGAGATAGTTAATAAACCGTTTCTCCAGCCTTAGTGCGGGGTCTTTAGAACCACCTTCCGTGGTATTTGAGAAAAAGTGAAACATCGATGTTCGCCTATGAGTTTTAAAACAGCTTAAGTATCGGCGATTTCAGCGCCTGTCAACAGTTACTAATTATCGTATATAACGTAAAAAATTCGCTAATAGATTATGGCCTTGCGTGGTCATAACCGATTCAGGGTGAAACTGAACACCAAAAAGCGGCCATTTTTTATGTCGAATAGCCATAATCTCCCGCTGTCCTGTCTCACTTTTGGTTTCGGCATCTACGACAAACTCTTGAGCTAATGTGTCAGGTTCAACAACCAACGAGTGATACCGGGTGACTTCCATCGGGGTTGGCAACCCCTCAAACAATCCCTGACTGTTGTGTGTCAGGTTAGATACTTTTCCGTGCATCACCTGTTCAGCACGCACCACCGTTGAACCAAACACCTGCGCCAGAGCTTGGTGACCCAGACAAACGCCTAAAATCGGAAGCTTGTCTTTAAAGGCGGAAATAGCATCCAGCGACACGCCCGACTCATTGGGTGTGCATGGGCCTGGAGAGATAACTAAAGCCTTTGGATTTAAACGATTAATCTGAGCTACGCTTATTTCGTTGTTGCGGAAAACCTCAACCGACTCACCCAGCTCGCAGAAATAGCGAGCCAGGTTATGAGTAAAAGAGTCAAAATTATCAATAAGTACAATCATGTACCGGCGTTACGCCTCTGGGTAGGGCACAAATCCAACGGCGTTATAAACATCTTTTAAGGTTTTTGCGGCAGCTTCGCGCGCTTTGTCGGCGCCTTGCTTCATGACACTTTGCAAAAAGGCCTGATCATTACGCATCTCATGGTAGCGCTGCTGAACAGGTTCAAGCATAGCAACTACTGACTCCGCCACATCGACTTTCAAATGCCCGTACATTTTACCTTCGTATTCAGGGACCAACTCGTCTATCGACTTGCCTGTTGCGGCAGACATAATGCTCAGCAAATTGGATACGCCCGGCTTTTCGGCAGGGTCAAAATAAATACGTGCTTGCTCGTCCGAGTCAGTAACCGCTTTCTTAATTTTCTTAAGAATTTTCTTGGGCTCTTCCAACAGACCAACAAAGTTATTTGGGTTGTCATCTGACTTCGACATTTTCTTGGTTGGATCTTGCAGCGACATAACCCGTGCGCCTACTTTTGGAATCATAGGCTCAGGAATCGTGAAAATATCACCGTACAAATTGTTGAAACGCTCTGCGACATTGCGCGTCATTTCCAAGTGCTGCTTTTGGTCGTCGCCCACCGGTACTTCATTTGCCTGATACAACAAAATATCAGCCGCCATTAGTGCAGGGTACGTGAACAAACCCGCATTGATATTATTCGCGTGACGTTGTGACTTGTCTTTGAACTGGGTCATGCGATTCAGTTCGCCCATTTGCGTGTAACAGTTCAGTACCCAGGCCAACTGTGCATGCTCAGGTACGTGCGACTGAATAAAGACGGTACTTTTCTCAGGGTCTAAACCGCACGCCAAATAAAGCGCTAAACCGTCCAGCGTCGCCTGCTGCAGTTGTTCAGGTTCCTGGCGAACGGTTATTGCATGCTGGTCAACCAGCATAAACTTACAGTCATGCGTGTCCTGCATATTCACCCATTGACGCAAGGCACCAATATAGTTCCCAATAGACAACTGCCCTGACGGCTGACAACCACTTAATACAATTGGTTTCGACATTCTTTTTCTTTCCTCTACGAACCTGTTACTGCAGCAATTTCATCACGCATGGTCTGTATGACACTGGCATAATCATCCGCATTAAAAATAGCCGAACCGGCCACAAACATATCAGCACCCGCTTCTGCTATTTCACCAATATTTGAGACTTTAACACCGCCATCCACTTCTAAACGGATCTCGCGACCACTGTCATCAATTCGCTTACGCACCGCCCGGAGTTTATCCAGAGTTGCAGGAATAAACGACTGTCCACCAAAACCCGGGTTTACCGACATCAGCAAAATAACATCAACCTTGTCCATAACATGGTCTAAGTAATGCAAAGGTGTCGCTGGGTTCAATACCAGCCCAGCCTGACATCCATGCTCGTGAATGAGTTGCAAAGTACGGTCCACATGCTCAGACGCTTCCGGGTGGAAGGTAATAATTGAAGCACCGGCTTTTGCAAAGTCAGGAATAATTCTATCCACCGGCTTAACCATTAAATGCACGTCGATAGGCGCCTTAATGCCGTAGTCTCGTAACGCCTGGCAAACCATAGGGCCTATGGTCAGGTTTGGCACGTAGTGGTTGTCCATCACATCGAAGTGGACAATATCAGCGCCAGCGCTTAATACAGACTCAACTTCTTCTCCTAAGCGCGCAAAATCTGCGGACAGGATAGAAGGGGCAATTAATGGCTTCATCGTTATTTATCCCACGGTGTCAAAATAGGCGGCTATTGTAGCAGTTAACCCGAAACAAAAAAATTCGTATTGATAACTGGAATTTTTACAAAATCGCTGATAAATTGTTCATTCTAATGCTTTTGGGGGACGTTATGCGCTTATCTATAGTTACTCTATCACTGACACTGATGGCTCTTGCCGCAGTTGCAACGGTAACGCCTAGCACATTGTTCGCCCAGCAAAATGCCACTCAGCAATGCCAGCAACTTCTGGCTGGTAGCGAAAACTCTCAGGCGAAAAAAGAATGTGGACTGGCCACAGAGGAAGTCACCTGGGGTGACTGGCTAAAAGGCCACAGTCGTTCAGTGCAGTTCCACTTCTTCGACTTAATAGAGCTTTTTTCAAGCTCTAGCGACGCTCAAAAAGAACGCTACAAAAACAACTACTCCCGTTAAGACGTCAAATAATGTCTGAACAGCAGGAAAACACCCAACAAAAACCCGGTTTCATTAGCATGGTTGTCAGCGTACTGGCGGCGTTTTTAGGTGTGCAAACCGAGAAAAATCGGCATCGCGACTTTCAGCATGGAAACCCCAAAGCCTATATCATCATTGGCGTCATTCTGACCATTCTGTTTGTTTTAGGTCTGGTTGGCGTTGTGAATCTAGTCATGGCCAACGTAGCGTAGCCTGATGCTATTGCATCAGGTGAGATCTATGGGCTTTAAAGAAAGTCTCAATTATTGAGCATTGGCGCAAGTGACCATACCGCACCTGACGTAAATAACGTCAGGCTACGGGTGCTTATAGCCTCAGCGCCCAGTGCTATGCAGCCTTGATGCCACTATGACGTAGTAACGGTTCCACGCTAGGTTCGCGACCACGGAACTCCTGAAATAAGTCAGCAGCTTTACGACTGCCGCCGCGCTCCAGAATAACTTGCAGGAAGTCACGTCCGGTTGCGGCACTGAAAATGCCTTCTTCTTCAAAGCGTGCGAATGCATCTGACGACAATACTTCCGCCCATTTGTAGCTGTAGTAACCCGCCGCATAACCACCGGCAAAGATATGACCAAAGCTGTGCTGGAACCGATTGTACTCTGGCGGAATACGTACTGAGGTCTGCTCGCGAACTTCACTCAAAATTTCGCTGATACGCGCGCCTTTGCTTTCATCAAACTCGTGATGAATACGCATATCAAACAGCGAAAACTCTAGCTGACGCATCATTTGCATAGCCGACTGGTAGTTACGTGCCGCCAGCATTTTATCCAGCAGTTCCTGCGGTAATGGTTCTCCGGTTTCGTAATGGCCAGAAATAAGTGCCAGTGCCTCCGGCTCCCAACACCAGTTTTCTAAAAACTGACTTGGCAGCTCTACGGCATCCCATTCAACGCCATTAATGCCGGAAAGCCCAGCCGTATCGACCTGTGTCAGCATATGGTGCAGACCATGGCCAAACTCATGGAATAACGTCAGTACTTCGTCATGAGTAAAGAGCGCAGGCTTACCACCCACTGGTTTGCTGAAGTTACAGGTTAAAAACGCCACCGGGTTTTGTAGCTCACCGTCGGCATGAACCCGACGCCCAACAAAGTCTGCCATCCAGGCGCCGCCGCGTTTACCCTGGCGGGCATACAAGTCTAAATAAAAGCTGCCACGCAAGTGACCATCGGCGTCATGAATGCGGAAAAAGCGGACATTCTCATGCCAGGTTTTCACGTCTTTCTGCTCGCTAACCGTCATGCCAAACAAGCGCTTAACCACTTCAAACAAGCCATTTAGCACTTGTTGTTCCGGGAAGTACGGGCGCAGTAACTCATCGGAAATGGAATAACGCTGTTGTTTCAGTTGCTCACTGAAATACGGCACGTCCCAGGCCTCCATTTTCTCAACGCCTTGCTCTTTGGCAAAGGCTTCCACCTCAGCGTATTCTTCTTTTGCCTGCGACATCGACTTGTCAGCTAAGTCCTTCACAAAGCCCAGCACTTGCTCGGGTGACTCCGCCATTTTCGTTGCTAACGACATTTCGGCATAGTCATTAAAACCAAGCAACTTGGCCATTTCATGACGCAAAGCCAGGGTCTCATCCATCACTGCCGAGTTATCAAACTTACCACCGTTAGGGCCGGTTTCTGACGCTCGGGTCACAAAGGCCTGGTACATGTCCTTGCGAAGCTCACGGTCTTCGGCATACAGCATCACTGGCAGGTAACTGGGGATATCCAGGGTAAATAGCCAGCCTTCTTTTTCCTGATCCTCGGCTGTTTCTTTCGCCGCTTCTTTAATGCTGTCGGGCAACCCGGCTAAGCGACTTTCGTCCGTAATTAAACACGTCCAGGCGTGAGTCGCATCCAGCAAATTGTTGCTGAACGTCGACGACAAATCAGATAGGCGAGACGAAATTTCAGCGTAGCGTTTCTTTTTGTCCGCAGGTAAATCGACACCCGACAAACGAAAATCACGCAAGGTATCGTTAATGAGCTTCTGCTGAGCTTCGGTCAGCTCGGCAAATTCGTCACTGTTACGCAGCGTTTCGTAGGCATCAAACAAGCCTTTGTGCTGACCAACATAAGTTGCATAGTCAGACAGCAACGGCAGGCAGCTGTCATGGGCTTCACGCAACTCAGGCGTGCTGACAACCGAATTTAAATGCGACACCGGTGCCCACACGTGCTCTAACTTTTCATCAGCGTCGGTTAAAGGCTCAATTAAGCCGTTCCAGCTGAAATCTCCTCTCGCCAGCACGTCATCAATAGTTTGTCGCGCATCATTAATACATTGTTCTACCGCAGGTTTTACATGCTCTGGCTTAATGCTTTCAAAGTCAGGAAGCTGACCCTGTTCAAGTAAGGGGTTCTGGCTCATTATTACCTCAATTTTTTCAAAATGCTTACAGTGGATATTGGGGCTTTAGGCTAGTCTTCAAGCGAGTCCCGTGGTTTCTTATCGTATTTACGGTATTATTCCGTTGTTAATTATTCAGAATAAAGGTAAATGTCATGTCTGACACCTCTTTTCGAACATTACGCCTAGTCGCTGGCGCGGCGGCTTTTATGGCGCTAAGTGCTTGTAGTAGCTTCGACAGCGAACAAGCATCCGACGACACTGCGCAAACAGACGTTGCCGGTAGTCATCAGTTAACACCTGAAAAAATCTTTGCCAGCGACACCTTTAACGTTGAACGCCCCGCACCGACACGCTGGCTGGAAGACGGTTCAGGTTATACAACGTTGGAAGAATCCGAGTCTGCCAATGGCCGAGATATTGTCCGTTACCATCCGGAAACGAATGAACGTACTGTGTTAGTCAGCGCTGAGCAATTGACCCCAAACGGCGAAGACAAAGCATTACACATTGCTGACTACGTCTGGTCTGACGATGGCAACAAAGTATTAATTTTTACCAATACAAAACGCTCATGGCGCACCCATACGCTAGGCGACTATTGGGTCTTAAACCGCAGCAATAATGAACTGAAGAAACTTGGCGGCAACGCCCCCGAGTCGACACTGCAGTTTGCCAAGTTTAACCCGCAGGGCACCAAGGTCGCCTACGTTATGCAGAACAACATTTACGTGCAGGACTTAAACAACTTCCGCATTAGCAAGCTGACCAACGACGGTAGCGACACCATCGTCAACGGTACTTTCGACTGGGTGAATGAGGAAGAATTCTTCCTGCGTGACGGTTTCCGCTGGAGCCCGGACGGGCAACACATTGCCTACTGGCAGCTCGATACCGAAGGCACGCCGGTGTTTACCATGATCAATAACACCGACGAGCTGTACCCTACGCTTAAAGAGTTTCCTTACCCGAAAGTCGGTGAAACTAACGCCGCTATGCGTATTGGTGTCATGCCGGCGAGTGGCGGCAAAACACAGTGGATGGATATTCCCGGCGACCCGCGCCAACACTACTTGGTACGCATGCAATGGGCCGGTAATAGTGAGCAACTGCTCATTCAGCAACTTACTCGAAAGCAGCACATTAACCGTGCTTTCATTACCGACATAGATTCCGGCAACGCACAGGAACTGCTGCGTGAGAGCACAGACTCTTGGGCCGAGTACGTCGATGACATTCACTTTTTGAATGACGGACAAGAATTTACCTGGCTAAGCGAACGCAGTGGTTATCGCCATATTTATCGTGTGTACCGTGACAGTGGTCGAATTAGCGCTATTACCCGCGGTAACTGGGACGTTGTCAATGTTTTGCGTGTCAACGAAGAAGACGGCTGGGTATATTTTATTGCGTCACCTGAAACGCCGTTAGAGCGTTATTTGTTCCGCGCCAGCTTAGACGGCAGTGGTCGCTTAGAACGTCTGACGCCGGACATGGACGGTACCCACAGCTACAGTATTTCGCAAGATGCCAAATACGCAGAGCATACCTTTCACTCTGTGAATCAGGTGCCTGTAACCAAGATGATTTCTCTGCCGGACCATAAGGTTATTCGTACGGTCGTCGATAACACTGACGCCCAGAAAGCGGTCGAAAACGTCGAGAAACAGCCAGTTGAGTTTTTCCGTGTGGAAGCGCGCGACGGCCTTGAACTGGATGGCTACATCATGAAGCCAACCGACTTTGACCCGAGCAAAGAATATCCTATTTTATTCTACGTCTACGGCGAACCCTGGGGGCAGACTGTGGCCAATAAATGGGGTGGTTCGTTGTATTTGTGGCACACCATGCTGACGCAGCAGGGCTATATTGTTGCCTCCATTGATAACCGTGGCACTAAGTCACCACGCGGCTTTGACTGGCGCCGTTCTATCTACAAAAACCTGGGCGTTGTTACCGTACGAGACCAGTATGACGCACTGCAACAGATGCTGGAACGCTGGGACTTTATTGATGAAAGCCGTGTTGGTATTTGGGGGCACAGTGGCGGTGGATCACAAACGCTTAATGCACTCTTCCGCTACCCAGACGCCTACCACATGGGTATGGCGCTGGCACCAGTACCTGACTTAACCTTGTACGACACCATTTATCAGGAGCGTTACTCCGGGTTATTGCCGGAATCAGCAGAGCGCTACAAAGAGACCTCGGCAATTACACACGCCGAGAATCTGGAAGGTGACTTATTGTTAGTGCATGGCACAGGCGACGACAACGTCCACTTCCAGGGCAGTGAGCGCTTAGTTAACGAACTGATTAAACACGGTAAGCAATTTGAGTTTTTCGCTTATCCGAACCGCTCGCACGGTATTTACGAGGGTGAAGGCACCACTTTGCACCTGCGCACCATGATGACCGAGTTCATCAAAGAGCATTTACCAGCAGGTGGTCGTTAAGAGCAGCGTTATAAACTGATCTTTCGATTACCGCTATCGGTATAAAAAACGTGAAACCCCGTGTCTTTATTTGCAAGATACGGGGTTTTTATTCAAGATATGCGCAGTTTTTGAATTAAGCACAGGAGTTAAGCAGTATGAGTAGACATTATGACTATCTGGCGATAGGTGCCGGCAGTGGCGGTATTGCCTCAGCCAACCGTGCCGCCATTCGTGGTGCAAAAGCCGCCGTTATTGAAGCAAAATTCGTTGGCGGTACCTGCGTAAACGTGGGTTGTGTACCTAAGAAAGTCATGTGGTATGGCGCTCATATTGCCGAAGCCGTTAAATACTCACCTTCGTATGGTTTTAATCTGGAGCAGAAAGGCTTCGACTGGGCGACTATGGTGAAAAACCGTGAAGCCTACATTGAGCGCATTCACGGAGGCTACCATCGTGGTTTCCAGAGCAATGGCGTTGAGTTCATTGAAGGCTTCGCCAAATTCGTTGACCACCAAACGGTTGAAGTTAACGGTGAGAAAATTACCGCTGACCATATTACCATAGCTACCGGTGGCCGCCCGATGATTCCTGAAATTCCAGGTGCAGAGCATGGTATCGACTCTGATGGCTTTTTCGCACTAACGGAACAACCTAAAAAAGCCGCCGTTGTGGGTGCTGGCTATATTGCCGTTGAAATTGCAGGTGTTTTCCACGCGCTAGGAACAGACACACACTTACTGATACGTCGAGATAGACCTCTGCGCACCTTCGATAAAGACATTACCGACGGCTTGCTGGAGCGCATGAAGCAGGACGGCCCTGAACTTCATACCGAAACAACAGTACGTGAAGTAGCTAAACAAGATGACGGTACCCTAACGTTGCACTTTGAAAACGGCAAAACAATGGAAGGCGTGGATTGCCTGGTATGGGCCATTGGTCGCGTGCCGTCCACCGACAACATTAACTTGGAATGCACTGGTGTCGAGCTCGACAAAGACGGCTTCATTCAGGTCGATAAATTCCAGAACACCAACGTACAGGGCATTTATGCGGTCGGTGATAACACCGGCGCAGCAGCGCTAACACCGGTTGCGATTAAGGCAGGCCGTCAATTAGCAGAGCGCCTATTTAACAACATACCAAACGCGCATATGGACTACGAAAATATTCCTACCGTTGTGTTCAGCCACCCAACCATTGGCACTGTTGGTTTGAGCGAAGAAGACGCAAAACTGAAGTTCGGTGAAGAGAACATTACCGTTTATAAGTCTTCGTTCGCGGCTATGTACAACGCTGTCACCCCACACCGCGCCCTCAGCTACTTTAAGCTAGTTTGCCACAGTAAAGAGGAAAAGGTAGTTGGCATTCACGGCATTGGCGAAGGCATGGATGAAATTTTACAAGGCTTCGCAACCGCGCTGAAAATGGGGGCTACGAAAGCTGATTTAGATTCTACTGTAGCTCTGCACCCTACTAGCGCGGAAGAGTTTGTCACGATGCGCTAGCCTTAGGTTTTAAGCCCTCTGAAAGAGTCAGGGGGCTTTCTTCCCCCAAAGACTGCCGCACCATCCAAAAAACCGCTTTAATGTAACTAAATTCAGTTACATTTGAAAAAGTAACTGAAAACGGTTACATTCTTAAATGTAACTATAATCAGTTACTTTTCTGAGTTATTTGGGCAATCATATGAAAAAGCATGTTATAGCAGTTATCACAGGCGATATCGTTGACTCACGAAGTTTGAGTTCAGCGCATTATGATGAGCTACTAAAACAGCTTAAGAACGAGCTGACGACCTTTGAAGCAAGCAACAAAGCTACTTTCGACATCTACAGGGGGGACTCTTTTCAAATCACCTTCTTTTGCCCCTGGGAAGCGTTAAAAGCAGCCATACTGATTCGTCTTAGGCTCAAATCTAATAATTATAAAATCGACGTGCGTCAGAGTATCGCCATCGGTAACGTAAAAGATCTTAGAGAGGATGTGAAAACCTCTACCGGGCAAGCCTTTATCTTATCAGGCAAACACCTAGATGAAATGAAGTCACACCGCCTCGTTTTCAGCTCCGAAAACAAGCTACTGAATCGCCATATTCCTATTGTTGTGAAGTTACTCGACACTCATCTCAGTTCCTTGACACCCATGCAAGCTGAAGCGCTCTATTTATATTTACTAGATGACTCACAGACACACGCCGAGCTTGCAAATAAGTTGGGAAAAAGTCGCGCTAATACCACAAAAATCCTTAATAGCAGTGAATACTTGCTCGTTGCTGACTCAATTCAATATTTTGAAACACTGGTTCATGAGGAGCTCAATCATGATTGATCATTTTGTCATACTGGCCCTGTTAATTTTGGCTCATGTTGTCGGTGACTTTTATTTGCAAACCAGCCGCAGTATAAAAAGTAAGTCTTCTCAAGGGGCTAAAACCTCAATACTGGCAAACCTGCGGCACGCAGCCTCTCACACCCTTCTTGCTCTTATCGTTTTGTTATTTACCTCAAGCTTTGAGTTCACTCTGATCTGGGCAAGTTTAGTGATCGGCGGCACTCACTTCGTGATTGACCTCATTAAGTCACACTTGCCTAAATGCAAAGGTTCGCTACTCTGCTTTAACGTCGATCAGTTGCTACATTTCATTGTCATTCTCAGTGTCTGGGCATACCTGTTCGGCTACTTTGCCTTTATCAATGTCGACACACTACGACACGCGATCACGTTGGAGTTTGTCGCAATCACACTTTCTTACCTGCTGATTTTAAAACCAACTTCTATTGTTATTCAGTTCGTACTTAAGCCTTGGCGTTTATCAAATAATACCGACAGCTATAGTCAGGGCAGCGAAGAATCGCTGGACAAAGCAGGTTCCTTAATTGGAATTTTAGAGAGATTTATTATTTTAACGCTTATTTTGATGAACCAATTTACCGCTATTGGGTTCGTTATTGCCGCAAAATCAATTCTGCGATTTAAAGACGAGAGCAAACATGAATACGTCCTTCTAGGAACAGTCACTAGCCTCTCCATTGTTTTACTCATAGGCTTAATCACCCAGTCAATATTGGCATACTAATGATTCCATCCTGCAGCTATAATCGCCATACCGGTTAAAGTAAAAGCAGCACCCACAGCATCGTACATAGACAGCGACGCCCCTTCCACGGCTTTTAACCAAAGCAACGCAGTTACGACATACACCCCACCATAAGCAGCATAAACTCGGCCACTTTCCGCTGGGTGTAAGGTAAGTAACCAGGCAAACAGAGCCAAACTAATTGCCGCAGGTATCAATAACCATGTACTTCCATCTTTTTTCAACCACAGGTAAGGTAAGTAGCAGCCTACAATTTCAGCAATAGCGGTTATAAAAAACAGTCCGAGTGTTTTAGTAACTAACAAAGCAGACATAGTCAGCGCCTTTAGATAGGGAAATTAAATTATGCGTTCTACTATAAAAGAAATAATGACACACAACACTTTTCTCTTCAGTTGCTTCTTAGCTCTTACTCTGCTCTCTCTGGGTGTTGCTAATGCCGCACCAATAGAGCCCGAGTGCAGTTATGACAAAGAAAAAATGCTGGAACTAAGCCCTAGAGCGTTTGATCAAAACTATGACGAAGGTTGGCCCTCATTAGTTAAAAATGGCGAATGCCTGAAGCCAGCGGCTGATCTTATCCACCTCTATTACACAAAGAACAAAGTCCCGGAAGGCGCCATGAGAACATTGGTATGGCACGAAGGGCAACTTCGCGCTGAAACGGGGCAATATCAACGCGCTATTGAGCTAATGGAGAAGGCAACCAAACCTGCTGAAAAAGACGGTTCCGGATGGAATCATTACGTTAACGCAACAATCGCGTTTTTAGAGTCCGATTTAAATAAACTGAAAGCCTACAGGGAAAAGCTGGCTATGGTTCCAAAACCCGCCGGATTTAACCCCAGAGATGCACAAGGAAACCCTGTCGACGTGCCTTGGCCGCCTAATTTAAGTATCGTTGATAGCTTTATTCGCTGCTTTGGCAAGACTTACGCTGAAGTTTATGCTGGATGCCCTAAAGAATAAATATCAATGTTTGGCAAGTCTATCCAACCCACCCAAAGCATAATATCATCCTAGCTCACACATATAGCAAGAGACGGATTAATGGCAAAATCGACTCTCGAACAATGGCGGATGTTTAAAGCAGTGGCGGACCATGGTGGTTTTATGCAGGCGGCTCAGCAGGTGCACAAAAGCCAGTCGAGCATTCATCATGCTGTTAATAAAATGGAAGAGCAGTTAGGTGTTAATTTGTTTGAGGTCGATGGTCGCAAAACAGTGTTAACTCATGCCGGAAAGCTCTTACTACGCCGTATTAATTATCTGCTGTCGGAAGCTGAGCGCTTTGAAAATGTCGCTCAGAATCTGAAAGAGGGAGTGGAGTCGACGCTTAGCATTGCTGTCGATGAAGCCTTCCCGAAAGAAGTGCTGTACGAAGCGTTAGAAAAAGTCTCGGAAGAGTTTCCGCTGGTGCACATAGAGGTTATTGAAACTATATTAACGGGTGCTGATGAGTTGTTGCGGAAAGGCTTAGCAACGGTATCGCTGTCACCCTTTATGCTTGATAACGAACTGAGTGAGGCGCTTAGCGACGTGACCTTTGTTGCGGTATGCGGTACCAACCACACACTTGCGTCAAAAACGTCTGTCACTCTCGAAGACTTAAAGAACAGCCGTCAAATAGTACTGCGAGACTCAGGTATCGAAAAAAGCTCTGACATTGGTTGGTTGGGCTCTGAACAGCGTTGGACAGTCAGTCATTTAACGACTTCCGTTGAGCTTATTCGCAAAAACCTGGGCTTTGCCTGGCTGCCTGAATCGGCGGTAAATGCGCATATTGAAGAAGGCAGTTTGGTGACTTTAAACCTCGAACGTGGCGCTACCCGCTCTATGCCTATTTATCTGAATTTCGAAGACGCTGATAGTGTCGGTCCTGTTGCCAGAAGCTTTATTGGCCACATTCGCTTTCTGACTTAAACACTCTGTTACAAATTACTAACAAAATAACTTCAAGCCTCCGGAGCGCCCGAGTATCATCTAGACATTAGATGAATAAAAAGGACCTCCAATATGAAAAAGTTATTACTTGCGAGCGCTATTAGCTCTGCTTTATTGCTAGCTGGCTGTGGCCAAACAGTGACAGAAACTCCGAACGTTCAAAGCGCTGTTGCCGGTGAGGTAATAAAAAGTCCGAACGACGAACGTGACTATCGCGTTCTTAAACTCGATAACAACATTGAAATTATGCTGGTGTCAGACCCTGATGTTGATAAGTCAGCGGCTTCCTTAAGTGTTGGTGTCGGTCTGTTGCAAGACCCTAAATCACAACAAGGCATGGCCCATTACCTGGAGCATATGTTGTTTTTGGGTACCGAAAAATACCCGGATACCAACGGTTACAGCGAGTTTATGAGCAATAATGGCGGCAGCCAAAACGCTTCGACCTGGCTCGACGTTACTAATTATATGTTCAAAGTGAACAATGACGCTTACGACGAAGGTCTGGACCGCTTCTCAGACTTTTTCAAAGCACCTAAACTGTATCCAGAATATGTGGATAAAGAGCGTAATGCGGTCAATGCCGAGTGGTCGATGCGCCGTGAAATGGACTTCTTTGGTCAATTTAAACTCGGTCGTTTGCTGCTTGGCTCACACCCTTCTAATCGTTTTCTTATCGGCAACCTTGAAAGCCTCAGCGATAAAGAAAACAGTCAGCTGCACCAGGAAACTGTCGACTTCTATAACCGTTTTTACTCGTCAAACATTATGAAAGTGGCGATGATAAGCAACCGTTCGCTTGATGATATGGAAGCGCTAGCACGTAAGCATTTTGCCAGTATTGAAGACGACGGTATCGACGAGCCAGAAGTTTCCGCACAAATCAACTTTGACGATGTTGGTAAAAAACGCATTCATTACGTGCCTAATGAGGACGTTAAACAGCTGAAGCTTGAGTTCATCATAAACAACAACCAAGACCAGTTTAAGGTGAAGCCTAACCGTTACGTTAGCTACTTGTTAGGTTCAGAAATGCCAGGCACTCCCGCTCAGCAACTGAAAGAAGCAGGCCTTATTGCCAGTTTAAATGCATCAGCACAGCCTAATTTCTACGGTAACTACGGCGTTATGCGTCTGGACGTTGAGTTGACTGACAGTGGCATGCAACAGCGGGACGATATTGTCGCGTTAATTATGCAATACATCGACAAAGTCCGTGCGGAAGGCGTCGACGAAAAGTATTTCAATGAAATAAAAACCAGCTTGAATAACCGCTTCCGATTTTTAGAGAAAGGCGACGAGTTTAGTTATGTCTCCAACCTTGCGGAAGCCATGCAAAACTATCCGGCTGAATACGCGATTAGTGCGCCTTACGAATACCAAGAGTTTAACCCTGAAGCTATTCGTTCAGTGCTTTCTCAATTAACGCCTGAGCGTTTGCGTGTTTGGTACATCAGTCAGGATGAGCCGCATGACAGCAAACTTGACTACTATGATGGCAAATACAAAGTAGCGAACATAACTGCCGAAGAAATTGCTAGCTGGAAACAAGAGCCGAAAACGGCAATTAACCTGCCTAAGGTAAATACGCTTCTGCCAGAGAGCTTCGAAATTAAGAAAAACGACGCGTTTGAGAAACCGAAGGTGGTTATTGACGAGGACGGCCTGCAAGTATGGCAATACCCAAGCCAACTTTATGGTGATCAGCCTCGCGGCATCTTTAACGTTCAAATTAATAACCCTGCGACACTGCATGATATTAAAGCCAACGTTCTAGGCGCTTTGTGGAAAGATTTGTACAACATGAACGTCAGTGCTTTAGATACAGAGGCAAACATTGCCGGCATGAACTTGAGCTTGAACGATACAACTGGCATGACATTAACCGTCTCCGGTTTTACCGATAAACAGCCACAGTTGCTTGAGCGTGCTATTGAAGGTTTAAGCTTTGAGGTTGACCCACAAGCCTTTAAACAGGCCGTTGATCGCTATGTTCGTGCACTAAAAAACAAAGGTCAGCAATTCCCTATTTACCAGAGCTTCGATGCTTACGGGCAGCTAATTCGCGAGGGTGGTTTTGAGCAGTCAGATTTAATCAACACGGCTCAATCGCTCAGCAATGAAGAGTTAGAAGCTTATATGGACACTCTGTTAGGTAATAACTCCATTCGTGTGTTTGCGTTTGGTAACTACGACAAGTCCGATTTAACAGAAGCAGCTGAGCGCGTTAAAGCAAGCTTGCCCAATGACCGTAACATCACTGATTTTAAAACGGCAAAATTCTGGAAGCCACAGTCAAACAAAGCGGTCGTATTGCGCAAAGATCTCGATGTGGCCGACGTGGCTGTAGTCGATGCACACATTCATCCAGAGCCAGGTTTCAAAGCTCAGGCAGCGGGGACAGTATTGCAAAGCCACTTCCGCACGGCAGCCTTTGATACCTTGCGTACCGAAGAGCAGTTAGCTTATGCCGTCGGCGCTTTTGCGCCATCGCTTGACCATTACGCAGGCTTTGGTCTATACATTCAAACGCCAGTTAAGAGCGTGGCAGATATGCAAGCGCGTTTTGACAAGTTCAAAGACGAATACTGGGCGCAACTTGAGAAGATGACTGAAGACGAGTTCGCTCAGTTAAAACAAAGTGCGCTGGTAACGTTAAAAGAAACGCCGAAGAATATGCGCGAAGAGGTCGCTCCAATACTGTCAGACTTAGCGCTTGAGCGTTATGACTTTGACAGTAAAGAGCAGCTGATTAAAGCCGTCGAGAACACGACACTGGCAGACGCTAAAGCGTTCTATCAGGATACTTTAATGAATCCAGACTCTGCCCGTATTTCCGTGCAGCTCCGCGGCACGAAGTTCGCAGACGAGCCTTATGCAGACTTACCGAATCAAACGGTTGTGGAGGATCTCGCAGAGTTTCATCAAGCCATGGAGACTCAATAATTTGAGTTTCATAATAGGGTGGTCACTGCTGACCACCCTATTCAATTCCTTTTAAACCACACCTTGTTCAATCATAGCATCGGCTACTTTTCGAAAGCCGGCTACATTGGCACCCAGTACCAGGTTTGACGGATGACCAAATTCCTCGGCGGTGCGTTTCGCGTCTTTGAAAATATTACGCATAATGCCTTTGAGCTTTTCATCCACTTCTTCGAAGGTCCAACGCAACATACTGGCGTTTTGCATCATTTCCAGCTGGCTCGTGGCCACACCACCGGCGTTCGCAGCTTTGCCCGGACCGTAAGCGGTATTGCTTTCAATGAATAAGTCGACCGCTGCTTGGGTTGACGGCATATTGGCGCCTTCCACCACATATTTGCATCCGTTTTCCAGTAAGGCTTGAGCATCCTTTTCGGTCAGCTCATTTTGAGTCGCGCACGGAAGTGCGATGTCACCTTTATAACGCCAGACGGTATGACCATCTTCCGGATAATCATCTCTTGGAGTGTACTCGGCGTTACTATGAGTCTCTAAATACTCCTCTAAACGCCCGTTTTGCTCTTCTTTTATGCGTTTTACTAAGTCTAAGTCGATGCCGCTGTCATGGTAAACGGTGCCACTTGAGTCACTGCAAGTCACTGGTTTAGCACCAAGTTCGTAGAGCTTTTCTATCGCATAAATAGCGACATTACCAGAGCCCGATACTAGACAACGTTTACCCTCTAATGAATCGTCTTTATCGTCCAGCATGCACTCGGCAAAATACACTGCACCATAACCCGTCGCTTCTTTACGAACGAAGGAGCCACCCCAGAGCGTGCTTTTCCCCGTAAGAACACCGTCGAATCGATTCGCTAAGCGTTTATATTGGCCAAACAGATAGCCGATTTCCCGTGTTCCGACACCAATATCCCCAGCAGGCACATCTGTATTTGGACCAATGTGGCGATACAGTTCGCTCATAAACGATTGGCAAAAACGCATGATTTCAGCGTCTGATTTGCCTTTAGGATCAAAGTTTGAACCGCCTTTACCACCGCCAATAGACAGACCTGTTAGTGCGTTCTTAAAAATCTGTTCAAAGCCAAGAAACTTTATAATTCCGGCATTAACGCTTGGATGAAAGCGCAAACCGCCTTTGTAAGGGCCTAATGCCGAATTAAATTCAATACGATACCCTTTATTGACCTGTATCTGACCGCTATCGTCCACCCAGGGTACACGAAACATCACTTGCCTTTCCGGCTCAACCAGACGCTCAATAATCGCTTGTTCTCGATATTTAGGGCGCTCCTCTAACAAAGGCTCTATCGACTCAAGTACATCTTCCACTGCCTGATAAAACTCGGACTGCGCAGGGCTGGTTTGCTTTAAGGTCTCGATAGTGTCTTTTATATAGCTCATGTGCGCCTCTGTAATTTGAAACTTATCTCTTTAACGTACTCCGTTAAATTTAGATCGCCAAGCGCTTCTTAGTTTTTCAGAACAACCCGATTCCGCCCGGCTTTTTTCGCGGCGTAGAGGTTTTCATCCGCCCGCTTGAGAATACTATCGGGGGTATCGGTTGGTAGCTTAGTCGTTGCGCCTAAGCTGATAGTCACTTTAACGGCCTTTTTGTTACTTTGCTTGCCTCGCTTTTCTTTGCCTTTGCTTGTTGTTTCAGGTCTTGATGGGTCTCTCAATGTGAGTGGATAATTAGCCACTTTTGAGCGAACGGTTTCCAACACATCTTTCAGTTTTTCTTCGTTATTGTGTGAAAACACCAGAGTAAACTCCTCTCCCCCGTAGCGGTAGGCTTTGAAACCGCTAACGCTCTTTAATATGCTGCCTAATAACCGAAGTACCTGGTCGCCCACTTCGTGCCCGTAGCGGTCATTAAATTTTTTAAAATGATCAACATCCAGCATGCATACGGCACTGCGCTTGCGTAAGTGCTGCAATTCACTCATGAGCGCCCGGCGTTGCGGTAACCCGGTTAGCTCATCTATGTATGCTAGCTTTAACATTCGGTCAGCTAGAGCCAACAGCAGACCGCCGGAAATGGCGAGTGCGGCCCAAGTCGAAGCATCAGTTTGTTCAATGCCAAGAACAAAGATCATGAAAGCCAACCAGGCGACTAACTGACTCCACCGAAATGCCGATGCGTTTTTATAAAGAAGAACGGTCGCCCAAATACCGCCCATTGCTATCATCCACAACGCTAAGCCGATACCTGGCAACTCACCAGAAAGGCTTAACATTTCGGTTGGGTTAAGAATAGCCAAAGCAGCAGCCACCGGCGCTGTTAGCAATAACAATGGCGACAAACCAACGGCGGCAAGTAACAAGACACCTATCGGTGAAAGTAGCACTGGCAATTTTATAAACACCAACAGCAATGCCGTTATTGATAGCCAAACAGGCAGCGCTTCATACAAAACAGAAACATGCTGCTGGCTCAGTGGCTGCTGTAAACCCAATTGAATTAACGCGTAAAAGCCTGCGGTCCAGGCACACCAGTAAAGCCATTGCCACTGCCTGAAAAAACCGGCAATGAGGGTTACCAACCCTAAAGACGCTATAACACTTTCAGGCACAGGCAAGATGACGGCAGCCAACACTGTCGGGGCAAAAAAGCCCAACAGAACCCAAACCACCAGCGGCAAAAACACGACTAAGGACAAACGCAACTCCTGCTAATAACTCAACCGTCTAATGTAGAAAAAAAGATTATAAGTTAACCGCCTTGCAAAGCGGTTAATCGGCTACTATTTAAAGGTTATCGACTTTCGTCTCAAAAAGACACTTTAGGAGCAACAACATGACATTACGTATTGGCGATACCGCCCCGGATTTTACTATCGATACTACAGAAGGCCCCATTAAGTTTCACGACTGGGCCAAAGGCTCTTGGGTCTTTTTCTTCAGCCATCCGGCCGACTACACCCCGGTCTGTACAACAGAAATGGGGCGCACCTCACAATTAGCGCCGGAATTTGAAAAGCGCAATGTGAAACCACTGGGCTTATCTACTGACTCAGTTGACGCACATAAAGGCTGGATAAACGATATTAACGAAACTCAGAATACCGTTCTGGAGTTTCCAATTGTTGCCGACAAAGAGCTGGAAGTGGCGCAAAAATACGACATGATTCACCCAAACGAAAGTGCGACAGCAACGGTTCGCTCGGTATTTATTATCGACCCGAATCAGAAAATTCGTCTCATTATGACCTACCCAATGACGGTTGGCCGTAATTTCAACGAAATTCTGCGCGTTATTGATGCATTGCAAACAACTGATCGCGAAGAAGTAGCCTGTCCTGCTGACTGGACACCTGGCGACTCTGTCATTATTCGTCCCAATGTCAGCGATGAAGACGCTAAAGAGAAGTTCCCACAAGGCTGGAAAACCGTGAAGCCTTACCTGCGTCTAACAGACATTAAATAACGTTAGAGTTCGTTTTCTAATGACCGCTGGCGTTCTGCCCATTCGAGCAGTTCGTCCAGCGGTTTTGGCCTGCAGAACAAGTAGCCCTGCATGTAGTCGCAACCGTGTTGAGCAAGAAATGCAAACTCAGCTTCTGTTTCCACACCTTCTGCTACAACCTGTATATGCAGGTCTTTGACCATTTTCAAGATACCGCGTGTAATAGCGGCGTTTTGTGCGTTCTCATTGATATTCTCAGTAAAGCTTCGGTCTATTTTTAACTTATTGACCGGCAACGAGTTCAGATACCTGAGGCTGGCGAAGCCACTACCAAAGTCATCAATGGCGACATCAAGACCCAGCTCTCTTAATTGTTCTAATAACTCCGTTATTCTATGGGTATCATGCACCAAAACGTTTTCTGTAATTTCTGCAGTCAGCTCGCCAGGCTGTATTGCATAACGCTTTAATATGCCTTTAACCTTTTCTATAAAGTCATCGCGATAAAACTGAATGGGTGAAAAGTTCACCGACATAGAACCTATTCCATAAAACTTCAACTTTTCCAGATCTCTGCACGCTTGCCTTAATACCCAGTCACTAATAGGAACAATTTGACCTGTGCGCTCGGCTACCGGAATAAAGTCGGCAGGTGAAATATACCCACGCTCCGGGTGTTGCCAGCGAATCAGTGCCTCCACCCCGGCAATGCGACCAGTCGCTGTCACAATGGGCTGATAAAATAACTCAAACTGTTCATGCTGAAGCGCTTCTTGAATTTGGGTACGTAAGGCGACGTGGAAGCTCAAGCGTTCATCGAGTTTAGACTCATACCAAAGCCACGAATTGCCACCACGCTTTTTAGCTTCATACATTGCTACATCAGCTCGTTGAATGAGTTCCATTGGGTGATTAAATTCCGCTAAATTAGACGTCACGCCAATAGCGGCAGATAGCGACACAGATTTACCTTCAACCTGAAACGGACGTTCGAAAACACTCAATATTTCCTGACAAAACGCAGCAATTTGCTCTTTGTTACTGGCATTCTCAATAACAGCAACAAACTCATCACCGCCAAATCGACACAATAAGTTGGGACCCAACACAACGTTTTTCAGCCGGTCAGCCGTTTCAATCAACACCTGGTCGCCCAAGTAATGACCCAAACTGTCGTTTACTGGTTTAAAGCCGTCGAGATCAATAAACAATACATAAACCGCACTTTCTTCTCTTTCTAAAGCCGAGGCTAATTGCTGTTCAAGCGCTTTTCGGTTAGGTAAGTTCGTTAACGTATCGTGGGTTGCATTAAACTCAAGCGTTTCCTCTTTGTTAATGCGCTCGGTAATATCGCTTTGAAGTCCCACAAAATGCGTAACCTGCCCAGCTCGATTTTTGACAGGAGATATAAGTAACTCATTCCAAAAGGTCGAGCCATCTTTGCGGTAGTTCTTAATAACCGTTTTAACCTGTCTTCGCTCATGCAGGGCTTTTCTTATTTCGTGAACCGTTTTCCTGTCGCTGTCTTTACCCTGCAAAATTCGGCAGCTGCGACCAACCATTTCATCAAAGCTGTATCCGCTCAGTTTCGTAAAAGCAGGATTAATGTAGGTTACTGGAAAGCCTGGCTTATTCGCATCACTAATCACAACGCCGTTAACGCTCGCTTCTATACCACTTTCAAGAACTTTTAGTTGAGCTTCACTCTTGCGTTGTTCTGTTCGGTCGCGTGCTATGCCGTGCACACCGGCCACTTCCCCGTCAATAATAATTGGGGTATTAGTTATATCTAAGTAGTAAATATGGCCCAGTTTATCGGCCACTTTTATTTCGTAAGACTGAGCATTACCGCGTTTGGCTTCTTCGAAATGCTCTTTCGTTCGCTCTCTGTCTTCTTCGACTACCGCTAGTTCATAATGCTGACCAATTAACTCGTGCTCATGAAGCTTCAAAAGCTCACAGCCGGCCCGATTAATCGAAATAAAACGACCGTCAGAGTCCATGGTGAAAACAGGTTGAGGGTTATACGCAAATAGCGACTTGTGATGCTGTTCCACTTTTTCGCGTTGCAGCGCCAGCTCTTGCTGCTCGATTACCAACGCCACCAAGTCGCGAGTACGCACCAAAAACTCTAAGTCGAGCGTTGTTGGAAGTTTGGGGGAGCGAAAATAAACAGCAAAAGTCCCTATTACTCGCTCTTCCCTGGCGTGAAATATCGGATGAGACCAGCACGCAACAAGGTTATGTTCATCAATAAGTTCTAAAAACGCCTCAAACCGCTCGTCAAGCCGCATATCTCTTACAATAACTGACTGCCCAAGTGCGGCCGCGGTACCGCAGGCGCCGACACCGTCAGCTATTTCAAGATCCTGTAATGCACTGACAAATGGTCGGGGTAGAGACGGGCCTGCCGCGGCCCTAAGGCTGTTGGAGTTGTCACGCTTTAACATGACCGAGCATAACGCCCCATCAATTTGCGACTCTATAAGGTGACAAATATCTTCCAGCTTATTAGCAACTGGCTTTTGCTGAACGAGAGAGTTTAACGCATCGTACTGCGCCTTTATCAATTGTCCCGGTTGATACGACTTTTTGTGCGAGTAATGCAGGTACACTCGCCAGAGTATCGTAACGGCCAGGAGCGCTAAAACCACTCCTGTTGCAACCCACGAGTACTCCAGCAAATTATCCTGCATGACTCACATTCCTTTGGCGCTTATTTAACGCGCTGAACTCGCATGCGACGATTAGAGCCTTCACGCCCAAAGAAGAATGAGTTAAGTGCACCGCGTTCAATATAGTAAGCGTCTCCATCCCAGGAAAAATAGCCACTGTCCGTCTGCTTCCAAACCTGACCATTCTTTAAGGTTATACGCCACTTACCATAGGGTCCTTCTTCGCGTTCGGCCAGTGTCACGTTAACGCGCTCGTCTTCAGTTTCTTCTTTCTCTTTATGCTCAAACCCAAAGCGGTCACTTGCACGTTCGCGGCGCTCTTGCGCTTTTTCTCTCATTTCAGCCGCTTTCTGCTTGCCTTTACGGGCCTGCTCCGGAAGCTCTCTGTCTTGACGTTGCTTCTCACCGGACTGAGTCTTTTTCGCTAAATTGTCGTAACACACCAAACGCTCTAAAGAGTCCTCAATTTCGGCACACGCCTCTAATCCTGACTGCTGAGCAAAACTGGTAGCACTGAAGGCAACCGCTGCCATTCCAATAAACAACTTATGCATAATTCATTCTTCCTATAAATTTGATTCGTTTTAGTACGTTAACCTAAGCGTATCGTTTTTTTGGGTTAACTCAAATTCTTTTAATGCGCTCATTCCTAAAAGGATAACGTTTCCGTCCATACCCGGCGTAATAGACGCGTCAACGTTATTGAGGCGTATTTCACCCAGTTCCAACGTATCAATTTCCGTTCGATAGGTAACAACCCGTCCATTGGCTGTCTGTGACATGCCTTGCCGCCCTTTTTGCAAACCTAATTGACTTGCAAGCCCTTCAGGAACCGCGACCAATGTCGCTCCGGTGTCTAAAAGAAAGGTCACCTGTTGGCCATTTATTTTACCTCTGGCCACATAATGTCCCATACGATTTTGCTCGAGGACAACGGTCACATCCCCAGCGTTTCTATGACTTTGAATGTGTGAGTTCGGATTAAACTGCTCCTGTAACTGGTCTTGAAAAAACCAAACTAATAGAGCAATTGCCAGCCCCCACGCAATGAACATGAAGGGCTTTCCAAAAGAATTACCGCCTGCCACTTTTATTGTCCTTTCTCACTATAAGGCAGTGTTTGCTTTTCTACTTTATTCGCTAATTCCTGACGTTGCTCAGTCACCGCTTCAACTGACCAACCTTGCAAGTGAGTGTTTACTAACTCTGTTAATGCATCGATATGATCAGGCTCTGCATTCAATGCGCTAATGTATTCATAGCGCTCTCCGCCGTTTTCCATAAAGTACTCGCGGTTTTCTTCACCAATCTCTTCAATAGTTTCCAGACAGTCAGCACTGAACCCCGGACAAAAAACCTGTACCGATTTAACGCCTTTTTTCGGTAAGGCTTTCATAGTCATGTCAGTATATGGCTGCAACCACTCTTCGCGACCAAACCGCGACTGGAAAGTGGTTAAATACTCATCTTGGTTCAAACCGAGTCGTTCTGCCAACAGCCGCGAGGTTTTGTAGCATTCGCAGTGATAAGGATCACCATTTTTCAGGTATCGCAGCGGTATGCCATGGTAGGAGAACAGTAATTTGTCAGCACGCCCATGCTCATTCCTGTGACGCTCAATACGCTTAGCGGCCGCCTCAATAAAAGGAGGGTAATCATGATAGTGGGTCACAAAACGTAATTCGGGCAACCAGCGTCGCTGAGTGAAATCTTTTGCCAACGCGTCAAACGTCGAAGCCGTAGTTGATGCACTGTACTGCGGGTAAAGCGGCAGAACCAGCAACTTCCGCACACCTTTTTGCATCATGCGCTCCACGGCCTCCGAAATAGCCGGGCTGCCGTAACGCATGGCAAAGTCGACAACAATATCCTCACCCCAGGTTTCTTTCAATTTTGCTTCTATGCCTTTGGCCTGGTCTTCCGTATGAAATAAAAGCGGTGAACCCCGATCTGTCCAGACCGTTTTATAGGCTTCTGCTGAGCGCTTTGGCCGAATTCGCAAAATAACGCCGTTTAAAATTAACGACCAAAGCAACCGTGGTACTTCAACCACCCGAGGGTCAGACAAAAACTCTTTTAAGTAGGGCTTTAGCGCTTTCTTTGTCGGCGCCTCTGGCGTGCCTAAGTTGGTAACAAGCACACCAATTTTGTCAGCTTGGCGGTGAGAAAACGCCGGACTACCACGATATTTCATCAGTTTTACCTTAAAAGTCTGTTCTGCTTAGGGTTTAAAGCCAAATTTACGTAATTTTTAACGGGTTCGATCCCTATTTGCAAAAAAATCGGGTTACACTGCAACGATACACTCAATCGAAACTATTTGCTTGACCCATTTATGGCGACCACATCAACCCGTGAAAAATGGTATATAAAGCTGGCTAACTCACCGCATTCGCTAGTGCTTCTGTTTTTTCTGTCAGCATTAGAAGCCACTATTCTGCCTATCCCGTTAGAGCTTATTTTGGTTCCTTACATGCTGCTTGAGCGAGATCGCATTTGGCTTATTGCGTCTGTGGCGTTAGCTGGCTTTATGGCGGGCTCGGTTGGTGGCTACTACATTGGCTATGCTTTATTTGACACCGTAGGACAATGGTTCATTGACTATTTATCGGCTCAGGAACAGTACGCTGAATTTAAGGAAACGCTCGAAAACAATGGCTTCTGGTCAATATTTGTTGTTGGCGTTACCCCAGTTCCGTTTCAAGTTGCGATGCTAGCCGCAGGGGCTGGCCAGTACCCATTAACTCTATTTTTATTATCTGCCGGCATTGCCAGAGCCTTACGATACTATGTCCTGGCAGCATTGGTTGCCTGGTTAGGTCCGCAAGCAGAAGACGTGTGGCAACGTTACTCAGGCCCTGCCGGCTGGTCCATACTTATTGCTGCGGTTTCTGTTATATTGTTGATACAATTCTTGTAACTAAAACCAATTCAACCGGAGCCCAATGACTCTTCTTATACTTTTTGCGTTTTTAGCCATAGGCGTGTCTTTTATTTGCTCAGTTTTGGAGGCCGCAATACTGTCGGTGACACCTAGCTATATTGCACAATTGAAAGAGTCTCGTCCTAAAACGCACAAACAAC
Organism: Idiomarina sp. UBA4520; assembly: GCF_002388365.1. Taxonomy (NCBI): domain Bacteria; kingdom Pseudomonadati; phylum Pseudomonadota; class Gammaproteobacteria; order Alteromonadales; family Idiomarinaceae; genus Idiomarina; species Idiomarina sp. UBA4520. Next base: position 139,863 of record NZ_DGMK01000022.1, on the reverse strand, counting down.
TGCGCAAACTGAAAGATGGTATCGATAAGCCTTTAGCCGCTATTTTAACCTTAAATACGGTAGCTCATACCGCGGGTGCTGCTGGCGTCGGTGCGCAGGTCGGTGTTGTATTTGGCGATGGTTATTTGGGCGTTGCGTCTGCAGTTATGACGTTACTCATCCTCATTTTGTCCGAAATTATTCCGAAAACCATTGGGGCTAAATTCTGGCGTCCATTGGCTCCCTGGCTTCCGCCCACGCTTAACTTCATGATTCTGACATTAAAGCCATTTATTTGGTTGTCTGACCAAATAACAAAACGTATTGGCGGTGGGGAAGAAGAAATTGACGTGCGCTCTGAGATAAAAGCCATGGCAACCATTGGTCATGAGGAAGAAGCTCTGGATGCGGACGAGCGACGTGTTATTTTAAACATTCTTGACCTTCACGACATTCGGGTTAAGGAAGTTATGACACCGCGAACGGTTTGCGAGTCCATACGGCCTGACGAAGACATTATGGCCGTTAGTCAAAAGATTCGTGAGCTCCCATTTTCCCGTTACCCGGTCATCGACGCCGAAGAAGAGCCTCACGGCATTCTGTTCCGCAGCGATGTTTTTGACGCCGACGAAGGAACACCTATTCTCGACATTGTTCGCCAGGTTGAAGTCGTTACCGAAACCGTGAGTGTCGAAGCCTTAATGAGCCACCTTATATCCACACGGCAACACATGGCGTTAGTCTATGACGAGCATGGCAGTTGGTTAGGACTTATTACCCTGGAAGATATTATCGAAACCATTTTGGGCACGCCAATAATGGATGAAACTGACAACATTGCCAGCCTACGTCGCTACGCCAGACAACGTTGGGATAAGCGCCTCAAGCGCGACCCAAAGCAAACGCAGCGCCAGCAAGGTAATGATCATTCGGAATAGTTGATCAAAGCGCTGGTTCGTTATTTTTTTGAGCCAGTGCAAACCTATCCAGGTACCGGCAAAACCAGCCGCTATCATTGCTCCAATTAAAGGCAGCCAGTCTTTAAAAACAAAGCCAGCCATACCAAAAACAATGGCTTTAGGACCATGCTGAAAAGTCATAACCGCAGCAAAGGTAGCCACGGTTTGCATTCTCTCGCTGAAACGGGCTTTTACGAAGGCCGCCACCAAAGGTCCTGACGCGCCAACAAATAATGCTAAAAACCCCGTTAACAAGCCCCCGCCGACAAGACCCGCACGCCCGGACAAGCTTTGCGGTAATTTAGGCCCCCAGGTTAGCCATAGCAGGAACAGACCAATGGTAATTTGCAGTATTTCTGTTGGTAACTGAACCAGTAACAGGCTTCCGAGAAAGGTGCCCAATAGCCCAAAAGGCACAAACCAAGCAATAGTCGGCCAGTGAATATGTCGCCATGACAAAGCTGCCCGCCCTACGTTCGAGCCCATTTGTACTAAACCATGAACCGGAATAACGGCGCTGCCGGGCAGCACCAACGCGATAACGCCTATTAATACCGCGCCGCCCCCAGCACCGGCGACCGCACTTAATAACGACGTTGCCGCAGACAGCAACACTAACCCATAAAATAACGACTCACTGACCACTGGCTTCGACTCCCGGTTTGCGCTGATCTGAATCAATACGTATAATTCGCGCTCGATTTTTAAATCGACTATTTCCAAACAAGGCTTCGGATTTACGTTCCGAACCGCTGAAAAAGGTAACACGATATGTACATTTGTGCGGCATTGTATAAGTTTGTCGAGCTCAATGACTATGAGCAAATTCGCGAACCACTCTATCAAACCCTTATCGACAACGACGTAAAAGGCACCCTTCTGCTGGCTCGAGAAGGCATTAACGGTACTATTTGCGGTACCCGCGAAGCCATCGATAACGTCTTAGCTTATCTACGTTCAGATGAACGTTTTGCTGACATTGATCACAAAGAATCACCGAGTGACGAGCAGGCCTTCTACCGCACTAAGGTCAAGCTCAAAAAAGAAATTGTCACTATGGGCGTCGACTGGGTCGATCCTAAGAACACGGTTGGCACCTACGTTGAGCCGGAAAAGTGGAACGACCTGATTTCTGACCCGGAAGTACTGGTTATTGATACCCGTAATGAATACGAGTATGCCGTCGGCACATTTGAAGGCGCAGTAAACCCTAAAACAGATACCTTTCGCGAGTTTCCAGAGTATGTGAAAGAACATCTTGATCCGGAAAAGCACAAGAAAGTCGCCATGTTCTGCACCGGCGGCATTCGCTGTGAAAAGTCGACCGCTTACTTAAAAGAGCAGGGCTTCGACGAGGTTTACCACTTAAAAGGCGGCATATTGAAATACCTTGAGCTGGTACCGGAAGACACGAGTCGCTGGAATGGTGAATGTTTCGTATTCGACCAACGTGTCACGGTTAAACACGGACTAGAGCAAGGTGAATATGACCAGTGTTATGCCTGCCGTATGCCTATTACTCAAGAGGAAATGGCGTCTGAGCACTACCAGAAAGGGGTTAGCTGCCCACACTGTTTCGACAAAACTACACCAGAACAAAAAGAACGTTACGCAGAGCGCGAGCGTCAAATTCAACTTGCTAAAGCGCGCGGCGAAAAGCACATTCGCGACGGCAAAGTTGAGTCATCGAGTTGATCTAACTCGCTTCATAACCGTATTCTCTGATGTAAGCTAAAGCTGACAGTTATCGAACTTAACTGTCAGCTTTATCGATTTTCATCGCTTTCTTTAACCCCACGAATGGACTATGGTTAAAGCATAACGATGACAAAGGAGGGTTTTATGAAACAGTTAAGCGTTATTGGTTTAGATAAGAAAAAAGCCGAGCAACTTGGCGACAAGCTGAACGAGCTACTGTCGAACTATCAAGTGTTTTACATGAACGTTCGTGGTTTCCATTGGAACATTAAAGGCGAGCGCTTCTTCGAACTGCACGCAAAGTTTGAAGAAACCTACGACGACTTACTGCTGAAAATTGATGAAATAGCAGAGCGTATTCTGACCTTAGGTCAACGTCCTCAACATGCTTACTCAACGTACATTAAGAACAGCGAAATTGAGGAAGTAAAAGACGTTCACGAAGGCCGCGCTTGTATCGCGAATATTTTGGACAGTTATCAAACAACGATTCGCCTGCAACGTGAGATTTTAGACCTCGCAGGAGAAGCCGGTGATGAAGGCACCAACGCGTTGATGAGTGACTACATTAAAGAGCAAGAGAAAACAGCGTGGATGCTGACCTCTTACTTAGGTGATTGAAGGCTCGATTAATTGAGCTCAGCCATAAAAAAACGCCCCGTTAAAGCGGGGCGTTTTTATTTGTATTTATACTATGCAGTACTTGAAAAGTATCCTTTAGAACGTATAGTTCAAGCGTGCATAGTAGTAACCGCCATTAACACCAAACGGGAAGGTTTCCCAACCGTATTTGAAGCCCGCATCCGAGAATGGAGAGCCTTCGCTGCCCCACTCATCCGGGTAAGTATCAAACAGGTTGTTTGCGCCAATACGGACATTCAGATTATCAGTGAAGTCATAACCAACGGATGCGTCCGTCAACCATTTACCTCCCCATTCTTTTTTAACGCCGGTAAATGCCTGGCCTTCAACAGACCCGAAGTAGTTAAACGCCACATTCACATTCCAGGCATTGCGAGTCCAGTCCGCGCTAATAGTTGCTTTTTCACTGGGCTGACCTTCTTCCAAACGAAGTATCTGAGTGTCATTAAAAATGTCTTCACCCGCAATTAGTGATGAAACCGAATTCACTCGTTCAACTTCGGTGTTCATAAAGCTCATAGCCGCGGTTAGGTTTAACTCACCTTCCATTAACTCAGTTGGGTAAGAGGCAATAACATCCAAACCAGTAGTTTTAGTGTCAACTGAGTTTGTGAAGAACTGGGCTGCTCCCAAGTTATTGTCAGCCAGAATATCACCAAACTCCGCACCAACATCGGCCGTAAGAGTTTCAGACAAAACAATACGGTCATCAATATTAATTTGGTACGCATCCATGGTTAAATCAAAGCCATTATCAAAACGTTTGATTAAACCAAAGCTGATGCTTTCCGAGGTTTCTTCTTCCAACTCTTTGATGCCAAACTGGCGTGCTAACTCATCGTCGTTAGCTATTGTGCCTGTTTCCACCAAAGTACCATTAACAACGTTTGTTAGAACCTGACTGTAGTATATTTGCTGAACACCCGGCGCCCGGAAGCCAGTTGCGACAGTGCCTCGCAAAGAAAAGTCGCTATCAATGTCGTAACGGGTAGAGAGTTTGCCCGAGATATTATCACCGGCAATATCATAGTCTTCATAACGAAGTGCGCCAGCCAATAAAAAGTCGGGAGTGACATAATATTCCGCATCGACGTATGCGCCGTAGCTATCTCGGTCAGCATCTACCGCCTGGCTAGGACTAAAGCCCGGAAAGCCTTGAATACCAGCTTCTGCAACGGTCCCATAAGGCGTTAATATTTCTACATCCGGATCATTCGCTCGACCATAAGCCCAAGATACCGGGTCGCCCGGATTAATTTGATAGCTGTCCTGACGCAGTTCAACACCCAGGGCTAAATAAAGAAGCTCATTAGCCACATCGACCGTACCATTTACATCAAAGTTAAATGTGGTTTGTTCAAACACTAACTCACCGTCAAAGGCTTCCGTTGGCGTCTCACCATAAATACCGCCATCTGGGTGTGGCTCATAGTACCAACTCACGTTGGCGGAATTTGACGAGTTAAATCCAAACTCACTTTTACCGTAAACGACACTTGCGTCCCATAACCAAGCGTTGGGAAGGTCACCACGAACACCGACCGCTAAGGACTGATCATCGGCTTCTGTTTCCAGTTTTGGTAAGAAACCGTCAGGATAAATCGCCTCTATCGTTCTTGGGTGCCCGCGTCCACGGAAAAAGCCTGAAGAGCCACCGTCGCGATTCGAAATACCACCAAAGGCATAAAGCTCAGTGGTACCTCCCAAACTGTAACCAGCGTTAAACCAGGCGTACATATTTTCAGAGTCCGCGTCGCCAACGTGTAAACGAACGACAGGCTCACCACTTGGCGACAGCCAGTCACCAATAAGTGATGCTTCAGCCGGCGAAGCTCGATTGGTCATGCCGCGGTCACGGTATTCTAACGTTGCGTTGAAGAAACCCTTATCAAACTCTTTACCAAAGTTAATACCAACAGTATTTACTTCACCGTCTTTTTCATAGGTTTGACCCACTTCGGCAGAAATACTGCCGCCCTCAGAGCTTTTCAGAGTAATGTTAATAACACCGGCGATAGCATCAGAGCCGTACTGAGCCGCAGCCCCATCACGAAGAATATCCACACGCTCAACCGCTGTAATTGGAATGGCGTTAATGTCGTATCCTGCGGAGCCTTTACCAATAGTTTCCTGCACGTTCACCAGCGCTTGCTGGTGACGACGCTTACCATTCACCAAAACCAATACCTGGTCAGGGTTTAAGCCTCGTAAAGTTGCCGGACGGATAATGTCCGAACCATCTGAAATAGTCGTTGACGAGAAGTTAAATGACGGAGCACTCATTTGCAGAGCTTTACCCAGCTCAGTTGCGCCGGTATCAACCAGCTGGTCGGCTGAGATAATATCAATAGGCGACGCAGACTCAGTAGCCGTTCGCCCGTTTACACGTGACCCCAGAGTAACAATTCGCTCAATTGACTCCCCGGTTTCGGCATTAACGGCATCTTGTGCCATAGCTGTTCCTGGCGCCACAAGCGCAGCAGCCATAGACAGCGATAAAAAACCTAGCTTGAAAGGCGCTCTAGTCATAGTTCTTCCCCAATCTTGTTATTTTAGTTTTAAACGATGCGCACCTATTAACAATTACACTTACAAGAATAGCTTGAAACTATGCTATATGATATAAATCAATAAAAAGGTAGGGACTTGCGCTTAATTTATAGTTCGATATATTGAGAAACTGTTAACACAAAAAGAGGAAACCGTTATGACACGCATAGTTGGTATTGTATTAATTATCGTTGGCGCTATCTTGCTTTACTTCTCCTATGAAGCGTCACAATCCATCGCGTCGGAAGTATCGGAAATGGCAACCAATGAACCAACAGACAACACTATCTGGTATTTAATTGGTGGCGTTGCCGCGGTAATTATTGGTCTCTACGCCACCATTCGAGGAAAGTAAAATCTGCAGCAGTTTTTGTAAGCTATGCTGACGTGTCTCCGGACACGTCGGGTAGTTTCAGTGCGCTTAAAGTAGCTAATACACCAACAACGACCAGCACCCATAGTACGGCGTGAGCACCAAAAGCCGCATCAACCCAACCGAGTAACAAACCTGCCAGCAGTACAACACCCATGACAGTATTAGAGACAGCAGTTAACTGCGCTCTATTCTCCTGGTTCGCCATATCAACCAAATACGTTTTACGACCAACGCGCGCACCGTGATGGGCTACTGCGGACGCAAACAGCAACAAAGCAGCAATCCACTCAAGACCGAGCCAATTCGGTACCCAATAGAAGATAGCCAGTGCAGCCGCCATGACTAGCGTCGACATGACCGATGCTGCCGCCATAACATGATGGCTGGCTGAATCAGACCAGCGTCCCCAAAAGCGCCCGGCAAGCAAGCCAGCAAGTCCACTAGCCAGCATAAGGCTACCTAAACTGGTTAGCTCCGTATCGCCCTGACGCTGAATAAGCACCACAATGTAGGGAATAGCGAAAGCTGCGGCGACAAGTAAGGCTCGGGTCAACACAAAATGTCCAAACTGGCCATTCTTCCAGAGCAATGACATCGACTTAACGGCTTCAGAGACTGCGTTACCACCACCTTCAGTAGCGCCAGCAACCTCTGGAATACCTGCGTACAAAGCCGCCGCTAAAAGCCATAAAACGACGCCAGCTCCCAGCAAGGCTAAAAAGAGCCAACGCTGACCGTCTACTTCCGGCGAAAAAACAATCACTAAGGCAGTTAACAAGGTCAGCAAGCCAGCGGAAGAGGCTGCCACACCGGATAACCTACCCCGCCGTGTTTTAGACACCGTTTTACCCGTAACATCCTTATTGGCAACCGAGCAGATACCGCGAGACAAGCTAAATAACGCGAGCAGTAACACGACACTCCAGCCCAGAGCACTATTATTTAACGTGGCAACCGCAAACAGCATGAGCAACAGCAATGCGGCCTGCCCGACACTGCCTGCAACCCAAAACCATTTACGAACCGGTTGTTGGCGCAATTGCTGGGCAACAAATAGTTGAGGTAATAGTGCCAATGACTCACGCAAGGGAACTAACGCACTAATGAATACGGCAGGAGCGCCTAGCGAACTTAACATCCACGGCAAGACTAAACGTGCGCTGACCAGGCTGTCACCCAGCTTGGTTAACGTCAGAGACAGCAGCATTAACACAAAAGACTTTGGCTGATGGTTACACGCCGACTCAGGTATATCCTTACACACTCGCGCGTCTTCATCTTCTGCGAGGTAGCCGTAAACCTTCTCGGTTAGCTGTTTGTCAGTCATGCTGCTTTCCGTACTATTTGGAATAGGAAAGTAAATGCTGCCACAAGTTATTCAGCCAATCCACCAAATCGAGCCATTCGATCATATCAGCAAGTTCGACATCGTAGCGCGTCAGTCGTGCGTAGTCGGTTAGCAGTCGTTCGGCCATAGCGTCGTCGAGCTTGTTCATGACGATGGTATTCGCAATATCAAACAGTGGGTGCCCTATTCCCGCATACTCCCAGTCAATTACTTTAATGGGAGCGGTCATAAGAATATGATTCATCGACAGGTCATTGTGACAAAGCACCGGGTACTCCAACCATTGATCAATCGCCTGCTGGTGTTGGCTTTTTTCTTCCCGAAAAGACTTAGCCAGGGAAGGTTCATAGTTGGAAAGCTGCTGCAGGTAATGCTCTACTTTGTCGTTTAATCTCCAGTGAGGAATGCTTGGCTTAAAGGAGTGAATTTTAGCGAGAACCTCAGCCAATACCGTTGCTTTAATGGCGGGCGATAAGGTTACCTGATTTAATGAAGGCGCCTCTAAATATGGCTGTAATAGCCAGCCTTCAGCTTCATTCCAGTCCAGTACCTCAGGGGCAGCACCGCTTTCGGCAAGCGTTTTCTGTACAGTAACCTCCAGACCTCGATCAACCTGAAATAAGCCATCATTTTGCCACCGCTTTAGTACGAGATCAGAGTCATCAGACTTAAGCCGCAGCGTTTGGTTTGACTGCCCACTGGTTAACCGAGTGACTGCTTTAGGTACAGATATCATCCGGCACTCTTTAGCGGCTCTGGTTGTGGGTTATCCTGATGCCAGCGCCACATGGCATACAACACCAGCCCCAGGTAGACCACAAACAATAACGCCGTAGCGACAAAACCCTTACTGGCGTACAAATACACATAAACGCTGTCAATAACCAGCCAGTACCACCAGGTTTCATACGCTTTTTTAGTCACCAGCCAAGTCGCCAGCAAGCTAAACACGGTAGTATAAGTATCGAGCCATACGGCGTCGGCGTCAGTATAAACAGAAAGCGTATAGGCAATTATAGCAGCCAGAGGTATCAGCCAAGCCCACTGTAAAAGATGCCACTTCAACGAGTATTTGGCACCACCAGGGCTTTCTTCGGCGGCAGACTTTTGGAAGCGCCACTGCCACCAGCCGTAACCGGCCATGACGACATAAATAGCCTGCAATACCGACTCCATATACAGCTTACCCTGCCAGAACAATACAGCATAAATTCCACAGCTTATGGTTGCCGACAGCCAGCACCATTGCCTCTGATGAGCCGCAAGCACCAAGTACCCCAGTGCGAATAACAGTGCGGCTAATTCCCACAAAGAGCTCATCATTAACTGTTCTAACAGGGTTTCTAGCACGGTTTTTTCCTTAGAACGACTTGCTAACAGTTATACCGAAACGACGCGGCTCACCATACTGTACGTAGGTTTCGTCATTCGCGTATTGAGTTCTGGGGTCATTAGCAAAGTAGAAACCTCGCACTTCATAGTCTTCATCCGTTAAGTTCCGTCCCCACAAGCTCACACGCCAATCATCAACGTAATAGTTCACCGCGAAATGCACCAGTGCCATAGAGTCCGACTTCTGATTATGCGAGTTCGAGAAATAGAATTCGTCCTTGCCGTCGACCTGAAGTACCCACTGAATATTCTCACCATACCAACCTTCGAAGCCGACGTTGAACTGATACTGAGGCGCATGAGCTTGCTCACGCCCCGTCATATCCATGCCGTCCTCAGTCACAAAGCCTTCTATTTCGGTTTCCAGCCAACTCGCAGAAGCAAATAATGTGAGCCAGTCAGTCAGTTTATTGCGAATTTCGGCTTCAAGACCGTACCCCGTCCCTTCGGCAGCATTCTCAATGTAACCGACAAACGACTGGTTGCGGTTCACCCAACTTTTAAGCTGAACATCGTCACGCCAATGGTAAAAAGTGCTCACTCGTGACGTTAAGTCACCGCTTGGGCTACTGCCTTTAACGCCAAATTCAGCACTCCATAGAATTTCAGGCTCAAAAGTAGCGCGTTCCAGCAGGTAGTCTTTTAGCTCGTCGAGACCCTGGTCGTCCGCTTTACCCAGCGCTTCGCCATTAACGCCACCGGACTTATAGCCTCGTGACACGGTCGCATACCAATAGCTGTTTGGTGCTGCCTGGTAGCGTGCACTAAAACTACCACCCACCATGGTATCTTCCGGTTGTGCGTCTATACTGCGACTGTCGGAGTAGTCGTTATCGTACTGCTCAATACGCAAACCGCTAATAGTGGTGAACTTCTCACTCCAGTGCTGCGTCAATTCGCCGTATACCGCGGCATGTTGACTGCGATAATCACTTTGGAAAATATCCGGCTGACCTAAGTCCCAATTAAAGTAATCACGCGTTAGTTCGACGTCTTTATCGTAATAATAAACACCCGCTACCCACTCACTGTCTACTCCCAGCAACACTTGCGGGGCATCCGACAACCAGCGAACCTCGGCTGTTTTGTCTTTTCTCTCACGCAAGTAAGCATCAAACGACGAATATTCCCAACCGGGCGCAATACCGACATACGTCCAGTCTTCATCAAAGGCGTAAGCAGTATCTGCGTTTAAAATACTCGCTGACAACTCAAGTCGGCTGTTATCCCACCCCAAATAATTCAATGTGGTTTTTACCGCATCACTCTCAAGGCGGTCGTAGCCCGGCTCGTCTGACAGCGTGGTTCGGTTGTTATCGAGGCTGAATGCATCATAGCCGTTATCAACATCGTTGTAGTGCAAAACGGTATCTAACGTCCAGTTATCGGTAAACTGGGTGTTCAATAAAAAGCGAACGCCAAGTTCGTTTCTATTGTTGGTGTCGTCCCTTTCTAAGTAAGTATTCTCAATGTAGCCGTCTTGGTTAAACTGACTGATAGAGAAGCGGGCGTTACCTAATACGCCCAGCTGTCCGCCTAATGCTAAGCCACCCATGCGTTCGTCATAATTACCGGCTGACAACTCAAACTGACCGCTAAAGTCATCCGAGGGCTGTACACTATCAAGCAACACCAGGCCAGCCATTGCGTTCACACCAAAACGACCGCTTTGGGGTCCTCGAAATACCTCAACCTGGTTTATATCGAAAAGGGACGCAGCAGTGCCTAAACCACTGTAATCAATGCCATCTATAATAAGACCGACTGACGGACTAATCGGATCAACAAACTGAGAACGCTCGCCCATGCCGCGAATCTGAATAAAGCGTGCAGTCGATGTACCGCCGGAGAAGTTAACATTGGCAAAGCTGTTGAGCGTATTTTCTAAATGCTGCGCATTTCGCTGCTGCATTGCATTTTGGTCAATAATGGACACACTGCTGGTCGTTTCATTAAGCGTGCGCTTATGAAAGTCACCACTCACTTCAATTATTTCAAAGTCGTTGCTATTTTCCTGACCATAGGCCAGAACCGAAGTTTGCAGTAATGCTAAGCCAATACTGGCTGCTAAGTAAGACGTTATTTTTTGCATGGATCATTTCCTCAAAACAAAGTCAGAAACGATCCGGTAAGGCTGTATTAGACGGGTTTTCTACCATCCCTACGCCAGTATTAACCGGATCAGGTTTTAAGGGTTCGCTTTCGCATCTCAGCCGTTGCCGGCACCCCTTGGTAAAGCGGCGTCAGTATAACGCAGCTTGCTGTTTTAACAAATGCTCTTTAAATGAACGACAATGCGTCACCGTAAAGGTTTTCTAACGGCACGCCTTGGGCAACAAAATCGTCCCTAATAACACGCACCATTTCGAAACGACCGGCCATGTAAACTTCGCAGTTTTGCAAATTCTGTTGGCGCGTCATTACCGCCTGATGAACCAACCCAATGGAATACGGCCAGTCTCCGGCAGCGTCTTCGAGCACTGGGTGATAGTCAAAATGCTCATGTTCACTGGCTAAACGCTCGAGTTCATCGTGCAAATACAAATCGGCTTGAGTTTTTGCGCCCCAATATAACGTTAATGGGCGCTCCGGCGTTGCTCGTAAATGTTGCTGTAAAATAGAGTAAGCGTATGAAAAGCCAGTGCCGCCTGCTATTAAAACGGCCGGTTTGTCACTGTCCTGGCGGTAGAAAGCAATACCATCGGGGGCTTCTATCTTGACTTCGCCCTCAGCGCGGATCTTATCCAACACCTCCATAGCGTAGCTATTGTCAGGTGTCGCACCAATATGAAGTAACCACTCACTATCACTTGACGGGCACGACGCGATGCTAAAAGGTCGCTTATCTCTTTCACCCATGACAACCATTAAATACTGGCCTGCTTTAAACGCGACTGGCTGCGGCAATTGCAAACGCACTTCCCAAACAGCGTCCGCTAACTGACGCGAAATCTCGACTTTACAGGTCATTTGTTGACTCATTCACGACTCCATAATGTTCAGTTCGTCCCACAGCTGGTCGACACGCTGCTTAACCTCTTCACTCATGACAATAGGCTCGCCCCATTCGCGGTCAGTTTCACCGGGCCATTTGTTGGTTGCGTCCATACCCATTTTCGAACCAAGACCCGACACTGGTGACGCAAAATCTAAGTAGTCAATTGGTGTGTTTTCAACCAAAGTGGTGTCGCGAGCCGGATCCATTCGGGTCGTCATAGCCCAAATCACGTCTTTCCAGTCTCGCGCATTCACATCGTCGTCACACACAATCACGAACTTGGTGTACATAAACTGACGCAAGAAAGACCAGACTCCCATCATCACGCGTTTGGCATGACCTGAGTACTGCTTCTTCATAGTGACTACGGCTAAACGGTACGAACAGCCTTCCGGTGGCAGATAAAAATCGACAATTTCCGGAAACTGCTTTTGCAATAACGGAATGAAAACTTCGTTCAAAGCCACACCCAATACTGCGGGCTCATCTGGCGGCCGACCGGTATAAGTGCTGTGGTAAATCGGGTCTTTACGATGGGTAACATGAGTCACGGTAAACACCGGAAACTCATCCACTTCATTGTAATAGCCAGTATGGTCGCCATAAGGCCCTTCGGGCGCTGTTTCACCCGGCTCAATGTAACCTTCCAGAATAATTTCTGCATGTGCCGGGACTTGTAAGTCATTGCTTAGGCACTGTGTTACTTCGGTTTTACTATCGCGCAGCAGCCCGGCAAAGGCGTACTCCGATAAGCTATCAGGTACAGGTGTTACCGCACCTAAAATAGTGGCAGGGTCAGCACCTAAGGCTACAGAGACAGGGAATTTCTCACCCGGATGCTGCTGGCACCACTCCTGAAAATCTAACGCGCCACCGCGATGCGACAACCAACGCATAATAAGCTTATTCGGCCCCAAAAGTTGCTGGCGATAAATACCTAAGTTCTGGCGCTCTTTATGTGGCCCCCGGGTCACTGTAAGCCCCCAGGTGACTAACGGCGCTACATCGCCCGGCCAACAGTGCTGAATTGGCAGTTTGGTCAAGTCAACGTCATCGCCACTCATTACTACCTGCTGACATGGCGCCTTTTTGAGCTTTTTCGGCGACATACTAAGCACTTTTTTGTACGTTGGCAGCAAATTCAAAGCATCTCGGAAGCCTTTCGGTGGCTCCGGCTCTTTTAAAAAGGCCAAAAGCTTACCAACATCGCGTAGCGCTGTTACCGACTCTTGCCCCATACCTAAAGCCACACGCTCTGGCGTACCAAAGAGGTTCGCCAACACCGGCATGTCATGACCTTTCACGTTCTCAAACAATAAGGCCGGGCCTTCTGCTTTTAACGTACGGTCAGATATTTCGGTAATTTCAAGGTAGGGGTCTATTTCTTGCTGGATGCGTTTAAGTTCACCGCGCTCCTCGAGGAGCGCGATGAAGTCTCGCAGATCTTGATATTTCATACGCCGCTTAGCTGTTGCGTTGACGCTTCATCGATTCGAAGAATTCGTCGTTGGTCTTAGTCATCTGCAAACGGTCAATCAGGAATTCCATGGCTTCAACTTCGCCCATTGGGTTCATAATCTTCCGCAGGATCCACATTTTCTGCAGCTCGTCCTGCGACGTCAGCAATTCTTCACGACGTGTACCTGAACGGTTAAAGTCGATTGCAGGGAAAACACGTTTCTCTGCCAACTTGCGGTTCAAATGCAGTTCCATGTTACCGGTACCTTTAAACTCTTCGTAGATAACTTCATCCATCTTCGAGCCGGTATCGATAAGCGCAGTTGCAATAATGGTTAAGCTGCCGCCTTCTTCGACGTTACGTGCTGCACCAAAGAAACGTTTTGGCTTGTGTAGCGCGTTAGCGTCCACACCACCCGTCAGGACTTTACCTGAGCTTGGAATAACGGTGTTATAAGCACGCGCCAAGCGAGTAATCGAGTCTAATAAGATGACGACATCTTTTTTGTGCTCAACCAAACGCTTCGCTTTTTCGATAACCATTTCAGCAACCTGTACGTGGCGGCTGGCAGGCTCATCGAAAGTTGAAGCAACCACTTCACCCTGCACCAAACGGTGCATTTCCGTTACTTCTTCCGGACGCTCATCGATAAGCAGTACAATAAGCTCTGCTTCAGGATGATTCGCCGCAATAGAAGTCGCAACGTTCTGCAGTAATAACGTTTTACCCGCTTTCGGCGGTGCAACGATAAGACCACGCTGGCCTTTACCAATAGGTGCCGACAAGTCGAGAACACGCGCCGTAATATCTTCTGTACTACCATTACCACGCTCTAAACGAAAACGTTCGTCTGCATGCAGTGGTGTCAGGTTTTCAAAGAGAATTTTATTACGAGAGTTTTCAGGCTTGTCGAAGTTAACTTCGCGAATTTTCAGAAGAGCAAAATAACGTTCGCTGTCTTTCGGCGGTCGAATTTTGCCGCCAATAGTGTCGCCGGTGCGTAAGTTAAAGCGACGAATTTGGCTAGGCGATACATAAATATCATCGGGGCCGGCCAAATATGACGAGTCGGCTGATCGCAAGAAGCCGAAGCCGTCCTGCAAAATTTCCAACACACCGCCGCCGTATATGTCTTCACCGCTTTTTGCGTGCGCCTTTAAAATAGCAAAAATGATGTCCTGCTTGCGCAGACGGGCCATATTCTCAAGGCCCATTGAGTCCGCGAGCTCAACAAGCTCGTTTACGGGTTTATCTTTAAGTTCAGTTAGATTCATAGGAGGGTTTTCGAGTTATCGATTGAACACAAAGCCTTTTTATTGACTCTAGAATATTAAAACAATTGGAACGTTCGGATTTCGCGAGTTGCGAAGTCAGAAACAGAAGTTTCTCTTACTTAACAAGGCGCGCCGGTGGAGTTGGCAAGCCTGCTTGAATAGTTAATAAACAGAAAGGTATCACCAAAATTAGAGTTCGTCCAGTTTTGCTAACAAAAACGGCGCATAATGCGCCGCTTTTTGATACCGATTAAATGTGTTGGTCAAGAAATTCAACCAGTTGCGCTCGAGATAGCGCGCCAACTTTGGTTGCCACCACATCGCCGTCTTTGAATAACAGCAGCGTAGGAATACCGCGGATATTAAATTTCGGCGGGGTTTGTTCGTTATGGTCCACATTCAGCTTACCAATAACCAACTTACCGGCGTACTCTTCGGCAATGTCGTCCAGAATTGGCGCGACCATTTTACAAGGCCCACACCACTCGGCCCAAAAGTCGACCAGTACAGGTTTATCGGATTTGATGACATCTTCGTCAAAACTGTCATCGCTTAGCTGAACAATTGCGTCACTCATGGTACTCTCCGCTAAATTCTTTCGCGTGGAAATATAGAATAGTATTATTTCTGTTTTTGAATACAAGCGCAAACTGATATGCTTATAACTTATGAATAAAACACATCTTTCAGAAACTCGTTTCGCTGATTTGGCGCTTCATCCCAAATTACAGCAAGCGCTATCCAATGCCGGATTCGAATATTGTACTCCAATCCAGGCGTTAAGTCTGCCTGTTGCGTTATCTGAGCGCGACGTTGCTGGTCAGGCTCAAACCGGAACAGGGAAAACCTTGTCATTTCTTCTGGCGACTTTCAACCGCTTAATGCAGAACGCGTCGTCCGAAAAAACCGATTCAGGCCCTCGTGCCCTCATTATGGCCCCAACCCGTGAGCTTGCCATTCAGATTGCCCATGACGCAGAGCCTTTGCTGGAAAGCTGCGGCTTGAAGATGGGTGTCATATACGGCGGCGAAGGTTACGACTCTCAAAAAGAGCAGTTAAGTAATAGCCCGGACATTCTGGTCGGCACCACAGGTCGCCTTATCGACTTTTACAAGCAAGGCTTGTTCTCATTGAACGACATTGAGGTAGTGGTACTGGACGAAGCCGACCGTATGTTTGACTTAGGCTTCATTGACGATATTCGCTATTTGCTGCGCAAAATGCCAGAGCCTGCGAAGCGTCTTAATCTATTGTTCTCGGCAACCCTGTCTTATCGAGTTCAAGAGTTGGCATACGAGCACATGAACGCGCCAACTAAGCTGGAAGTCGAACCGGCACAGAAAACCGCAGTACGTGTCACCGAAGAATTATTTTATCCGTCTAAGCCGGATAAGTTCCCGCTATTGCTCACGCTTATTGAAGAAGACTGGCCGGAAAAAGCCATTGTGTTCGCTAATACCAAGCACGGTTGTGAAAAAGTTCACGGCTGGTTGGTCGCAAATGATCACAGAGCCGGACTTTTAACCGGCGACGTACCGCAGAAAAAGCGGCTGAAAATTCTTGATGACTTTGCCGAAGGCCGTATCGACTTTCTGGTCGCGACCGATGTCGCTGCACGTGGACTGCATATTCCGGAAGTGACTCACGTCTACAACTTCGATTTGCCGGACGACTGCGAAGACTACGTACATCGTATTGGTCGTACTGGCCGCGCAGGCGCCAGTGGTGCTGCAATCAGCCTGGCCTGTGAAGAGTATGTTTATAACCTTCCGGCTATTGAGGAATATATTGGTCACAGCATTCCGGTCACCAAATACGATGCAGATGCTATGCTAAGTGACTTAAGACGTCCTCGCCCACCACAACGACGCCGCCGCCATAACTCTGGTGGCAATAAAGGCAAACCACGTGGTCGACGCTCTGGTCCTCCAAGGTCATAAACGCCAATGGCGCTGAAAAAGAAAAAACTGGCTGCCATCGACATGGGCTCAAACAGCTTTCATTTGTTGATGGCAGAAGTTTCAATGACCGGTTTTTTCCCAAAGCCCCGAGTGCTTACACGCCACAAACAGAAAGTCAGGCTGGCCGACGGGCTTAACGCAGCAAATACCATTGATGACGACGCAGCAAAACGGGCATGCCAATGCCTGTTAGGTTTTGCCGCAGAGCTCGAACAATTTCAGCCCGATGCAGTGACTGTTGTCGCCACCGCCGCACTGCGTAAAGCCAGTAATCAGGCCCAGCTGCTAGAGCAATTTGAAAACGCTTTAGGACATCCTATTCAGGTCATTACCGGCGAGCAGGAAGCTGAATTAATTTATTCAGGTGTGTGTAGTGTGTCTCAGTGCACCGACGATGTGCTGGTCATCGATATCGGAGGTGCCAGTACCGAAGTCATTGCAGGGCACGGTTTAAGCCCGAAATACTTGCAAAGCCTGGATATGGGCTGTGTGGTTTTTCAGAATCGCTATTTTAGCGGTGGCATACTCAATGACAGCTCTTTTGAACAAGCAAAAAGTGATGCAGCCTCCCTCATTGAGCCTTTTCTCAACGACTACCATCAGCACAGCTGGAAGCGCGTACTGGGTGCATCCGGTACCTTCAGAGCCGTCAGTGAAATAGCCCACGCCGAAGGTCAAACACAATTAACGCGTGAGTGGCTGACCGAATTGATGAAACGCTGCGCCAAAAAAGGAACCGTGGAGGCACTTGATTTTCCGGGCTTAAGAGAAGACAGAAAGGCGGTGCTTGCCGGTGGCTTAGCCATTCTTGCGGGCATTACTGAAGCACTTAATATAGAAGAGTTTGAGGTGACTTATGGCGCACTGCGCGAGGGGTTACTCGCACAGCTTGCCAATGAAGTAACGGCGTAACGATTATTCAGACTTCGCCCACTTTTCAGCAATGGATTTAGCAAAGTACGTCAAAATGCCATTAGCACCCGCACGCTTAAATGCCAATAAACTCTCTTCAATAACATCGTCGCCCAGCCAACCGTTAGCGATGGCAGCCTGTAACATGGCATATTCACCGCTCACTTGATACGCAAAGGTCGGCACGCCGAACTCGTCTTTTACCCGACGCACGATATCTAAGTAGGGCATTCCCGGCTTCACCATCACCATGTCGGCCCCTTCCTGAATATCCAACGCAATTTCATGCAGCGCTTCATCGGAATTTGCCGGATCCATCTGGTAAGTCTTTTTATCACCGCCCTTCAAATTACCCGCAGAGCCAACTGCGTCTCTGAAAGGTCCGTAAAATGCACTGGCGTATTTAGCAGAGTACGCCATTATCTGAGTATTATGGAAACCTTCAGCTTCCAATGCATCACGGATAGCACCAATACGGCCGTCCATCATGTCTGACGGCGCTACAACGTCAGCACCGGCCTTAGCATGAGAGAGCGCCTGTTTAACCAGGACTTCAGTAGTAATGTCGTTTTGGACATAACCGCTGTCGTCAATAATGCCGTCCTGTCCATGAGTCGTGAACGGATCCAGAGCGACGTCAGTCATCACACCCAGCTCAGGGCACTCTGCTTTTATTGCTTTCACCGCCCGCTGCGCCAAACCATTATCATCATAGGCCGCTTCTGCCATCTCGGACTTTGCCGAAGCCGGGGTTACCGGAAATAGCGCTACCATTGGAATACCAAGATCGACCAAGCGCTGACATTCAGCGACAAGTAAGTCGATACTCAGACGCTCAACGCCGGGCATAGAATCAACCGTTTCGCGTTCATTCTGTCCTTCCAGCACAAACACAGGGTAAATTAAATCGTTCACAGACAATTGGTTTTCCGCAACCAATCTGCGGCTGAAATCTGAACGTCTTAAACGTCTTAAACGGCGTTTTGGGAATGCCCCTTCATTAGTCATTGCTTACTCCTGCTTTACTGCCCAGCAACCTGGTCACGACCCTGATTCTTAGCGGTATACAAGGCCTCATCTGCGGCTTTGAAAAGCTCATCCACGTTATCAAAAATACGATTGCTAGTTGAAATAACACCGGCACTGATGGAGATACGCTGCTCACCAACATCGGTCTCAAAAGCGTGCTCCCTAACCATACTTAGCAGTTGCTCAGCAAAGATCCGCGCATCATCAAGGTCTGTTTCCGGCAGAATAATAGCAAACTCTTCGCCACCATATCGACAAACGACATCAGCGGCTCGCTTAGCGTGCTGCCTCATTAAGTTAGCTAACTGTTTTAAAATTTGGTCACCCACCATGTGTCCGTGGGTATCGTTAATGGGTTTGAAACGGTCGACGTCAATCATCAGTAACGCCAATGGTAACTCTCTGCGCAACGTTCTGCGTAACTCGCGTTCAAGGTGTTGCTGGAAATAGCGACGGTTATAAAGTCCCGTGAGCGGATCTTCCATATTCTTTTGCTCGAGCTCACTATTCACGTCCTGCAATTCACGCAACGCAATTTGCAGCTCAAAAGTGCGTTCTTCAACATTTTCTTCAAGCTCTTGATTGTACTTTTTCTGCGCCGCCAGGCGTTCTTTGCGCTGCTCGTTGTAGCGCACTGCCAATACCCAAGAAAGTAGCAGTATTTCTATCCCTGAACCGAGCATGATGGCATGGCGTTGAATGAACATGCTGTCTATGACACCCAAATAACCGAGCGAGTTAGCGACAACCGATAGCAATAGACTGCACCAGGCCAATGTAAATATGCGCGCATAAAGAAAACCTTTACGCCATAAGTAAGCGCCCACTAACAATAAGAAAAAGCAGCCCGGAGCCGCTAATATCAGCAGTACATGAATACTAATACGGTAACTGGCAAATATCCCCACCACTAAACTGGCGGCGGACAAAAATGCCATAACCATCAACCCACGTCCCAGTGTATTTCGGTATCGTTTCAACTCTAATAACTGATACGCAAATAAGGCGGCGGTTAAAAATGTCAGGCTACCGAATATGGGTATGCCCTTATCCTGGAGGTAAATAGACTCCGGCCAGAGATAATGAAAGCCCAGCCCTTCCAGAGATAGCATCAGACCGGCGAAAAACACGGTATATAACGAGTACAGACCAAACTCCGGCTCACGCGACGCGACAAACCCGAACAGGTTATAAACCGCCATACACAGCAGAACGCCAAAGTAGATACCCTCGGCAATACGCCGATTCATTTGAGTTTCAAAGAAGCCAATGTTGGATCGCACAGCTATTGGCAAGCGCATTGAGCTTTGGCTCGACGCACTCAGATACACAGTGCCGCTGGTTCCTTTGGGAAGGGGAACAGCAAATTCAGACGTGGGAATTGGGCGTTCATGAAACGGCTTAGTATCACCGAGCTTGTAGGTTTTTATACCTGCGTCGGTTTGTATATAAATATTTAGCTCATCGAGCAGCGGGTATGCAATGTGCAGCACTCTGTCGATATTTGAGTCTTTTAACTGAAACCGGAACCAGTATTCGTCAGTGGTGTAACCAAAAGAAGCTCTATCTGTCTTTAATTCTGACCAGAGGTCGCCGTCTAGCAGCGTAACCTCGTCCAATGACAGCTTTTGCTCACTGTTTGTGTACTCGATATCTAAAGATGTTTCTGCTTTGGTCAGCAGTTGGGCATGCGACGAAAACGCGACAGCCATACCGATGGCCAACAGCATCATCAGCAAAAAGTGTTTTGTCAGTCGTCGTGTTAAGCGCAATGCACGTTACCCTAAGTTAAATAACCGCTCGGCGTTATTCGTTGTTTGGCTCGCCAGAGCTTCTGCCGACATTCCCAATGCTTCGGCTACCGCTGCACCAATAACCGGTACATACTTCGGTTCATTCATTTTCGGACGAGGTTTAATACCTCTGGGCAGCAAAAATGGCGCATCTGTTTCCAGCACTAACCTATCGAGGGGCATGCTCGGTAAAGCTGCCATTAACTCGCTGTTACGGCGTTCATCGCAAATCCAGCCTGTTACACCAAACCAATGGCCTCTTGCCATATACCGCTCTAATTCAGCAGGACCACCTGTAAAACAATGCGTTAAACAGGTCGTACCATCACCGCAGTAGCGGTTCAACAATTCAATTTGTTTATCAATGGCGTCACGCTCGTGGAGGTACAACGGCAAGTTAAGCTCATTCGCTAACTTTATTTGCGCGGCGAACACCTCTTCCTGAGTGTCTTGAGGCGAATAATTTCGGTTAAAGTCGAGCCCACACTCACCAATGGCAACAACAGCTTTGTGCTCAGCAAGTGCTCTCAACTCATCAGCGAAATTCTCGGGGGCTTCCCCGGCGTCATGGGGGTGAATGCCAGCAGTCATCACTAACTGTTGTGGGTATTGCTCACAAAGTTTTATCGCTTCTCGCGTTTCTTCGAGCGAGGTCGCTATAATCAGTTGCCTAGTCACACCGGCTTTTTCCGCAGCCTCCATCACTTCAGGCAATATTTTCAATAACCGTTTGTTGGTTAAGTTCACTCCTGCATCAAACCACATCGTTAAGCCTCATCAGCGGGTTCTTTATCGTTCGACCGAGACGGTGTATACCAACGGCTTATTTGCAAGCCCAGCTCAAACAGCAACCACATTGGAATAGCGAGTAAGGTTTGCGAAATAACGTCCGGAGGCGTTAACAGCATGCCGACAGTAAACGCCCCGACAATAATGTAAGGTCGTTTGCGCGCCAACGATTCGCGAGTACTGACACCACTCCATATCAACAACATAATGGCGACAGGTGTTTCAAAAGCAATGCCAAAAGCCATAAATATGGCCAACACAAAATCGAGATAACGGCTTATATCCGTTGCAACCGTAACGCCTTCGGGAGCCGCACCGGTAAAGAACGCCATAGCAATGGGTAAAACAACAAAATACGCAAAGGCTACACCAGCGTAAAACAGCAAGGTGCTGCTAATGAGCAACGGCACTACTAAACGTTTTTCTTTGCGATAGAGCCCCGGCGCAATAAACGCCCAGAGCTGCCAAAGTAAATAGGGAATGGCGAGTGCCAGTGCGACAACAAAGGTGAGTTTAAACGGCGTGAAAAACGGCGCTGCAACGTCAGTTGCTATCATTTGCGAGTCGCTGGGCAGCGCCACTAACAACGGCTGAGCCAACAAGTTATAAAGGTCGTTCGCAAAATACGCCAGTGCCGCAAAGACAACCAGTACAACTAACACCGACCGCAACAGCCGGTTGCGCAATTCCAGCAAGTGATTCAGTAACGGTGAGTCACTCATTCAGTGTCCTTGCTTTTATCTGACGTGTTCGATGAATTAGAGTCGTCCGATTTTTTAGAATAGGGACGCTGAACGTCGGCGGCGGCATTTCTCAGCTCAACGAGCGAGCGTTGCAACTCAGGGCTAAGGTTTTCGAGATCCTGACTTTCGGCCTGTTTTAAGTGCTCATGCAACTCTTTAATACGAAGCTCGTGGTCAAGTTCACTTTGGACTTTTTGCGTGTATTGGCGAACACCGCTGAGCATACGCTGAAAACCGCGAATGGCAGAGGGGAGCCGCTCGGGACCTAGCACCAGCAGCCCGACTATTGCTATCAGCAATAACTCCCAAAAGCCAATATCGAACATTTACGACTTTCCGGATGTGTCCGAGTCGTCATGTTGCTCTTTCTCCTGCAGCGACTCTTTTTTCTTATCTTTGCTGTCCTTGTCATCGGCTTCGTCGTTCATTGACTTTTTGAAGCCTTTTACGGCATTACCCAAGTCTGAGCCCATATTGCGCAAGCGCTTGGTGCCAAACAGTAAAACAACAATAACGAGCAGAATCAGTAACTGCCAAGGTGATATACCCATGTGCTTTCCTATAATCGTTTTTAGTTAAATTCGCCGTTCGATGCTTTCGGCCGGCTTCGCCAGGCTATAACAGCTAACAATACCGTAATTATACCAGAGCCTATGGTTGGCGCCGACAATTCTGAGTCGGTCCATAATAACGTGGTACAAATGAGTCCACTGGCACTTAACAAGGTCCAGAAGGTTGACGTTGAGGCCTGTCGTTGCGCGCGGAGCTGCGCTTCCCACCGACGGTCATTCTGCTTAGGTTGCGTTTGATACTGACGCAGGCTGTCGTAAATCATGTTCGGTATTTCCGGCATTTTCTCCGCCCAGTAAGGCGCATTTTCTTTTACCGAACGCACCACGGCACGCCAGCCGAGTTGCTCATTCATCCAACGCTCAAGGAACGGCTTTGCTGTTTTCCACAAGTCGAGTTCAGGATAAAGCTGACGCCCCAGGCCTTCAATGTAAAGCAACGTCTTTTGCAACAGCACTAACTGCGGCTGCACTTCCATTTCAAACCGGCGGGCGGTATTAAATAAATTAATAAGCACATGCCCGAATGAAATTTCCGCCAATGGCTTTTCAAAGATAGGTTCACAAACCGTGCGAATAGCCGATTCGAACTCTTCGATATTGGTGTGGCGGGGTACCCAGCCGGAGTCAACATGCAGCTCGGCAACCTTGCGATAGTCGCGGTTAAAAAAGGCCAAAAAGTTTTCCGCCAAATAGCGCTTGTCGTCCCGATTCAACGTGCCAACAATACCGAAATCGATGCCAATATAGCGTGGGTGCAGCGGATCGTCTTTGGCCACAAAGATATTGCCCGGATGCATGTCGGCGTGAAAGAAGCTGTCGCGGAACACTTGTGTGAAGAACACTTCAACACCGCGCTCGGCCAGCTTTTTCATATCGACACCACGGGCTCGCAAAGTATCAACATCGCTCACCGGTATGCCGTCAATACGCTCCA
Organism: Idiomarina sp. UBA4520; assembly: GCF_002388365.1. Taxonomy (NCBI): domain Bacteria; kingdom Pseudomonadati; phylum Pseudomonadota; class Gammaproteobacteria; order Alteromonadales; family Idiomarinaceae; genus Idiomarina; species Idiomarina sp. UBA4520. The sequence goes on along the minus strand of NZ_DGMK01000022.1, from coordinate 116,455 downwards.
TCACCATCACGTTATGGCGGCTGTAGTCACTGTAAACTACCGGGATATATAGCATGTCAGAGTTTTCAAAATTGCGCTTAAGCTGAATCGCATTGCCGGCTTCACGCAATAGGTCCAGCTCGTCCAGCAATGTCTTACGGTATTCTTTAACCACTTCTTTGGGCTTTAGACGACGCCCGTCGGGCAGGTGTTTCGCCGCCACAGAAGCCAGTGTTTCCATCAGCTCAAGGTCGGCATGAATGGTTTCCCGAATGTCTGGCCTAATAACTTTAATGACCACATCGACAATCTCGTCCACCTGTTTTAGTTGCGCGGTATGCACTTGAGCAATAGACGCTGAAGCCAATGGCGTCGTGTCAAAGTCGATAAAACAGTCATCAATGCTATTAATGTTTAAAGACTTCTCTATAATTTTCTGTGCAGCTTCGCCGTCGAATGGCGGTACCTTGTCCTGCAATCGCGCCAGCTCAATAGCAATATCCGGCGGCAATAAGTCCCGGCGTGTCGAGAGCATTTGACCAAATTTAACCCAAACAGGCCCCAGCTGCTCCAACGCCAACCTTAAGCGAACGCCAGCCGGCTTGTCTTTGTGCTTATTGGGCATCCAAAATAGCGCATGACGACCCAGGCGTATCGTCCAGGGCAACCAACGAGCCGGAATTAAATCATCCAGCCCGTAAGTCAGTAAGGTTTTGGTGATTTTGTAAAAACGCCGAGTCCGCATTAGCTCTTCCTTTCCCCGAACTGCCTTTGCAGGCGCTCTACTTTTGCACGCAACTGCTGCATATTGTCTTTGAATTCATTAAATTCTTCGCGTGTCGGAAGCAATTGTTTCTCGTCCGTGACAACGCCTTTAAACCAACGCTTACTTTCTTCCAGTCGCTTTTCGACGTGGCTTCGGCTTTTGCCCCACAACGTCATTAACCAATGCGCTGGAGCATCCCCCAGAGTATTTGCCAACTCAGCGTCCCAGTCGACATCCAGCGACTTAAACAAGCCCACCAGTTGTTGTGCCAACATAGGATCGCCATCAATATCGAGCTGATCAGCCTTAATCAAACGCGTTAAATTGGCGGTATCCTGCAGTTCCGGCAAAACACCAAGCTCGGTGCTAATACAGCAGTCCACGTCATCGGAATCGGCTGTGCTAATGTAAATGCCTGCGTCATCAACACTGACAGTGGTCGTAAAAGGCAGTTCTTTGAGTTTCAGACGAATACGCTTGCCCGCCAACCGACGCAACCTTTCTGGGCTTTGTGCGTCTTTCTTTAGCAGTGTGTTTGCTAACTTCTCAAACAGAACCGTTGGCAATAGCGGCAATAACGTCATTAGAACTTATATCCTCTATGCAGAGCGACAACACCGCCTGTCATATTTTGATAGTCGACTTTTTCGTAACCGGCGGTTTCCATCATTGACTTCAATGTTTCCTGATCGGGGTGCATACGAATCGATTCGGCCAGGTACTGATAGCTATCGGCGTCATTAGCAACGACTTGCCCCATTTTGGGCAATATATTAAACGAATAAAAGTCATACGCCTGGTTTAAGGTTGCTGATACGGGTTTAGAAAATTCAAGAATTAACAATCGTCCGCCAGGCTTTAATACACGCAGCATCGAGCGCAGCGCTTTGTCTTTATCAGTCACATTACGCAGACCAAAGGCAATAGTAATAATGTCAAAAGAATTGTCGTCAAACGGTAGTTCTTCAGCGTCAGCCTGCACATAGCGCACATTACCAACAACACCGCGGTCGCGCAGCTTGTCGCGGCCGACTTTTAGCATAGCATCGTTAATATCGGCTAAAACCACTTCGCCTTCCGGGCCGACCCGACGTGAAAATTGCGCAGTTAAGTCGCCCGTACCACCCGCAATATCGAGTACTTTCATGCCTTTACGAACACCACTGCAATCTATCGTGTAGCGTTTCCATAACCGATGAATGCCAAACGACATTAAATCGTTCATGACATCGTATTTAGCCGCAACCGACTGAAACACGTTGGCGACCAGGTTTTTCTTTTCACTTCTGGCCACTTTTTGGTAGCCAAAATCTATCGAATCGTCTTTTCTATCGTTCATTCAAACTGTCCCGAACTCAATTTCCTGTAGTGTACTTGATGTTCACACTTGAGCATAGTGATCACGCCTTGGTAACCATCGTTCAATAAGTGCCTGTGCGCTTTGCGGGTAATCTCTTAATAAAGTTTCTGCAATACGCTGGGCTTCCGGAATAAGCGGCTCGTCACGTTCTAAATCCGCCACTTTTAAGGCTGCCAAACCGGTTTGTCGGTGACCGAGCAGCTCACCCGGCCCACGAATTTCTAAATCGCGCTGGGCAATCACAAAGCCGTCGTTACTTTCACGCAAAACACCAAGCCTTTGCTGAGCCGTTTGCGACAACGGACTGTGATAAAGCAACACACAGTGACTGGCAACCGACCCTCGCCCAACTCGCCCACGCAATTGGTGCAATTGCGCTAACCCTAAACGCTCCGGGTTTTCAATAATCATAAGCGAGGCGTTTGGTACATCAACACCCACTTCAATAACCGTTGTCGCCACCAAAAGATCAACGTCGCCTGCTTTAAACGCCTGCATGACTTGCTCTTTCTGTTCATGCTTGAGGCGACCGTGCACTAATCCGATAGTTAACCCCGGCAATTGCTCCTGAAGCTCGTTGGCGGTGTCTTCCGCTGCCTGACACTCCAGCACGTCTGATTCTTCAATGAGTGTACACACCCAATACGCCTGCCGACCTTCGCTCTGACACACGTCTCGCACGCGCTCAACAACATCCTGACGGCGCGTATCAGGCACTGCCACGGTTGTTACCGGCGTCCGCCCCGGCGGCAGTTCGTCAATGATGGACGTGGCCAAATCGGCATAGGCTGTCATGGCCAGGGTTCTTGGTATTGGCGTTGCCGTCATAATTAATTGATGCGGATGCACACCCGCCTGCACGCCTTTCTCCCGTAATTGTAACCGTTGATGCACCCCAAAACGATGCTGCTCGTCAATAATCACCAACGCCAGGCTTTTATATTCCACGTCGTTTTGGAACAACGCATGCGTGCCCACCAACAAGTGAATATTGCCGGCTTTTAATTGCTCAAGTAGCTCGTTGCGGCGTTTGCCTTTCGACTTACCACTTAACCAGGCAACATTGACACCCAGCGGGCTTAGCCACTGCTCGAACGTAATCGCATGCTGCTCTGAAAGCAGCTCCGTCGGTGCCATCAACGCCACTTGGTAGCCCGCTTCAATAGCGGCTAATGCGCTCAGCGCCGCAACCAGTGTTTTACCTGAGCCGACATCGCCTTGCACAAGCCGCATCATGGGGGCTCCCTGTGCCATATCACCAGTAATTTCACCCACGACACGCTGCTGTGCATTAGTCGGAGAAAACGGAAGCTGGCTTAAAAAGGGCTGAGTTAAACGCCCGGTTCCGGTGACTTTAAATCCGGCTTGCTGCTGTTTCGAGTGGCGCAGTTGCAGCATACTTAACTGATGAGCAATAAGCTCTTCCATCGCCAGACGCTGCTGAGCAGGGTGTTCACCTTGTTCAAGCGCTTGCAGAGACACATCTGTCGCGGGCTTGTGGAGCGTTAAAATCGCTTGCTCCAAGGACAAATGATGCGGTTGTAACGTATTGGGAAGTAGTTCGGGTAAGGCGCCCGGTGTTAAGTAACTAAGTGCTTGTTCGATGACCTTTCTTAGCAGTCCTTGAGTGACCCCCTCAGTCATGGGGTATACCGGTGTCAGCGTATCTTCGGTGGGCATAGCCTCGCCCACCCGCATCACCCTGTATTCCGGGTGAATCATTTCCCAGCCGGTCATGCCCCGGCGCACTTCACCAAATGCCAGAATTTTTGTGCCGGCTGCAAATTGCTTTAACTGAGCGGCACTGAATTGAAAGAACCGCAACGTAATACTGCCGGTGTCATCAGACGCCTGGCATATCAACATACGGCGGCGACCATATTTAATATCGGCATGCCTTACAGTGACCAGCACATTCGTCGACAGCCCCTGCCGCAATTGAGCGACTGATTCAATGCGGGTGCGATCTTCGTAACGAAGCGGCAGGTGCAATAAAGCGTCACTGACAGACTCAAGCCCGAGTTTTTTCAGCTTAACCGCTACTTTGTCTCCAACGCCTTTTAGCACCGTTAATGGAATTCGGTGCAGCCCGTTTTCCGGCACAATGCCCCCTTACCGTTTTTCCCGCATAGCTTGCCACCAACTGTCGTTCGCAATAATTTGCCCACCATCGTCAAGTTCGGGGTAGTCAATACCTTTGCGCTTACACGCCTTCGCATAAATAGGGTGCCCGCCTTCAAAAAGCACCCGGTGACGCTCTTGAGCACTAATTTGAGGCGACTGATACATACCGGCTAGTTCACGCTGGCGTTGTGCTTCATAAAACATCACCGCACCCGCTACTGACACATTCAGCGACTGCACCATACCGACCATGGGTATCATCACATGATGGTCAGCTTGCGCCAACGCCTGCTCAGTCACGCCGTACTTCTCCTGCCCCAGCAAAATAGCTGTCGGCTTGGTGTAATCAATGTCCCTGAAGTCAACCGAGTGCTCTGATAAATGCGTAACCACAACTTGCATACCCTGCTCGCGGACTGTGCTAATAGCATCATCCATCGACTTATGATTATGAATTTTCACCCAGTTCTGACTGCCAAGCGCTGTGCCACCTGACAATCGCGCCTTTTTAGTCAGCCATACAGCATGTATTTCATGCACACCGACCGCATCGGCAGAGCGTACTACCGCCGACAAATTATGGTTCTTATGAACGTTCTCCATAATGACCGTTAAGTCAGGCTGGCGTTTATCGAGCATTTGGTTAATTCTTAAATAGCGTTCAGGACTCATTGCATTTTTTCGAAAAAAGAACTAATTATTAGCAGTATACCTGAGTCGATGAATCAGTCCTAACTGCACTTAAGCCACCCATTTCTCGTCTTTGGTAAAGGCAACTGTCAACCACCAGCGGTACCCCAGTTTTACAATTTGACTGTGTATTTTTTCGCGAATGGCATCCTGGCGTAACACCGTGACAGAAAAGTCGTCGGGTCTAACAATAAAATCAATTTCCAGAAATACGGTACGGCCAACTTTTTGGATACGAACCACACTCGAGTCGAAGTTATTCTCTTCTTCAACCTCTTCCACAATTCGGTTTAACTGCTTGACAAGTTTTCCTTTCGGCTGAAAACCAATGAGTTCTTTGGCACTTTGGATTAGCCCTTTCAGCGGAGTAGCAATAAACGCAAGTGACGCTACCAACACCAATACCGGGTCAATATAGGGCACCCACTCTTCCATCGAAACGCGCATGAGTATTAGCGCACCAACAAAGCCAATAAATATGCCCGTAGACAAAATGGTATCGAGAAACCATTCGTAAGACTCAGAGCGAACTAAGTCTGACTCCAAATTGGCTGAGGCTTTTTTGAAATAAAAGTAAACACCCGCACAGACAACCGAGGAGATAAGCGAATACACCAACGCCACGTCGATATTCACGTCACTGCCGCCAGCGGCAATATCAAAGGCGGCAGCAAAAGCAGAATACACACATAAGACAATTAACGTGAGGTATTTAACGCCGACTAAAAAAGGCTCAATAGCGCTTTTGCCATAAGGAAAGGACACACTGTCGTCGGCATTCACATTTTTAGCAGCAATGAGCGACAAATAGGACAGTAATAAGCTGATACCCGAGTACAAGCCGTCAAAAAGCACCACTGACGAACCGGTTAACAGCCCAACCACAATACCCGACACCGTGAAGAACAACGAGGCCAATACCGATAACGATAACAACTGTGACTCTAACTCCGGATCGAGCTTTTTACTGAACATTACCTATCCTTACGATAAAAATTTGCCGAGATATTATTCATACCAAAGAGTTCGCAGAGTCTTCGCCCTTCTTCCGAGTACGCTTCCGCAAAAATCCCCTTAGCTTGCGGGGTTTCCTTTAAATACTGATTCAAAAGACGATAGCCTTGTCGTATCAGTTTCATTGCAACAGAACTGTTTCGCAAAGTCTTCTTCACCACGACGGCGCTAATATAAACATAGTGCGGTGCTGTTTGAGCATCCTGCCCTGAAACCACGGTGAACTCAGTCTCAGAGCGCTTCCCCTCTAAAAACGCCATTGCTTCATCTGTTTTTACGCGCATGGCTGAGAAGTGGCCTAACATAGTGTCACCCTGCATAGCACAAACAAACAATGACATATTGTTCCGACGATGCTTTAACCAATACTGACTCTCGTTATCTTGCGAGTCATAGCCGGAAATATCATCGGCCGATAACGCCACTGTTTTTTCAACAATGTCATCAACGGTGTTGCCCATTCCCTGTAATTCTGCATAGGTAAAAAAGCCGGGGCTTAACTGTTTTTCTTGCATTAACTTCGTACCGCCTTTTTGGTGAGTCGGCGCATTCTTACAATGCCCAAAATCGCTACAAATAAGACAAAACTAACACTTATCGCAGCTATCCCGGAATATATCGCTAGCATATTAAGCGGCTTTTTCTGGATAAGTGATTCAGCTAACACGAATAGTAACGGCACCGCCTCGAAAAAGAACACGATAATAGCAATGTAGTTTATCGTGCGGGTTTCTTTTTCTGCCTGCGCAGCATTCGACAGGTTTACCCGCTGTTCAAGAAAGCTTTGGTTTTTTCGGTAAGTTTCCAACGAGCGATAAATATCAAACTTTTCAAACAGGCTGTCAGCCAATTGCTGCGCTGAGGGGTATAAAAATATATCCAGATCCCAGAACAAAATCGCTGACTTAAAGTCGCCCATTAAGTCATTAATGTCGTCCAGCTCCAGTTTCTCATCGGTTTGAATTGAATGAGTCACCCGCAGGTTCGCACGTTTTATAGATGCCTCTCTGAACATAAGCAACTCAATAATAAAGGTCAGCATTAAGTCGCGCTGAATAGCCTTTACGGAAGTACCAGACAGCTCAGGATCATCCCTGTCCAGGTTGTCATCGTATCGCAGTACCGTTGTCTTACTGGCGTAAATTTCACTGCTGTTGTAAACCGCTATATTGTCCTGCCAACTGCCATTTCCAAAGGTTGGTAGCAACCCCGCCGACTCCATTACGTCAGACTCATACATTTCGTTAGCAAATATCGACGGCTTTAAGGTTTCTGGCACTTTTCGTCCGGTACTAAGACAAACTCGCGCCTTGCCAGATACCTGCAAGCCATGCTTTTTCTTTAAATACGCATAAAAGTTAGCATTACGCTCGTCGCCGTCGGTTATTTCAATACCTTCACGCGACACTCTGTCGAGTAGCTGAGTAATCGGCTCACCAGTAACACCAAACACAATGGTCAAAATACATAGCTGAGTGCGTTGGTTAAGCGTGAAATACACATCGCCCGGTAGCTGTTCGCAGTTGGTATCTTTTTCACTTTCACCATGAAAATTAAATGAAAAGCGGCCTAGCGCCCCACGCTCAAATTGGTTCCAGCTACGATTAGAAATTTCCTCTGAAAACCTGTCGGCAATTTCAGTGACATAAGAACCTTGTTCAGTTTCACTGCCTTTTAGCTCTTTACCGTCCAAATAGCAGGGGATAAACACATACGCCCGGCCAAAAAACTGATCCATAAACGCCTCCTTTTGCAAAAATATACCACTGTGGTCACAATCAATGCAGTACTTTCGTGTTGCAGAAAAAATGTTGCACAAAAACCAGTGGACGGATAAGCTTCTGGACGTCCAAATAAAAATAAAAGGGTAGTTTATGACAGATTCGTCGCCGCAGCCGGCAAGCGCAAAAGCACTCCTGCCTTTGGCGTTATTCCTCGTGCTATTTTTAGGCACCGGCCTGTACTTCCAAAACGAAGGGGTCGAGTACGCCTTTTATCAGCTACCGAGTCCGGTCGCCATTTTGCCCGCTATTGTGCTGGGCATACTACTGAGCAAGCAGGCCTTTGAAGAGAGAATTAACACCTTCGTTGCCGGTGTTGGTGACAATAACATCATTACCATGTGTGTTATCTACCTTCTTGCGGGTGCGTTTAGCACAGTTGCAGAAGCGACCGGAGGCGTGGATGCTATGGTGGCACTCGGGCTCAGCATTATTCCGGCGGCGTTTCTCCTACCCGGGCTGTTTATTATTGCCGGGGTTATTTCAACAGCAATGGGGACGTCAATGGGAACCCTAGCTGCCTTAGCTCCAGTCGTATTAGGTATTGGTGAGGCCACCGACATCAGTTTACCGCTGCTCGCGGGTGTATTAGTCAGTGGCGCGATGTTTGGTGACAACCTGTCAATTATCTCGGACACCACCATTGCCGCAACACGCACGCAAGGCTGTACGATGCGTGACAAGTTCCGTGCGAACCTAAAAATTGCAATACCAGCAGCTATCATTACTATTTTGTGGTTAGTAACTTACGATACCAGCGAAGCGCCTCTGAAAATTCCCGATGCCAACCTCTGGCTCTCACTGCCTTACTTCGCGATCATCGTACTGGCGGTTATGGGGTTGAACGTTTTTGCAGTACTCGGGCTTGGAATTGTCCTGGCGGCAGCTTTTGGTATGTTCACAGTGGACTACGAATGGGTTGCCTTTAGTCAGGACATTTATAAAGGCTTTGAAAGCATGCAGGAAATTTTCTTACTGTCATTGCTTATTGGTGGGCTATCTGCGCTTATTCGCCAGCAGGGTGGTCTGGCGTTCCTAGCTCAATTTGTTGAAGCTGCTGCGAATAAAGTCAGCAAGCACAAACAACGTGCGTCAGCCATCGGCATCGCTGGCCTGACAGCATTAACTAACCTATGTGTTGCCAACAATACGGTCAGCATTCTTTTGGCAGGTGAAGTCAGTAAGCGGTTGGCAAAAATTGGTAATTTAGCGCCACGTCAAAGCGCCAGCCTACTGGATATTTTTGCTTGTGTTGTGCAAGGTGCCTTGCCCTACGGAGCGCAAGCTTTATTAATGGGGGCAAGCTTCAAGATATCGCCGTTGTCGGTGAGTATTCACACCGGTTACAGCTTTATTCTGGCGGCAGTGGCTATTGCTATTATTATTTGGCGCCGCCCGCTGGAAGACAGAGAGCCGGCGCCAGAGTCGGTGTAAGCCTAACTTAGTTAGTACTCGGCAACTCTAAAATGCCGTCTATCTCAATCTGTGCGCCCTTTGGCAATTGCTTCACGCCAATGGCTGCACGGGCTGGGTAAGGTTCTTTGAAGAACTTCGCCATCACTTCATTCACAATAGCGAACTCGCCCAAATCGGTTAAGTAAATTTGCAACTTAACCATGTCCTGCAGTTCGCCACCGGCAGCTTCACAGACAGCGGTCAGGTTTTTAAAAACTTGCTCCGCTTGTGCAGTGAAGTCTTCGCTAACCAGCTCCATAGTTTCCGGTACCAGTGGAATTTGCCCAGACAGATACACTGTTGTTCCAATTTTTACCGCCTGCGAATAAGTGCCAATGGCCGCAGGTGCGTTATCGGTAGAAATAATGACTTTTGACATACTACTTCCTTAAGCGCGTCACGCGCTGAACATCCGGCATTTTACGAATATGACGTATCACATCCGCTAAATGTTTCCGGTTTCTTATCGTTAATGCGACATCGATAAAGTAAATATTGGCGTCAATTTCTTCTGTTTTCAGTCCGTCAATATTACAACCGGTGGTCGCTATTGAAGAAGTTAACCGGGCTAAAACGCCTTGGTGGTTAATAATTTCGATTCTAATTTCAGAAATAAATTCCGCTTCTGGTTTGTTATCCCATTCAACAGGGAAGTAACGTCCCGGATCATCCTCATGACCGCGCACGTTTTTACACTCGCGACGATGAATAACCAAGCCCTTGCCGGGGCTGACATGAGCAATAATATCGTCACCTGGGATAGGTCGACAGCATTTAGCAAAGCTAACCAATAAGCCTTCCGCCCCTTTAATTGAAAGGCTCTTTTCAGAAGCATTCTCGTCTTTTAATGGCTGTAACTCGCCTAACAGACGCTTCGCTATGGCTATGGACATTAAATTGCCCAAACCAATTTGCTTGAGTAGCTCTTCTTTCGACGCCACTTTAGTGTCTTTAAGGACGCGCTCAAATTCAGACTCAGGAATATCATCATAACTGACAGGTCCAAGTGCTGAGCGAAGTAAGCGCTCACCCAACTGTTGGGCTTCGTCCGCTTCCTGGCTTTTCAAATACTGACGTATTTTCGCGCGTGCTTTGCCCGTTACCACAAAGTTTAGCCAGGCGATGTTCGGACGCGAATTCGGTGCTGTTTTTATCTCCACCGTTTGTCCGGTTTCCAGTGGTTTGCTCAGCGAGTAAGCACGGTGATTGACTCGCGCACCAATGCAGGTATTGCCAATGTCGGTATGCACTGCGTAAGCGAAGTCGACTGCCGTGGCACCTTGCGGAAGCTCGGTAATACGCCCGTCCGGGCTGAACACATAAATTTCTTCCGGGAATAAGTCCGACTTAACGCTTTCAATAAATTCGAACGAATTCCCAGCACTTTGCTGTAGTTCGAGTAGGCTCTGCATCCACTTGCGAGCCCGCACCTGTGCGGTGGTGCCGGAGTCATCGGTTTTCTTATACATCCAATGAGCGGCAACCCCACGGTCAGCCATTAAATCCATTTCTTCAGTACGAATTTGAATTTCTACTGGCACCCCATGCGGACCTTTTAATGAGGTATGCAATGACTGATAACCGTTCGATTTAGGAATGGCAATATAGTCTTTAAAGCGTGTCTCTATAGGTTTGTAGAGGTTATGCAGTGCGCCCAGAACTCGGTAACAAGTGTCCACGCTATCAACAATGACGCGGAACGCATAAATATCCATAACCTCTTCGAACTTGAGCTCTTTGGCCTGCATTTTTCGATAAATACTGTGCAGATGCTTTTCGCGGCCCAGCACTCGGGCACTGATTTTATTACCTTCCAGGCGAGAGTTTATTTCGCTTTTTACCCGATCAGTAAATTCACGACGGTTACCCCGGGCTTTTTTAACCTCAGACTCAAGCAGTCGTGCTCGCCATGGGTAAAGCGCCCAAAAGCCTAAATGCTCAAGCTCATTTTTAATGTCGTGAATGCCCAGCCGGTGAGCCAGTGGCGCGTAAATTTCTAAGGTTTCTCGCGCAATGCGACGACGCTTGTCCGGGCGCAAGTGCTCGATAGTACGCATGTTGTGCGTTCTGTCCGCGAGTTTTATCAAAACTACGCGAATGTCCTGCACCATTGCCATTATCATTTTGCGATAGTTTTCAGCTTGCGCCTCTTCTTTAGAGTTAAATTGCAGTTTATCGAGCTTAGAAACACCTTCTACGAGGCTAGCAACGGTTGAGCCAAACTGCTCGGCGAGATCTTCCTGACTGGTTTCCGTATCTTCTATAACGTCGTGCAACAACGCCGCCATAATAGTTTCACAGTCTAACCGCATATCGGCCAGTAAGCTGGCTACTGCCACCGGATGGGTAATGTAAGGTTCACCACTACTGCGCTTCTGTGTGCTGTGGGCATCATTAGCCACCACAAATGCTTCCGCCACTCTGTCCACTTGGTCGGACGGCAGATACTCGCTAACTTGCGCTTTTAAACCTTCAAATAGGTACACCGAGAACTCCCCAGTTAAGACTGGACAATGGATATACTTTCAGAATAAGGGGATTTGCGAGATTTGCCAACGGTATTGATACCGTTGGCGAACTGATATCTTTTATTCAATGCCACGCAAAGCGTCAACAGCACGCAGCTCTTCTGCGTCTTGCTCTTGCTGAGCGGCTTGCTCTTCTACGTCTAAACGTGCGCTGTCAATTAAGCCATGCTCAATTTCACGCAACGCAATAACGGTTGGCTTTTCATTTTTGGTTTCAACGAGAGGCTCTTTTCCATTAGCAATTTGACGCGCACGGCGTGACGCTAACAAGATTAAATCAAAACGGTTACCTACACGGTCTACAGCATCTTCTACGGTTACGCGAGCCATGGTTTACTTACTCCCACTAAAACTTGAGTGACATTTTTCGAAAGGCTAAGAATTATACGGAATTCAGCCGGACGATCCAAGTAATTCCTTCAATACCTGCGAATATCTTACTTGCTGGTGCGGCATTTTGTGACGTTGCGCCATAACAATGTGCTCCAGAGCATGTAACGAGTCATTAAAATCGTCGTTCACCAGCAGGTAATCGAACTCATGATAATGCGACATTTCTGCCTGGGCTTTCGCCATACGCTTCGCTATAACCTCTTCAGAGTCTTGTCCTCGTGCTCGCAAACGCTGCTCTAAAATAGCCAAGCTTGGCGGTACAATGAAAATAGAGCGCACATCGGGGTAATGTTCGCGGACTTGCTGCGCTCCCTGCCAGTCAATATCTAAGAAGACGTCTTTGCCCTCAGCCAGAAGCGATTCGACCACTTTACGAGAAGTACCGTAGTAGTTATCAAACACCTTAGCCCATTCATAAAACTCGCCCGCTGCTATGCGCTGTTCAAACTCATCAACCTTTAGAAAGTGATAGTGTACACCGTCAACTTCTCCGGGTCTGGGGGCTCGTGTGGTTGACGATACAGACACTTGCATGGAGTCGTCGGCGTACTTGTCCAACAAGGCTTTTATTAAACTCGATTTGCCTGCACCACTCGGAGCAGCAACAATAAATAAATTCCCTGGCGCCGTAGATGCGGTCATAACGGGTACTCTTTCTAAGAAAAGGATAGCGACTGTTGGCGCCAAAGAATAACACGGTTTCACACAACGATAAAAATTCAGTAAAGTAAGGTTTTAAATAACCAGCGGTATGAGTTTGCAAAAAGAGCCAACATTCACTCCTGCTCCGTCAGGCGTTCGACTTGCACTGAGCTTAGCGGTATTAGTGTTACTAGGGCTGAACTTAAGGCCTTTGCTGACCTCTATCGGACCACTAACCGGCGAGTTACGCGACATAACCGGCTTGTCGTTCAGTGAAGTTTCGTTGCTTACCACTATTCCAATTTTAATGATTGGCGCTATGGCGTTGTTTGCCGGGCGTGTCACTACTGCTCTGGGTTACCGCCACGGTATTGGACTGGGGCTGCTTATTTTAACCGCCGGTCTTATCGTGCGCTTATTTGAGCCCACCAGCACCAGTATGATGACCAGCGCTATTGTTGGCGGTGTCGGTATCTCACTGCTGCACATTGTTATTCCCGAGCTCACCAAGCAGCAATATTTGAAACGGCTCGGCTTAGTGACCGGTCTTTGGTCGGCAGCCCTGATGGGCGGGGCTGCGTTAGGTGCTGTTGCCACTCCCTGGGCTGCCGGCTTGCTACCTGAACGATACCAAGCCATGGGGAGCTGGAGCCTGTTGGCGGCACTAGTATTCATTATTTGGTATTTACCCATTAACCGAACGCCGGTTGCCAGCGTACCACCACGACATTTGCTGCTGCGTGCTTATAAAACACCGCGAGCCTGGATTCTGGGGGCTTATTTTGCACTGGTTAATGCCGGTTACGCTGGTTTTATTGCCTGGATAGCACCTTTTTACGCCGAGTTCGGTTGGTCTGCACAGGCCTCAGGTAATTTACTGGCGCTTTTTTCGTTAGTTCAGGTGATTGGCGCTTTAATTTTACCCGCGTTATCACGTTCACAAGATCGCCGCCCTTGGTTAGCGTTGGCTGTACTCACACAAATGGTTGGATTTATCGGTCTGAGTTGGTTTCCAAATGTGTCGCCCTGGCTATGGTCGGCACTTTGCGGTTTTGGTTTGGGTGGCGCTTTCCCACTGTGCATTGTTATGGCGCTAGACCATATCGACAATCCCGTTCAGGCTGGTCGTCTGGTATCCTTCATGCAGGGTATTGGGTTTATGTTTGCCAGTTTAATGCCTCTAGTTACCGGTTGGTTCCGCGATTTTTCCGGTAACTACACATTCGGTTGGCAATTACATATTCTCGTCGGTGTCATTATTTTAGCAATGACGTGGCAGTTTAATCCTAAAGGCTACAAAGGCTTGTTTAATTCACAGGAATAATACGAGCGACCACATCATCGACCAAAGCTTCAAGATAGGGTTGTGAACTGCTGCGTCGAGCCATGGTTCTTAAGCCAATAACATTGGTTTGTATTAGTCTTGCCAACTTTTCAGGAGAGCTCTGTCTACTCAGTTCGCCACGGCTTTGGGCTTCACTCAGTGCTTCAGTAAACATTGCTTCAATTGAGTCTAAATACGCATGCACGGGCTCGCTGAAGGCTTTGTCTTCCGGCGTAAATTCCAATAAAGTTTTCACCAACATACAGGCCTTTGTCGGTGCGCAGCTCTCATCCGCTTTTGCGATATTTTTAAGATACTGGCGAAAGCCCTGCAATACCGATGGTTGCTTGGCAATGGTATTTTTAAAGTCTTCCTCAACCATAGCAAAGTACGAGTCCAACGCTTCTTTAAATAAAGATTCTTTATTACCAAACGCCGCATAAATGCTACCCGGTCGCATATCCATCGCTTCCTCAATATCTTTCATTGAAGTGGCATGGTAACCCTGCCGCCAGAATAACTGCAGCGCATTATTTAATGCTGTCTCACGGTGAAACTGGGGTGTTCTTGGCATCCTTGTGTCCCCTTGGTGTTGCTCATAAAAAATTAAGTATAGACCGCTATTTTGGTTATTACAGTAAAGAATTTGTTAAGGAATGTGATCTAACCTGAGCCATTCCATACTAATAAGAAGTAAAAGTTCACATGAAGAAAGCACTAACGGGTGATACTTATTGGGTGTTTGTAAAACGCCTGTAAAATGACCGTCAGTTTAAGAAAACCAGCACTTGTTCAGCTTATTGGCGACTTAGTTGCCGAGGAGCTGACAAGGCTGCGCCCTGCCGAAAGTAACGAGTGGCGTCGTCGTACTTGGCAAGCCAACGATGAACTGGTGCCGCAAAGCAAGGCCTCTTCTGATTCATTTCACGAAGTTGTTGTCGATTCACTCGAGTGGATGGCGATTGCCGGTCGCGTTGTGCAGTTCTTCAATATGGCAGAAAGTGGTATTGAAGACTACTTACTGCGAAAAAATACACTTAGCGACTGGGCCGACATTGTGGCTAAAGCTCGCGAAATTGCCTCTGAGGATATTACCGTCACTACCTCAGGCAGTACCGGAGAACCGAAAGCTTGTCAGCACTCATGGTCTAACTTGGCTGATGAAGCTCAGTTTTTATCAGACCTTATCAAGCAGCAATCAGCCCAAGTTAATCAAGTGGTTGCGCTGGTACCGTCTCACCATATTTACGGATTGCTGTTTTCAGTATTACTGCCTGACATTCTGGATGTACCGGTTGTGCGAGGCTTTAAAGCGTTCCAAAAACTAACCAGCGGCTCCTTACAGCAGGAGGATCTTGTTATTGGCTTTCCTGAAGCCTTAACTCAGGCGGTCAAACTGTTAAGGCATATCCCCAGCGAAGTGACGTTCACCACATCATCAGGTCCATGTCCTGCGGAAACCGTAAATGGCCTTTATGCGTTGGGCGCCTCTAAAGTTATCGAAATTTACGGCAGCTCAGAAACGGCAGGTATTGGTTACCGACTCTCGCCTAACAACCCCTTTCAACTGTTCCCTCGCTGGAAAAAAGACTCTGCCAGCAAGCTACTGGACAAAAACGCGAAGCAGCCTTACGAGTTGCCGGACGGACTTAACTGGCATTCCGATGAAACCTTTACCGTCAGCGGACGAGTCGATAATGCGGTATCAATAAAAGGAACTAACGTTTATCCATCACGCATTGAAGCGACTATAGAGTCACACCCAGGGGTTGAAGCTGCAGCTGTACGGAAGAAAAAGCCTGACGAAGGCGAGGGATTAAAAGCTTATGTCGTTATGAAAAGCGGCTGCGACAACCTGACAGAGACCAGCCTGAAACAGTGGTTGAGCGAGCAACTGATCGATATTGAAATCCCCACTCATGTTAGCTTCGGAAGCGCGATTCCAACCAATAGCATGGGCAAGCGCAGGGACTGGACTCTTTAAATTAAACTGGGTTTATTTAGGCAACGCGCGCGTCAAGATGTCATCGAACCGACTGTCGGTACTTCGAGCCTCTTCCAATATACAATGACCTTCAATGCCGGCATTAGAGAGTTGCGCCATAACTCGTCGAAGACTGCTTTTATTTTCGGGTGACGACAGCGTTGACAGCAGCACAGTAATTAAGCCATTACCCAAGTGCCCGGGAGTATCGTAATCTCTGATATTTGCGCGAACAATTTCTGCCGTATGCGCCAGCGTTTTGGCGTCGTTAGTCACCTGCAGAACCAACAAGAAGTATGGGTATTCTGGGTGTGCTTTATAAAAACTAAAGCGCCGCTGCAATGCGCGTAGCATCATACGTCGGTTGTAAAAACCGGTGTGCTCGTCTTCACCACCGGTACTGCGAAGTTTCAGCTCCATTTCTTTGTATTCGGTAATGTCCTGCACCGTACCAAAGATGATCTCATCACCATTTTCATCGAGCTGATAAATACCCGACTCACGCAACCAACGAACAGTGTCATCGCTACGAATAATACGGTGCTCAACGTCACGAACACCAGACTTTTTAGCGGCTTCAATGGCTTCCGTGACTGCCTGACGGTCCTGCGGATGCGTTTTTTCCATGACGATATCGAGGCCAGGGTCAGTCTTGCTTTTTTCTAAGCCGTAGAGCTCGTACACTGTGTCTGACCAAACCGACTTGCCGGTGTTTAAGTTCAATTTCCAGTGGCCTAAGTTAGCGACCCGTTCGGCAAGTTCAAGATTCCGTTGATGTCTTTTAACCGTCAGCTCTAACTGCTTACGCTCAGTAATATCCAGCAATTGGCCTTTCCAAAGAGTGCTGCCATTAGCCTGCTTTTCAGTCACCGCGTGCCCATAAACCCAGTGTATTTCGCCATTACGAACTACTCTGTATTCTTTGTTCCACGGAATTTGGTACTTCGCCGAATCAAGCAAACTATTAACCACAGAGTCATAATCATCTGCAACAATAATGTCTTTAAGCACACAAGTGTTTTGCTGAAGGTCGGCCACCGAACAGCCGTAAATACTTTCGATGCCTTCGCTGACAAAATGAAAGTGCCAGTCGCCATTCTCGGTTAACTCTAACTGATAGACAGCACCAGGCAGTGCGTTTGTTAAACTGACTAAATCAACTGATGACTTCTGAGCATTCATATAACCGCTAACTCATAAATATGAATAAGCGCTCATCATACCTTAAAGATTACAAAATAAGCAGTAAAAGAAATGTAAAGTGACCCATTACAAAACAAAATAAGTACGCTATATATATACAAACCATAATAAAAACAGGAGTTTTTATGTCAGCGGAGAAAGCTAAGTGGCACAACGCAATACTGATTCCGGTGTTTTTACCGGCTGTTATTGTCATCGCTTTGCTGGTAATAGGGACGTTAAGCGCGCCTGAAAAAGCCGGTGAACTGTTTAACTGGACGTTAGCAGGCATTACTGACAACTTTGGTTGGTTTTACATGCTCGCCGTCGCTCTTTTCTTAGTATTCATTATTGGTGTGGCAATATCGCGCTGGGGGCGTATTAAATTAGGTCCCGACCATTGCGAACCGGAATACAGCTTTACCTCTTGGTTCGCCATGCTGTTTTCGGCGGGTTACGGTATTGCTTTGCTTTTCTTCGGTGTCTCAGAGCCTGTCTTACATTACGCGGAACCTCCCGCAGGCGCGGCTGAAACAATCGGCTCAGCTAAACAGGCTATGCAAATTGCCTACTTCCACTGGGGCTTCCACATTTGGGCAATTTACGGCTTAGTAGGTTTAGTTCTGGCATATTTCTCATTCCGACATGGCCTTCCACTGTCCATGCGTTCTACGCTGTACCCGCTAATTGGCGAGAAAATTAATGGACCAATAGGACACGCCGTTGATACCTTTGCGGTGCTGGGAACCATGTTTGGTATTGCCACAACCCTGGGCTTGTCGGTAATACAAATAAACACCGGCCTCAACTATTTGTGGGAAGACATCCCCGTGGGGACCACCGTACAAGTTATTGCAATAGGTGTTATCACTCTTGCCGCAATAGCATCGGTTGTTGCCGGCATGGATAAAGGGATTAAACGGCTGTCTCTGTTGAACATGACACTGGTGCTTTTCCTACTATTATTCGTGTTCATTGCCGGACCTACAATCCACATTCTGGAAACCTTCCTGCAAAACACTGGCGCTTACTTAAGCGGCATTGTGGAACGTACCTTTAACTTGCAAGCTTATGAACGCAGTGACTGGATTGGTAACTGGACGCTATTTATCTTCGGCTGGACCATCGCCTGGGCACCGTTCGTTGGGCTGTTCATTGCCAAAATCAGTCGCGGTCGCACTATTCGCCAGTTTGTCTTTGGGGTCATGTTCGTGCCTACCATATTCACGTTCTTCTGGTTCGCCGTATTTGGCGATACCGCTTTGAATATGATCATGAACGAAGGTTACACAGCACTCATCTCTGAAGTGCAGGATAACCAGGCCATAGCCCTGTTTAAACTCTACGAAGAACTGCCTCTGACCAGCATTGTTAGCTTTGTCACTGTGCTCTTAATTATTACCTTCTTCGTGACATCATCGGACTCTGGCTCACTGGTTATCGACTCGCTAGCATCCGGTGGTATGGAAACACCTGTATGGCAGCGTGTTTTCTGGGCAAGTAGTGAAGGCGTTGTTGCGGCAGTACTGCTGGTTGCCGGCGGCTTAGGCGCGCTGCAAACCGCAGCAATAACTAGTGCCTTACCGTTCGCTGTCATTATTTTGATATCGGCGGCAGGAATGTGGCGAGCGTTAGTTATTGAAGGACACCAATACAACAGTCTTAAGAGCCATCGACATCATCATCGTCGTGGGGTAAATGCAGGACCCGACTATTGGAAAAAACGCTTAGCCGGCCTGGTCGACTTTCCGAAAAAAGAACCTGTACTGGAATTTATTAACGGACCAGCGACAGAGTCTTTGAAAAAAGTAAAAGAAGAGCTGAAAAGCCAGGACTGGCCAGCTGAGTTCACGACGGACGAGGAGCACAACCGTATTATTTTAAGCGTTGAAAAAGAAAATGACTTGGACTTCGCTTACGAAATACGTCTGCGCGACTACTTGTTACCTGAGTTTGTGCTTAGCAACGACCAAAACCGCGAAACTTACTATCGTGCAGAGGTATTCCTGAGACAGGGTGGTCAGTCGTATGATCTTTACGGTTATGAATCGTCGGATATCATCAATGACGTCATTAACCAATTCGAGAACTACCTGCACTTCAGACACCACAGCCCGGGTGTTCTGCCGTGGGATCTCGAAAAACATGATGAAGATCTTAACGACGACATAGAAACCAATAAGTAATGCGAAGAAAAACAAGCTAAGCCGCTCTTCGGAGCGGCTTTTTAGTGGTCGGACTGTTGAATTTTTGCAACATGTGCGAGAATAACCACTAAGTCAGTAGGGAGTCACTATCACTATGGAACGTGTGGATAATCATCCGCAAAAACTTGCCCCCATGCCAAGTATGCTGTTCAAGTCACTATTTACCTTGCAGCGTAGCGACGAGTCTGAGGCCGATTCAGAAACCCTGGAAAAGCACTACTCCATTCCCGCTCCGGCAGCGAAGCAACTTGAAAAGTATCACGATGCTTTTGGTGGCTTTGTGAGTGATGTCCCGCTTGCCATGCTTTATTGCATTGCGCAGCGTGCGCACTTAGCGCAAATGCTCGATGACAGCTTCCCCTGGCCGGCACCGGGTTTGGTGCACGTCAGCAACAAACTAGAGCGCCATGCGGTTATTCAAACCGACCAGTCGTTTCAACTGGTGTCAAAAGTCAAAGTACCTAAGCGCGGACCTGATGTGTCTCCACGCCGGTTAAGGCCCCAGTTCACGGTCGAGTTTTGGCAAAACGGTGAGAAAGTCTCCACATGCACCAGTGTTTATCAGGTCATGAAAGGCGATAATAGCAACGCCAAAGCTAAAAAAGCGCCCCCTAAACCCTTTGAGCCCGATGAAGGTTGGGACAACTTAGCGCACTGGCAATTAGGCAGCGGTATGGGTCGTCGATACGCTCGTATATCCGGCGATTTTAACCCTATCCATTTGCATCCGCTCGTGTCGCGCTGGTTCGGGTTTGAAAAACCGATAATTCACGGCATGTATATGATGGCGCGAGCCCAAGCAGAGCTCGAACGCCAACAGTCAAAAGCAGTGACCTACATAGATGTAACCTTTAAACGACCGGTTATTTTGCCTGCGAGAGTGCAACTATGGGTGAATTACGAGGAAGATAAAACCAAGTATGAAGTGCGCAGTGGCGACCATACATCTTTAAAACTAGAAGGGTCAGTACGGTTCGACTGACCCCTCATCATTATATTACTGCTTATATACTTTTCCGTCTTTCATAACGAAGCTAACGTTTTGCAGCAGTGTAATATCCTCTAAAGGATTCCCTTTTACCGCCACAATGTCGGCTTTCTTATTCGCTTCGATACGGCCAATTTTATCGTTCTTAAGGAAGTCAGCAGCGATACTGGTTGCCGCTTGAATTGCTTCAGCTTCCGGCATACCCGCTTCGACCATGTACTGGAATTCCAGCGCATTGTCACCATGCGCTGACACACCAGTGTCCGTACCAAAGGCAACGTTCACACCGGCTTTATACGCTTTTGCGAAGGTATCCTGAATTTTAGGACCAATTTCGCGCGCCTTCGGCCTTACGACTTCAGGAAAGTAGCCATCAATTTCGGCTTTTTCAGCAACGAATTTACCCGCCAGTATTGTTGGCACTAAATACGTGCCATGCTCTTTCATTGCAGCAATGACTTCATCGTCCATATAGGTACCATGCTCAACTGAGGCAATACCCGCTTTTACTGCGCGAAGCATACCTGCTTTACCGTGCGCATGAGCCGCCACATGAAAGTTGTAATCATCGGCAATATCAACCAAAGCTTCTAACTCATCGTCAGTAAACTGAGGGTTATCACCGCTGCTGGCCATACTTAATACACCACCGGTTGCGGTAATTTTAATAAAGTCGGCACCATCTTTGTAATGCTGACGAACCGCTTCACGAGCATCTTCTTCACTATTGATAACCCCGTCTTTCGGTGTTGGGCGACCCATAAGCTGTTCTTTCCAGCCATTTGTCGGGTCCGCATGCCCACCTGTTGTAGCAATCGACTTGCCTGCAGTGTAAATGCGCGGGCCATCGGTAATGCCTGCGTTAATCGCATTTCGCAGGGCGATAGTCACATTGTCCGAGTCGCCTGGGTTACGTACCGTCGTAAAGCCAGCTTTCAGCGTTTTCATGCCGTAATTCTGAGCAACCAGGGCCAAGTCGGCTGGGTTCTGAGTAAACTGTTTAATGTATGAGTTGGGTCCTGACTGACCATCTAAATGCACATGGAGGTCAATAAAACCAGGCAGGCAAGTGCTGTCCGATAAGTCTATCAAACTACCCGAATTCCCCGGAGCATTAACCTTCACCGATTTAATATCACCGTTTTCAACTTCAATATAGCGCTCACCAACAAGTTGCCCTGATTGGCTGTCAAAAACATCGCCGCAATGCAGCCAGTCACTCGCCTGCGCAGATGTTGCAGCCAAACCAACGGCTATGCCTACTGCTAACTTTTTAAGCATGAAACTCCCCTTATTATTATGCTTCGTTTATTGGAATTTCCTGTCCCCAGAGTCGGCGAATATCAGCGTCATTCTGCATTAGCGAAGCCAATGTATAGTCTGATAAAAACCGATAGAACGTTTCCTTACCTTCGTTTATTAAATTCTTCAGCTCGCAGGCTGGAAATATCGCACATTCAGGCTTGTGACAATCTATCCAGTATTCGTCACCTTCCAGCCGACGAATGATCTTGTCTAGTCGAACATCGGCGGGGTCAACGGCCAGCAAAAAACCGCCGTTTTTTCCCCGTCGGGTTTCAATGAGCCCTTCCTTTCCCAATTGATGGACCACTTTATTTAAGTGGTTTCTGGGCACATTAAAAATGCCACTGAGCTCATCAATAGTCACTCTGTCATCATCTTTTTTGGCCGCTAAATACATTAAAACGCGCAAGCCATAATCGGTGTATTTTTTAAGTTGCATAGGTATTAACCCTATCAGGATATTGCTAGTTTTGCTCGACAAAAATCAGTTGTCGATTACCGCGAGTGGTCAACACTAACCGCTCTTTATTATCGATGCTGACTTGATAAACACGCTGCATGGCTTCACTGAAGTTCCTTTCCAGTTGGCTGGCAGTTTCCGGACACGCCATTTTGGTGCTACCCATCAGTCGTATTTGCGCCAGCTCACCGCCTAAGTTGTATTGACCAAAGTAGCGGTTGCAGCCATTAAACCCGGTCAACTGGCCGTCAGCCAGAAAACTCAGTGTTGGCGCTTTCGTATTCAGTGAATGCTCGTCAAACTCAACCAATTGCCACTCAACGCCCTGCACCAGCCATTCGCTGTCACCGCCACAGCCGGAATAGACATTACCGCCTTCGTGCAAATCGACTTGGTAGGGATAGAGACGTCCGCTCATGGAATCTCGACATAAGGTATCTATGACCACTAACTGCGTTTCTGTTGCTGACTCAATACGCCATTCATAAGGACTCTCTGAAACAACCTTAGCAGGCGAAACGTCGACTATGGCTTCAGTGTCTGGCGTAGTAATGGTCATATGCTGCGGGTTAACTGCCACCTGCCAAAAAGGTTCGTTGCCACGCCCCGTGAAATGTTTTGGCAATGTTCCTTGTTCGACGCACGTCGGCAACTCCTGCCCACGCCAGGTAATAGTTGCTTCGTTCCCTTTTCCCCAGTACTGGGTTATTGGGTCAGCATCATCGTTGTATCGTGCACCGGATGCGCTAACCACTTGCTTCAAAGGTACCGAGCTGTCTTTGTAATGAAGTGTCGCCGATTCGTCAGCAAAGTTGAGCTCGACTTCTGCTGCGCCGCATTGGTACTGAATACGTTGTTTCGAGTCACTGGTGAGTAAGCTGCATCCTATTAAAACGGAAAGTGCACTCAGCACCGCCGCCAGTTTTATTATCTTCATCATTTAAAACGCCTTAGCTACTTATTCTTTATCTACACACTTTACTCGCGAATGCACTTTTAACCAAACGCTCTGAAGAAACCAGCGACCAGTGCCTCAAAAAAACCGACTAAGGAATTGCGATAGATCAAAAACGTTGTTGCGAATCATTATTATTTATATTAGCATTCGCAGCAATTCGATAAACCAATAATGAAATAACCTTTCAAAAAACATTAACAGGGTAGATCATGAAAAAGACGTTACTGACTACGGCTATTCTCGCAAGCTTCGCAGCGCCAGCCTTTGCAGAAGTTGCAATTGACCGAACTGATGACATTGAACAAATCAAAATCATCGGTACGAAAACTGACTCGAGGGCCACAGCGGGCTCAAGCGCGGTTATCGACGAAGAACAGATGCGCATCGAGGTACCAACGGACATTAACCAGTTAATGAAAACCATCCCCGGTGTTTATGTGCGTGAAGAAGACGGTCAAGGCCTACGACCCAACATTGGTATTCGCGCAGCTACCGCTGGTCGTGTCAGTAAAGTTACTCTTTTGGAAGACGGCGTTATGGTAGCGCCCGCCCCTTATTCAAACCCAGCCGCGTATTACTTCCCAACGACATTCCGCATGTCTTCTATTGAAGTGCTGAAGGGGGCTCCATTATTGCGCTATGGCCCTCAAACCACTGGCGGTGTACTTAATCTGGTTACAACACCCGTTCCGGAACAGTTCGGTGGTCAAGTGTTGACCGAATTCGGTGAAAACAGCAGCCGCGATATTCATGCTCATGTTGGCGGCACAGAAGGTCAGTGGGGCTTCTTGCTAGAAACCGTTCAACGCAGCAGTGACGGCTTTAAAGATATCGACCGCAGCAGCCGTGACGCCGGGTTCGACATTGAAGATTATGTGGCCAAACTAAAATGGACAGGCGGTCGTCAAAGCTTGTTGGCTAAAGTTCAGTACTCCGAAGAGATTTCAAACGAAACCTATCTGGGACTAACAGATTCAGACTTCGAAAAAGATGAAAACCGTCGCTATGGATTGTCGGAAATCGATCAGATGGACAATTCACATAAAGGCTATAGCCTGAATTATGCATTCGAAGCGTCAGATAACCTTACACTGAATATCCTTGGTTACTACAATGACTTCGCTCGTAACTGGTTCAAACTTGATGGCGGTAATGCGTATGTTAATGCCGCTAACAATGGCGATGAAGATGCCTTAGCCATACTGCACGGCCCCATGGATGAGACTGGTCTGAACTACAAAAACAACAACCGCGCGTACGAATCAAAAGGCATCGAGGCCAATGCGCAGTTTGCGCTAGCTAACCATACGTTGGAGCTGGGCGCTCGCGACCATAGTGACGAGATGGATCGCTTCCAACCTGTTTCTGTATACGATCAAGTGAACGGCAGCTTGGTTTTCCAAAACATCGTCATGCCAACTGGAAGCAATAACCGCTTAGAGGGCGCTGACGCGTTGAGCGTATGGTTAACTGACGAGTGGCGAGTAAGCGATGCGTTAATGGTCAACGTCGCGCTGAGATATGAAGACGTAGAGTCCTACCGCTATCAATTTGCTGACACAGCTCGCTCAGAACTTGACAGTGCACGCTCGAATGACAGCAGCGAGTGGTTGCCAGGGGCATCATTTACTTATGATGTAAACGACAACTGGCAGGTTCTGGCAGGCGTACACAAAGGTTTTTCTCCTTTAGGTGGCGGTGCAAAAGAGAACCAAGAGCCTGAAACCAGCACGAACTACGAGGCTGGCGTACGTTACAACCAAGGCGCTTTGTTTGTCGAAGCGGTTGGCTTCTACAGCGACTTTAGCGACACCACACAGCAATGCTCTATTGCTAATCCTTGTGACAACGGTGCGGAGTCAGGCTACTATGTATTGGGTGAGTCGGTTGTTCGCGGTTTAGAATTCCAGGCGAGCAACACCTTTGAAGCGGGTAGCTTCCTGATACCTGTAGATGTGACTTACACCTACACCAAAGGTGAAATTAGTAAAAACAACGCCGTGTCAGGTCTAATGGATGGCGATGAGTTAAACGATATTCCGCAAAACACCTTCAGTATGCGCGTTGCTTTAGACAACCAAAACGGTTGGGTTAACTACGTTGTAGCGAAGTACGCGGACGAGATGTGTGTCGATGTCGGCTGTAACCGTACCAACAGTCAATTCGACAGAACGGAGTCTGTATTTGTGACTGACTTTGTCAGCCGCTACGAAATGAACAATAACATGGCGGTTTATTTCAAAGTCGAAAACCTGTTTGACCAGCAAAAAATTGTGGCTCGCTCACCGCACGGTGCACTCCCTAACAAGCCTCAAACAGCGTCATTTGGTGTTGAATACACTTTCTAAACGCCAGACTCTCTCCCTGGCTTTTTTGCGGCCCCACAAGTTGGGGCCGTTTTTTTGTTTACGGGTTAATTATTTGGCTAAGCTAATAAGATAGTCTGCCAACGCTCCCATTCCAGTTTGCTTTACACCAGCTTCCCGCTCGGCCGTTTGATTGTAGTTGGTATTGGTATTCACGTCATAAACGTACAACTCGCCTTTTTCGTCCTCAATGAACTCAATACCCGCTACATCAATATCATTCGCTTTCAAAAAAGCCTCAAGCGCGAAAATAATTTCGTGACCGTTAAAGCGTTTTGTAATCGAAAACTTATTGGGGGTCTCCGCCGGTGCTTCGTTCGTGGGGCAAAACGCATCATCAACACTGCATACGTCCGCCGGACAAAGCTCAAAACCCTGCTCTGTATTCACATTGACTGCGTATACAAACTTCTGACCAACAAATTCGCTACGAGTAATGTGCGGTTGCTTCGGCTTAATGTACTCCTGCAACAGCCAAACACCGTCTAATGGCTCTTCGTAGTCATCGCTCTCTATATAAGATTTCAGACCGGCCACATCATCAAACTTGATAACTCCCAAACCTTTACCGCCACGGTTTGGCTTCAAAATAAGTGGCCATTGAGCAAAGTTTTCAGCCGCTTCCGCAATAAGCTCTTTGCCAACCACAGCTTGTGTTTTGGGGACATTGAGTCCAGCTTTTTGCAAAGCCGCATACTGCGATAATTTACACACTTCCAGCGCTAGCACACCGCTGCCATTCACAACGGTTCGGTTATTGTTTTCAAGCCAGGTGAGCGCCATACGAGTCAGTTCAGGTGCGAACCGGTGTCCACGCGTATGTGACGACGCACTCATGCGATTGTAGTACACCGCATCGTCGGGTAGTTCGGTAAAAGGAATAATCCCCGTATCAAGAAACCATTCTTTGGCCTCAACTCCGCGTTTCTCAAATTCTGCTCTCAATGGCACTAGCCACTCTTCATTTTCGTGCAGAATAACAATATCTCGCATGTGAACCTCTTATCTATTATCTTTACTGGGAAAGATACGCTATGGATAGAAAAATCGTTTAATGAAACATTTAGCGCTGGGGCCATTAACCGCTCTCATTGTACTGCTTGCCACCCAACTCGCCAACATGCCAGTGCTCACCAGATGCGGGCTCGAGACTAACAGGCTATAATTGCGCCTCTTTTTAATTTAAAAGGATTTCTAATGAGCGACTTCCCCGCCTGCCCCGAATGCCAGTCAACCTTCACTTATCACGACGGTAACTTACTGATTTGCCCTGAGTGTGGTCATGAATGGTCTGAAAGCGAGCCTTCAGAAGCCGATGACGCACCACAATACCGCGACTCAAACGGCACGCCTTTAGAAGACGGCGACACTGTGACCGTCATTAAAGATCTGAAAATAAAAGGGTCATCGTCCGTCGTTAAAGTCGGTACGAAAGTAAAAAATATTCGCCTGGTAGAGGGTGATCACGACATCGACTGCAAAATTGACGGCATTGGCCCAATGAAGTTGAAGTCAGAGTTCGTGAAAAAAGCGTAGCAAAAAACCGCTTGCTGGAACTAACCATGTATTCGCACGCGGAAGTGTAAAGATCCCTAAATTCATTGGTCTTTTTTGTAAAGGTTCGCTAAAAAGAATACATACATTTATGTATGTTAAGGGGAGCGATTATGGAAATACCTGTTTTGCTCGCCATTGTTGCAGGACTTTGGGTAGCACTTGTTCTGGCAGGTGGTTTAGAAGCGCTAAAACATCGTTGGCTGGTTAGCCGCATTCCGGTGCGTGTTCATGTGAATGGTACGCGTGGCAAAACCAGTGTCACTAGACTCATTGCCGCAGGGCTTCGTGCCGGCGGTAAACGTGTTTGTGCGAAAACAACGGGCTCCGCCGCCGCAGTCACCGACCCCGACGGTCGCGAGTTCCCAATTTACCGCGTCAGTGGCGCAAACATTATAGAGCAAATGCGAACACTTAAACGCATGGCAAGATTAAAGCCTGAGATTGTCGTGATGGAGTGTATGGCATTACAACCACAGTACCAGTCTTTAAGTGAGCTACGCATGGTGCGCTCTAATGTGGGTGTCATTACCAACGCCCGTCCCGACCACTTAGATGTCATGGGCCCTGGAGAAGAAGACGTCGCCTTAGCGCTGGCGGGAAGCACTCCGGTGAAAGGTAATTTATTTACCGCAGAACGTGACTTATTGCCGACTTTCGAACACTCATGTCACGACAGGAAATCACAACTTCACGGTGTGACGTTGGAAGAAGTTGATGCCATTTCCGATGACACCATGAGTCAGTTTCGCTATGCCGAGCATAAAGAAAACGTCGCTTTGGCCTTAAAAATTTGCGAACACCTGGGCGTTGACCGCGATAAAGCCTTAAAAGGCATGACCGAACTCGAACCGGAAGCCGGCGCCATGCAGGTTCTGCACATTAACTACTTCAAACGCGAAATTGTGTTCGTTAACGGCTTTGCCGCTAACGACCCTGAGTCGACCGGTAAAATTTGGGAAAACATGATTGAGAAGTTCGGCGAAGGCCGCAAGAAGATCATGCTCATTAATTGCCGGGCTGACCGACCTCACCGTTCACAGCAAATGGCTGAAGAAGCAGGACAATGGACTGAGGCCGATAAAGTTATTTTAATGGGCTCGGGTTGCTTTGTCTTTGTCCGTAATGCCGTGAAACATGGTCTGGACCCAGAAAAACTACTGGTGCTCGAAGGTGGTGAAACCACGGATATTACGGAAACTATTTTAGAAGAATCTGCAGGTAACGCACTGGTTGTTGGTATGTGTAATATTCATGGCGGCGGCGAAGAAGTCGCTCGCTTCTTCCAAAACCGTGCCGTTAAAGAGGAAGATTTATGATAGCGCTTAACATATTGGCCGTTGCCATTGGCGTTGGCTTATTTTTTACGTTACTACTGACTCATACGTTAGGACTCGCAGCAGGCGGCTTGGTTGTTCCGGGTTATGTGGCTTTACAGCTTACAGACCCGCTAAGCCTGGCTATTACTTTACTGGCAGCCCTTATGACTTATTTGATTGTCAAAGTCATTGCCAGTTTTGCCATTATTTATGGCCGTCGCCAAACCATCATCATGATTTTAACCGGCTACTTAATTGCTGGTCTGTTCGACTTGTTTATTGGCAACTTAGTAAACTGGGCCGACTTACAAATGATTGCCGGCGGTGACAATGCACAGGCGCAAGTAGGCGCGCTTGAGTCAACCGTGATGATGTCGGTGATGGAAAGTAGCATTATCGGTTACATTATTCCGGGGCTTATCGCTATTTGGTTTGAACGGCAAGGCGTTCTGCAAACACTATGCGGACTGGCCGTGACCGCTGTTTTAGTGCGTTTAGCACTGATTGTCATTATGCCTGAGTCTCTGCAAATGTATGAAGCTAGCAAAGCCTTTCAAATGCCCGGTTGGTAACAGGAGAACCCTATAATGAGTAGTTTTACTAAAATTTATTGGCGCTCTTCAGGTGTACCAACCTGGGGACTTATTTTCTTAATCGTCGTCGCAATTACCGTTGTTGTCGCGGCGGAGAATATGAAGCAGCGCGATCCGGTCGTTGAAGATAATTACGCAACCATGGTGAATGCCGCAAAGATCATGCGTGAAGGCATGAATGTGTTGCAAC
Organism: Idiomarina sp. UBA4520; assembly: GCF_002388365.1. NCBI lineage: Bacteria > Pseudomonadati > Pseudomonadota > Gammaproteobacteria > Alteromonadales > Idiomarinaceae > Idiomarina > Idiomarina sp. UBA4520. The sequence goes on along the minus strand of NZ_DGMK01000022.1, from coordinate 87,293 downwards.
CACTAAGAGCCCAAATTGCCCCCATAAACCCGGAGTTTGACCCGCAGCGCTCGGGCTTGGTCGGTTTAGAAAATAGTATTGTAACCACTAACCATGGCGGTCGTGAGTCAAAACAAACCACCATTAACCCAAACTGGGCCGCTGTTGCTGTTAAATTATTAGCGGAAGCTGGTGTTAAAAAAGGTGACTTAGTTGCCGTAACGGTTTCGGGCTCGTTCCCAGCACTCAACCTTGCTGTCTACTCGGCTCTTGAAGCAATGGAGGCAGATGCTGTTATTGTTGCTTCCGCTTCGTCCTCACAGTGGGGAGCCAACGTTCCCAACTTTCTATGGCTAGATATGGAACGTAAGCTGCGTGAAGCGGGTGTTATTAGCCTTCATGCCGACTACGCCTCGATTGGCGGTATTGAAGATCGAGGTATCGGTCTTCCGGAAGAGGGTTTAAAGTCAATTAAGGCGTCTATTGAACGAGCTGATGTGAAATTCATAGAACCAGCTAACTATCAGGAAGCGGTCGCCGATCGTATAGCGATTTTCCGTGAATACTCAGCTGAGCGCAATTACACTGCTTACATTAACGTCGGCGGTGGTGCTACCGTGGTAGGCCCTCCGGGCATTGATGATATGTTCAGCTCGGGCTTGCAAACAGATGCCCCTGCACGCGCCTTTGCCGTAGAGACTGTTATGGGTTACTTCTTACAAGAAGATATTCCGGGCATTCACTTCATTGGCATTAAAACTATGGCTGAGCGTCACGGTTTGCCGTTAATGCCACCAGAAGCAGTGCCGGTTGGAAACGGCGGTGTTTATTCTGCGACCACCTATAACCGGTGGTTAGCGCTGGGCTTAGCCATTGGCTTATTTGGTCTGACTTGGCTTATTGTTCGCTCTGCACGTATTACCAGTTTATGGCAGCGTTCGGGCCACAGTGGTAAAGGCACCAAGCCCATGGTTTAACACTCCCCCTTATAAGGTAGCTTCTCTCCTCTAAAAGAGAGCCTTACATTTGCTGTTTTTAGTGCTAAAACTATACATAGCACTTTCCATGTAAGGCTCTCTTTTTATGACTCAATACTTAACCCATAGACCCATCAGCATTCCCAGCGCTTCTATCGCCCAAACCGCAGTTTGGAATGAACTATGAATAAAAGAACTATTGTCTGGGCAATTGTCGTTTTAGGACTCGCTTTCTTTGTTTACTTGGGGACAAATAAAGGCACAGACGGCTACGACGGTGTTGCCAGCGGTAACGGTAGAATTGAGGCCACCGAAATAAATGTGGCGACCAGAGTAGCTGGGCGATTAGACAGTGTTTGGGTCAACGAAGGCGACTTTGTATTGACCGGTGCCAAGCTTGCTAAACTCGATACAACAACGCTGGAAGCTGAACTACACCAAGCACAAGCCCAGTTCAAGCAGGCCCAAAATGCGATTAATACCGCACAAAGCCAGGTTGAACAGCGCCGAGCCGAAAAAGAGGCAGCAGAAGCTTTACTACAGCAACGCGAGTCGGAGTTGGAACTTGCCAGAAAACGCTTAGCACGCGTTCGTAGTTTGGCTGATCAAGGCTCTATATCGGCGCAAGAGCAAGACAATGCAGAAGCTGCTGTTGTCAGTGCCAAGTCAGCAGTCGCAGCTGCAAAATCACAAATAGCGTCATCCCAAGCCGCCATTACCACGTCTATATCACAGTTTGAAGGTGCTCGGTCTGCAGCAGAAGCCTCTCAGGCAACCATTGAACGCATTCAAACTCAAATAGATGACAGTACGCTTCTTGCGCCTCGCGACGGCCGCATTCAATACGTTATTGCTCGACCGGGAGAAGTAATAGGCAGCGGAGGTCGAGTTGTAAACATGGTGGACTTGAGCGATGTTTACATGACGTTCTTTCTGCCAACCAGTGCTATCGGTAAGATTTCAGTAGGCAGCGAAGCGCGTATTGTATTAGATTCACTACCAGAGTATCGCATTCCCGCTCGCATAAGCTTTATATCCGACGTAGCACAGTTCACACCTAAAACGGTCGAAACCCAGGAAGAGCGTGAAAAACTCATGTTCCGCGTTCGCGCCAGTATTAACAAAGCACTTCTGGAAAAGCACCTCGAACGCGTAAAAACAGGGTTACCCGGAGTTGCTTACGTGAAATTTGATGCTACAGAGAGCTGGCCGCAAGAGCTCGAGTCGGAGCTTGATTGATGACTCGCGAGGCTGACTTTGCTGTTTCTGTTAATAAGCTCAACTATCATTATGGCAAGCAACTCGCGCTGAACTCGGTATCTCTGGATGTCCCCAGAGGTAAGTTGTGTGGGTTGATTGGCCCCGACGGCGTGGGTAAATCGACGTTACTGTCTCTTATTTCTGGTGCCAGAGCTTTACAGTCCGGGCGGCTACTCGTGTTAAACGAAGACCTTGGTGAGTCACGTCAGCGCAAACGTTTGTATCGTCGTGTTGCTTATATGCCACAAGGGTTAGGCAAAAACCTCTATCCAACACTGTCAGTGAAGGAAAACCTCAGCTTTTTTGCCCAACTTTTTGGTATTAACGGCCAACAGCGTGAACAACAAGTCTGTCGTTTACTAAAAGCCACCCGGTTGTGGGAGTTTAAAGACAGACCCAGCGCTAAGCTTTCGGGCGGAATGAAACAAAAGCTCGGACTATGCTGCGCATTGATTCACGAGCCAGAGCTCCTGATTCTGGATGAGCCAACCACCGGCGTTGACCCGTTGTCTCGCCGTCAGTTTTGGCAACTTATCGATGACATTCGCCAACAACACCCGGACATGAGCATACTGGTTGCTACGGCCTATATGGATGAGGCTAAACGTTTTGACTGGTTAGCTACCATGAATGAAGGAAAGGTGCTTGCCAGCGGCTCTCCAACTGAGTTACTTAAAAAAACCGCGGCGTCTTCGCTGGAACAAGCGTTTATGACATTGCTTGGCAATGAATCGGCTCAAATTTTTGAGCCCTCGCGACAACCGTCTAAAAACGATTCAGTTGCCATAGAAGCGCAAGAGCTGACCATGCGTTTTGGTGACTTCACTGCCGTTGATAACGCTAATTTCCGCATCCAAAAAGGCGAAATATTTGGCTTTCTAGGCTCTAATGGCTGCGGTAAAACCACCACCATGAAAATGCTCACTGGTCTTTTAACACCCAGCTCCGGAAAAGCCTGGCTGTTTAATGAACCCATTAACAGTCGCGCTCTGGACACTCGCAAACGCGTGGGGTATATGACTCAGAGCTTTTCTTTGTATGGTGAGCTTACGGTGTATCAAAACTTAAAACTGCACGCCCGGCTATTTGATATTCCCGAAGAATATGTCGAAAACCGTATAAAAGAAGTTGCCGATCAATTCGACTTACAACGCCTGTTTAAGCAACTTCCTAAGCAGTTACCCGTTGGTGAACGTCAACGGCTATCACTCGCTGTCGCCATGATTCATCAGCCAGAAATACTGATTCTGGACGAGCCGACGTCGGGAGTTGACCCTGCTGCCCGCGATAACTTCTGGCATATTTTATTAAAGCTGTCCCGCGAGCATGGCGTCACTATTTTTATCTCGACCCATTTCATGAATGAGGCCGAGCGCTGCGACCGCATTTCATTGATGCACGCAGGAAAAGTGTTAGTGACTGACACACCGCAGAGCATTATTAAAAGCTGTAACAGAAGCACGCTCGAAGATGCGTTTGTTGATTATTTAGAAACGGCTTCGGAACAGCCCAGCGACACTGAGAAACCGGCTCCAGAGCTGCAAAAACAAGCAAGCCTCAAACTCAGTCACGGCTTTAGTGTAAGGCGCTTGCTTAGCATAAGTCACCGCGAAACCTTAGAGCTACTCCGCGACCCGGTGCGACTTGTCATGGCGCTGGTCGGCAGCGTTATTCTTATGTTCGTACTGGGTTACGGCATTAACATGGATGTTGATGAAATTGGTTTCGCCGTACTTGACCGCGACAAGACCAGTACCAGTCGCGACTATATTCTCAGTTTGTCGGGCTCTCGTTACTTTAATGAGCAACCTCCGCTAAATAGTTATGCAGAGGTTGACGCTCGCCTACAAACTGGCGAAATTAGCCTGGCAATTGAAATTCCCGCTAATTTCGCTCGCAATATACAACGAGGCGATAACGTCACCGTCGGTGCCTGGGTTGATGGCGCTATGCCTATGCGGGCTGAGACCGCACAAGGGTATATCCAGGGTATGCATATGGACTGGCTGCAAAAGCAACAGCAGCAGTTAAGTGCCCCTGTACCTCAACGGGCCACTATTAATATAGAGTCGCGATATCGGTATAACCCAGATATTAAAAGTCTGCCAGCGATGGTGCCGGCAGTGATACCTCTGCTGCTAATGCTATTTCCGTCCATTTTAACTTCCCTCTCTGTCGTGCGGGAAAAAGAGCTAGGCTCCATTACTAATTTTTATGTCACCCCAACTCGCAAAAGTGAATTTTTCATTGGTAAACAGCTCCCTTATGTTGTTCTGGCGATGGTTAACTTCCTGATATTGGTTGGGCAGGCTTTATTTATTTTTAAGGTAGATCTGACCGGCAGCTTCCTGACTTTTACTCTGGCTACGTTTTTCTATGTGCTTTGCGCCACTGCACTAGGCCTGATTATGTCCGCTTTTCTTAACAGCCAAATTGCAGCGCTGTTTGGCACCGCTCTGGCAACAATCCTTCCAGCCTCACAGTTTTCCGGAATGATAACGCCGGTCACATCATTAGAAGGGTTAGCGAAAGTCATTGGCGAAGTCTATCCAACAACCTATTACATGATTGTCAGCCGCGGTGTTTTCTCAAAAGCTTTGTCCTTTAATGAGCTGCACGTCATGTTGGTAGGGCTCAGTATTGCTGCCATTATTTTTATTGCGGTTGGCGTTAGCTTAGTTAAGAAGCAGGAGCGATAAATGCGTTCTCTCAAAAACATTTCGCATTTAGGCGTAAAAGAATTAGTGAGCTTGTCACGCGACCCTATGCTGCTTTTATTTATTATGCTGGCATTTACTGTCTTCGTTTACACCGCCGCATCGGCTACACCACAAACCCTTTATAAAACACCCATAGCGGTTATTGATAATGACCGTTCACAACTCTCAAATCAGTTAATCAATGGCTTTTTAATGCCTTACTTTTTGCCCCCGGAGGCCGTTTCTGCCAGTGAAGCCGATCAGCTCATGGACGAAGGCCGCTACACCTTTATTTTGGATATACCGGAAGGCCTGCAGAGAGACTTACTCAATGGCGAGCAGCCAAAAGTGCAACTGATTGTCGATGCCACCCGAATGAGTCAGGCATTTACCGGCAACGGATACATTCAGTCGATTATTAACCGTGAAGTCAGTACGTTTACCCAAGCAGACACGCAACTACCCATAGATATTGCCGTACGAGCGCAATTCAATCCAGAGCTTAATAGTGGCTGGTTCAGCGCCATTATGGAGCTCATTAACCAAATAACCATGCTGTCGATTATTTTAACTGGCGCTGCGCTGATCAAAGAGCGAGAACATGGCACCGTCGAACATCTTATGGTGATGCCGGTAACGCCTTTTCAAATTATGGTTAGCAAAGTTTGGGCAATGGCTTTAGTTGTGTTGGTTGCCTCCGCTTTTTCATTAACTGTCATTATTAAGCAAGCGCTCGCAATACCGACCAGCGGCTCTTTAACCCTGTTTTTATTTGGCACTGCACTGCACTTATTCGCAACCACGTCTATTGGCATATTCTTAGGCACTTATGCACGCTCAATGCCGCAGTTCGGCTTGCTGTTTTTGCTCATTATTATGCCCATGCAAATACTGTCAGGCGGCATGACGCCTTTCGACAGTATGCCAACTGCGGTGCAGGCCGTTATGTACTTTGCACCAACGTCTCATTTTACTGAGTTTGGCCAAAGCATTTTATTCCGTGGCGCGGATGTCGATATCGTCTGGCCACAACTGCTGGCATTAGCGGGGATTGGCGCCTTGTTCTTCTGGGTGTCATGGCGCCATTTCCGAGAGCGCTTAGCGGATATGGCGTGAACCGTTTTTTAAGTCATAACAGTGGCAAATGGCCTGCCAGGCTTCTTCGGCACTATCGACAATTTCAAATAACTCTAGGTCCTGCTCGGCAATCGTACCTTCCTCAACCAAGAGGTCGAAGTCTATCAACTGCTGCCAAAATTCCTTGCCGACTAAGACAATAGGCACTGGCTCAGACTTTTGGGTTTGAACCAGAGTTAAGGTTTCAAACAGTTCATCCAGCGTGCCGAAACCACCGGGGAAAGCCACCAGCGCCCGCGCACGTTGCAGAAAGTGCATTTTCCGAATAGCAAAATAATGAAACTGGAAGCAGTATTCGGGGGTTATATAAGGGTTTGGCCGTTGCTCGTGAGGCAACACAATATTCAAGCCAATGCTGTCACCTCCGGCTTCCATCGCTCCGCGGTTTGCCGCTTCCATGACGCCGGGACCTCCACCACTGACAATCATTAGGTTTTCATCGTCGTGGCAGAGGTTGTGTTCTGTCGCAATACGCGCAAAGTCCATTGCCTGCTGATAATAAGCACTGTTTTTCAGAGCCCTTTTTGCCCGCTTAAGGTGTCCTTTAAGGGTATCGTTTTCAGGGTCTTTCTCCAGCGCCTGCTCGGCGACACCAACATCATGCTGTGCCTGCTCGGGCGGCAAAAACCTTGCACTGCCAAACACTACAATAGTGGCATCAACATTGTGCTTTTCCAGAGTCAGCTGTGGCTTTAAATACTCCAGTTGAAGGCGCACGGCTCGTAAGTCATCACTCAGCAAAAACTCATTGTCAGCAAACGCTAATTTGTAAGAGCCCTGCCCTTCAATCTTCGCAATAGACTCTTCAGACTGCTTAGCAGAAATAAGGCGGCGTCGGTGCAATTCTTTTTCTGTCATTGTTATTCGCCTTGCAGAGTTAAAATTAGCGTTCGGGATCCGCCGTGGTCTCGGTGTTCACACAGGTAAATGCCTTGCCAGGTTCCCAGGTTTAAACGCCCATTGGTTACAGGCAGAGTTAAACTACTCCCCAGAATGCTCGATTTTAAGTGAGCTGGCATGTCGTCAGGCCCTTCAAACGTATGCCGATAGTAAGGAGCGTTTTCCGGCACCATTTCATTAAAGTGGCTTTCAAAGTCCTGACGAACCGTCGGGTCAGCATTTTCATTAATAGTCAGCGACGCCGATGTATGCCGAATAAACACATGTAATAACCCGGTTGATACCTGCCCAAGCTCAACCAAAGCTCGTTCAATCTCGTCAGTAATGAGGTGAAAGCCCCTTGGGTGAGGAGCCAGTTGCAGTTCTGTTTGTTTGATAAGCATTTGTAAACCTGTTTGCCGTGCTTCATTGCTTGCCATATGCTTACAGCATACCGAAAACCGAAGAACAACTTAAAGGAATAACGACAATGCGTTACTTATTATTAGCCATTGCGGTTTTGTTCAGCGCAGCTGGCACCGCACAAGAGAATATTAAGGAAGCAACAACCAAAGCAGTAGAAGCGTTTTTATACGGCGCTAGCATTGGCGCACCCAAAGCGCATGACCGTTTCTGGGCAGAGGAGCTGACCTATACCAGTTCCAGCGGTGAACGTTTTGGTAAAGACCACCTCATGTCAGGCATGAAAGACGCCAAAGCGAAAAATCCGGACAACGTTAACGTCTGGTATGGCGCTGAAGACATCGAGGTAAAACAGTTTGGTGACACCGTTGTATTCAACTTCACGTTAACCGCTGAAGAAGAAGGTAAAGTCACTAAGTACTTCTATAATACCGGAGTTTTAATTCACCGCGATGGCCGCTGGCAAGCGGTTAACTGGAACGCGACTAAAGTTCCTTAAGAGGTTCCTTAATTTCTGAAGAGTCGTTCTCTGATGCCGCACCGCCATTATCTGGTTTTACATAAATGGCGATGCCTTCTCCGGTTTTATCCGTCAAACCAAACGCTTTGCCGACACTGACTCCAAAGCCAACATTACCTGAATAGCCACCAGAGCCTGCGCCGACATAAACTGACTCGCCTTGCTTGTCTCCGGTTTTTTGCAGCAACACACCATTAGCGCCCACTTTAGCCGCTTCCTGTTTCAGTCGCTTCAACACCGCTTCCATTTTCGCTTGTTCACCAAAGCTCCAGGAGGCATCACTGCTTGCTTCTATAAGGGCTATTTCCTCGTAGCTGTCAGGCGCCTCTAAGTAGACTTTTACTTGTTCTACCGGAATTTCCGGTCGGGCATCACCAATAAGAATGGAGGAGGTTGGCGAGGCACAGCCAACCAACGCCTGGGCAATTAATAGCAGAGCACCATAGGTTATAACGCGCATAACTTTTCCTTTACCAAGAGCACAGTTAAGCAATAGCACAAAAAACGATATTTCACCCGACTCTTTCAATCTCTTTAAAGAACCGTAGAATGGGAGATGATTGCGTGTACCGAAGCTTGGAGATCTTTTTGTTCGATATTGACCTGATTAGCCGCCACTTTTTAGCCGTGTACTTTTTGTTTATTGCGGTTCATTACGCCAGTACTGCCATTGGGCTTAATAGCCGTACCTCACAAAGCCACATTCAATATGGTGAAAAAGGCAGTGCGACATGGTGGATACGTCAGGTTTTTAACCTCTTCCGCGGTGCAATTTTGCTTATTTGTATTGCCCGGGTCTTTTACCCTATTGATACCTGGCTCGGCATTATAGAACCTCTTTACACACCCTGGGTGCTGTCTATTGGCATGCTCACAATGTTGGTATCACTTGGGTTTGTCAGTTACAGCCACGCCTATATGCGCCAGGACTGGCGTTCAGGTATCGACCACGACAACTCCCGAGCACTGTTAACGCAAGGCCCGTTTGCGCGCTCGCGTAACCCTATGTTCTTAGCCATTATGCTTGGCCAACTGGGTTTATTCCTGGCGCTACCCAGCCTGTTTACCTTAGTGTGCTTATTGGTCGGCGTGGCCATGGTGCATGCTCAAGCCATTAAAGAAGAGCACGCCCTAAATGAGCTTTATGGCAAAGAGTATCAAAACTACAAAGCTCAGGTTCCGCGTTGGCTTTTTTAGTCTTCCGGACTCAGGTCGCCGTGTAAAAACTTACAAACAAAGACGACTTTTCCGTAACGCTCAAATGACCATTTAATACAGCGCTGCAAGGCTTCCATCACCTTGTCGTAGTCGCCAAATATCTGAGTACTCAATGTATTGGTGATAATTTTTACATCATCGGTTTTATTCAGCTCATCAATAAAGCCTTTGATTGGGCCAATATAGTCATCTGCCAGTGGATACTTGCTAATTTCAACCGTCAGTTTCATGATAGTCACTCCTTTGTCGTTATTATTGCGACGTAAATTGTCAGGCCATTCATACTAACACGAGGTTGATGAATGACATCGGATGTCCGCTCGCGCATTGCTCTACCTGTTATCATTTTAGCTCAGCTGCTGGGCACCTCGTTATGGTTCAGCGTTAATGGTGTTTGGTTAAGCCTGTCGTCAGCGCAGGGTCTTTCAGAAGCCGACTTAGGGGCATTAACTCTCGCCGTTCAGTTAGGCTTCATTGTCGGCACCCTGTTTTTAGCGCTCACCGGGTTAGCTGACCGCTACAAAGCCAGCGTTATTTTTTGCTTGTCCAGTTTGCTCGGTGCATCAGTTAATGCGCTTTTCATCATTGCCGCCGACCATTTCTCGCTCGCGTGGTTTCTGCGTTTACTGACTGGCCTGTGTTTAGCCGGCATTTACCCCATGGGGATGAAGCTGGTCATTTCCTGGGTGCCTAAATACGCCGGCGCGGCTCTTTCCTGGTTACTGGCAATGCTTACCTTGGGCACCGCACTGCCGCATTTAATGAGAGGCTTCACTCTTGGTTTAAATTGGCACATACCTTTGTTTGCTGCCTCTATGTTAGCCATTTTAGGCGGTATAGCCGTAGGGCTTCTCGGTAGCGGGCCACATTTGCCGGCAACAGCTAAACCTGCGGCGTTAAGTAAGGGATTATCGGCGCTTAAACAGCCACGCTTCCGTGCGGTTGCCGGTGGGTACTTTGGCCACTGCTGGGAGCTCTACGCTTTCTGGATGCTGGTGCCTCTGCTCCTTTTAGCACCGGTATCTGAGCTTGGCTGGTCTTTGTCTTCCATTCCCTGGTTATCATTCTCGTTAATTGGTGTGGGCGCTCTTGGTTGTATCTGTGGCGGTTGGCTTAGCAAAAAGCATGGTGGCGTGTCGGTTGCCAGACTCGCTCTTATCACTTCCGGCGCAATGTGTTTGTTATACCCATTCATGACTGAGCTACCGCCTTGGGTTGCTCTTTTAACTCTGACGCTTTGGGGTATTTCGGTTATTGCTGACTCACCTCAGTTTTCAGCATTAGCCGCTCAAGAGGCGCCAGCTGACAAAGTTGGTAGTGCCTTAGCGGTAATGAACTCAGTTGGATTCGCCCTGACTATTCCAGCCATCTGGTTAGCTAGCTGGAGCTGGCCAGTATTAAACGAGTGGGTCGCCTGGCTGCTATTACCCGGCCCTGTTTTAGGGCTTTGGGCAATGCGAAAGTTTGATAAAATCAGCTCGAATTAAACGACAGGAATACAAACCATGGGATTAGAAGTTATAAAACACCCGCTTGTTCAGCACAAACTAGGCCTTATGCGTAAGTCGGGTATATCAACCAAAAGTTTTCGTGAGCTTTCCAACGAAGTTGGCAGCCTACTGACCTATGAAGCGACCAGTGACTTTGCCTTAGAAACGACCACTATTGACGGTTGGAGCGGTGAAGCCATAGAAGTCGAACAGTTAAAAGGCAAAAAAGTGACTGTCGTGCCTATTTTAAGAGCGGGTATTGGCATGTTGGACGGCGTTCTCGACTTAATACCCAACGCCAAAGTCAGTGTGGTCGGCCTATACCGCAACGAAGAAACCTTAGAGCCGGTCAGTTATTTTGATAAGTTTGTTGGCAGTCTTGACCAGCGTATTTCGCTCGTTATTGACCCGATGCTGGCAACCGGTGGCAGTATGATAGCAACATTGGACATGCTGAAAGCCAAAGGCTGCAAAGATATTCGTGTACTCGTGTTAGTCGCAGCACCCGAGGGCGTCGAAGCTGTTTTAGCACAACACCCTGACGTACGTATATTTACTGCAGCGCTGGACGAGAAGCTCAACGAAAACGGCTATATTATCCCTGGCTTGGGCGATGCCGGCGATAAGATCTTTGGTACGCGTTAGCCAACACTATATGACAAGATGCGGGAAATATGGCTACGCGGTAGCCCTGTTTCCTGGTGCCAATGATTAAACACTGCTTGTATTTGCTTAAGGCCTTTTTGGCTGGTTGGTGAGGCATCCAGTAAATTAAAATTCCGTAACGCAGTGAGCACATCGCTTGCACAAACAAAGCCGTCCCAGCCCAACATGCGCAATAAATACTGACCCGTGTTACCGCCTAAGCGCGCACCATTCTTCTTTAAGAACATCAATAACCCAACTTGATCATCATGCGGCCAGCTAGCCAAAAACTTGCAAAAACTCCCATGCTCTTCCGACACTTCGACAATCATTCGGGCGTTAACCGGTACGGTTATTATTTTTTGAAAATTACGCACAATACGTTCGTCTTGCGCCAGCTCTTCTAGTCGCTCCGGTGGCACTTGCTGCCAGTAAAGCGGTACAAAACCACTGAAGGCTTCTTCGAACTGTGGCCACTTGCGGTCAATAATTTGCCAGACGAAACCTGCCCGAAAGATACAATGGGTCATTAACGAAAGGACTCTGTCATCAGTAACCTTTGCTAGTTCTTTATCGCTTACCACCTCGGGTAACATGGCACGCATTGCTGCTTCTCCGCCCTTGCGTTCGCAGGCGCGCTCATAAAATACTGAAAAGTGGATAATGTCAGTCATTCTGGTTTACTCCAGCCTCGCTATTCGGCTCACATTTTGAGCCAAATAATGATTCTATTCGGCTCATGATGCAAATTTAGGTAAAATGCGGCCGACAAACAAAGGAGTCCGACATGGCACGAGCGCAAGCAGTACACATATTAGTGAAAACCAAAGAAGAAGCAGAAGACTTGAAGAAGCAATTGGCTGGCGGCGCCAAGTTCGCAGATTTAGCGCGCAAACATTCACTTTGCCCTTCGGGTAAAAAGGGCGGCGACCTGGGTGAATTCCGCCGCGGTGAAATGGTGCCAGCGTTCGATAAAGTGGTATTTGGCAAGCCTACGCTGGAAGTACACGGCCCGGTAAAAACCGCGTTTGGCTGGCATTTAATTAAAACGCTTTCCCGCAGCTAAAGCTGCTTAAACACGCGAAAGAATTTTATCCAATTCGTTCGCAAAAGCCATGCGATCGCGCTGGTGCAAGGGCGGTGGACCGCCGGTATGTTCACCGCTGCTACGCATGGTGTCCATAAAGTCACGCATATTAAGGCGTGAGCCAATATTACTTTTTGTAAAAAGCTCACCCCGTGGGCTCAGTGCCTGCCCACCCTTTTTAATAACATCCGCTGCCAACGGTATATCCGCAGTAATAACTAAATCACCCGGCTGGCATTGTTCGGCAATGGCGTCATCTGCAACGTCAAACCCAGAGGACACTTGCATCGTCCGTATAAATTTAGACGGCGGTACCCGCAGTGGCTGATTCGCTACTAATACCAGCGGCAGTTGTTTGCGTTCTGCCGCACGATACAAAATATCCTTTATAACCGTTGGACAGGCATCGGCATCCACCCAAATTGTGATTGTGGTCATAGTGACTTCCTAACGAAAAAAGGCACCACCGCATATCTATGGTGCCTGCTTAAAATGAGCCTAAAGTTTGCGACTATGCGCTCTTTTTCTCGCTAATATAATCATTAACAAACTGCTCAAGTATGTTAAGTGGTACTGGACCACTGCCAAGCACTACGTCATGGAACTCGCGAATATCAAACTTATCACCAAGTTCTGACTTCGCTTTTTCACGCAGTTCCAGAATTTTGTTCATACCAATTTTGTAAGCCGTTGCCTGACCTGGCATAACAATATGACGCTCGACCATCTTCACTGCATCAGACTTGGCATTTGGGGTATTGGTCACATAGAAATCGATGCCCTCTTCGCGCGTCCACTTCTTGTCGTGAATACCGGTATCCACGACCAAACGAACCGCACGCCATAATTCCATTGCTAAGCGGCCAAAGTCTGAATATGGGTCTTTATATAAGCCAATTTCTTTCGGCAGCTTTTCGGTATACAGCCCCCAACCCTCGCTGTAGGCGGTGTAGCGACCGAAGCGGCGGAACTTAGGAATACCTTTAAGCTCTTGCTGAATCGCAATTTGCATATGGTGACCAGGAATACCTTCGTGGTAAGCCAGCGCTTCCATTTGATACGTTGGCATAGCCTCCATATCATACAAGTTGGCATAGTAAGTGCCTGGACGTGAGCCGTCCATTGAAGGTTGTTGGTAAAACGCCTTACCCGCAGACTTTTCGCGGAACGGTTCAACCGCCTTCACGATAAGACCCGCTTTTGGCTTATTGATGAACAATTCATCCAAACGTTCACGCATGTTATCGATGTAGGCTGTTGCTTCATCCAGATAACGCTGGCGACCTTCTTCCGTGTTTGGATAGATAAACTCGTCACTGTTGCGCATGTGGACAAAGAACTCTTGCAGCGTGCCCTCAAAACCAACTTCTTTCATAATGGCGCGCATTTCTTCATGAATACGCTCCATTTCACTTAGGCCGATCTCATGAATTTCTTCTGTGGTTAAGTCAGTCGTGGTGGTGCGTTGTAACGCGTTATTGTAGAACGCTTCACCGTCTGGGAACTTCCAGGCACCGTCTTTTGTCGTGGCCTGTTCGGCAATACCCTCTACCGCAGTAATTAAGTTTTCGTAAGCTGGTTTCACTGACTCTAACATCGCTTTTTTAGCGTCTGCGAGCAGCTGTTCACGCTGGCTTTCGTCGATTTCCAACTTATCCAGTTTGCCGGTGAAGTCGCCCCACAGTGCACTGGCTTCGCCATCGTCAAACGGTGCACCGGTAATAATGTTTTTGCTGTCACTAATAACGTATGGGTAAACAAACTTAGGAGCGATAATGCCTTTTTCAGCTCTCAACTCCAGGTTTTCCGCTAACTGTTCAAACAATTCCGGTAAGCCATTTAAGCGAGAAATATAGTCTTGCGCGTCATCCACGCTGCTAATGCGGTGTTGGTTAATCAGCAGTGATGCCACGCTTGAGTGCAACCCAAACATTTGGTTAACCGGGTAGTTGTGATGGCGCCACTTAAAGTCAGCTATGTCGTTTTCCAGACTCTGCTTCATCAGCATCCAGCTAATTTTGGTTTGCTCATTAAGCTTTGATTCGTCAATGGCTTTAACTTGCTCTAAATGTTTTTTGGTTAACGCCAAGTCTTCTTTGGCTTGCTCGTCAGAAATGTCATCCCACTTATCCTGGTCGTCTTTAATACCCAGATAAGACTGATACATTGGGCTGCGCATGACATTTTCCATAAAAATGTCTTCAAACAGCTGGTTAGCCTTTTCTGACTCGGTTTGCTCTGACTGTTGGTTGGTGTTTTCAGCACTTGCCGTTTGCGGTTCTGCAGCTTTATTTGTCGTGCTGTCTTTTGCAGCATCTGAGCACGCAGTTGTCATTAGCACCAACGATACCGCCAGTGCAATTTTCTTATATTCAAACATGTGTGTGTTCTCCTGTTGTTGTGCTTAACTTGATAACGGTTGCAGCACAGGATGTCAATTGATGCGCGGTGGTGAGGTCAGTTACTAAGGTCAATCGACTTATTCAGCAGGGAAATAATAAACGCGGTGAATTAAGTTATTGGAAAACTCATAAACGGCCAGGCTTTTCTGCGAACGGAGCTCGCCGTTCCGACGCCAGCTGGCCTCTTCCACAACGCTGATGCGATTGCCTAGCACAGTAAAGTCTTCTAATCGGCTTTGGCACGATGGACAAGACGTAAAGTAACCGCTCATCGCCTTAACCAAGCTTTCTTTACCACGGGTTTCAACCGTGATCTTGTCACCATTTACCGATAGCCACTGCACATCTTCAGTCACATATTGCGCCATTCGCTCAGCATTGTGGTCATTAAACGCAGCGACAAACTGCTCAACTTGTTCGAATCGGTTCGATTCTGCAAAACTAGGCGCAGATAAAATAAAGCAGAAAAACACAAAGAAGTAACGTAGGTAACACATGATCAGTCCTTAACCCATCATTGCAGGGTATGCTCACGGCGAGCTTCAATTTGTTTAGCTGGCAGCATACCACCAATAACGGGTTCCAGCGCAGCCTGAACGATCGGAATTAATTGGCCAAACTCAGACAGCATAACCGCTTCATCGACTTGCTCATTGAATACCAGAGTTACCTTTAAACTCTGCGGAAAGCGTTGGTAATTCACGTCGTGCGTCAGCCAAATAAAGCCTGGATGGTCAAATTTGGCCTCTTCACACACCCGGGTCAGCTTGCGGATGATTTCTCGTTCGATTTTTTTGTCATTTTTTCGCATAGGTAAACTTTTTTCCTGGGTGTATCGACAAGTTAATTGCTAGTGCTAACGCGCCTTATGTATAAAAAAATCTATTTTCTATACATAAACACCTTTTCATATATAATATTTACGATTATTTATATATATTTCGGTATTAATGTACAGAAAAGGCTAAAACTTATATGTCAGCTTCGCTATCACACTAAAATCGAGTTTGTCGTTGATGAACTTAGCGTTACGCGAATTACAGCGACAAAATACCTGGAGCAACTTGTTGAGCACGGCTTTCTGAAAAAACAACGCATTGGTCGTGCTAACTATTATATTAACGAGCCCTTATGTGCTCTTCTTGCGTCTCGAGGGTAGTTTTCTAAAACCAATACGGAATCACATCGACTAACAAACGGCCAGCAATTAGAAACATTACAGCACTGATTAATGCATTGATAATACGCCACGTTTTTGGTTTATTCAGTTTGTTAGCGAGCTTTTTTGCAACAAATACCAATGTGTAAAACCACGTTGCGGAGGCACATAAAGCGCCGGCCACGAACCACGGTCTATAGGCTTGCTCAAGCCCGGCAGTAACGCCGCCGACCAGAACAACGGTGTCGATATAAACATGTGGGTTTAAAAATGTCATCGCAAAAGCCATCAATAATGCGCTTTTAAGCGATGTTCTTTTGCTTTCATTCTCGTCTACCGATAATCGACTTTCACCTTTTATTGCGGCCTTTAGCGCATTACTGCCATACCAAATTAAGAAAATGGCGCCCGCTAAGCTCAGCATTTGCCCCCAGATACTTTCAATCGAAAAGAGCGCACCAACGCCGAACACGCCCGCCCCAATAAGTAGGATATCGCCAACAAAGCAAACGGTCGCCGCTGCAAATGGATGGTTATTGGTTAAGCCGGTTTTCAACAGAAAGGCATTCTGGCTACCAATTGCAATAATCAGCCCACCAGAAATCACGGCACCCATGACGAATACACTGACAAACTCAAACATTATCACTTCCTGCGTTGTTCTAATCGTTTAAGTCAACGATAATGGAAATCATCGCCAGTTTAATATAAAGAAACAAATAGTCAATATAATGACCGATAAAGATAAAACAGCGATTAATGAAGCTATCGCCAAACGCGTCAACAGCTTTCGCAAACAGCACGGTATGTCCCTTGATGAACTGGCTAAAAATGCCGAAATCAGCAAGGGAATGCTTGTGCAAATAGAGAAAGGCCGTGCAAACCCAAGCATAGGGATTCTGTGTAAATTAGCCAATGCACTCGCTGTTTCTGTTGCTGATATCGTCGCTGTGTCAGACGATCCAAAAGTAACGATTCGACAGCCTCAGGATATTCCGACACTTTGGAATGGTGATCATGGGGGCTCTGCTCGACTGCTTGCCGGTTCAAAGGGCGCTATCATGATTGAATTATGGCGGTGGTCCATGTTTCCCAAAGAACAATTTGTATCGGAGGCGCACTCCAAAGGAACCATTGAACTCATTCACGTTGAGGAGGGTTGTTTAGACGTTTTGGTGAATGAAGAAACTTATACGTTATCCGCAGGTGACTCAATGACCGCCGAAATGGATGTCGAACACACCTACCTAAACAGCACTACCGAACCCGTTCACTTCACAATGACGGTTTATGAAAAGTCTAGGTAGAGATCGCACCGCCAATCTCTTGTTGAAATTTTGACCACTCACCCCCACTTATTAATTTAAGGCAAGGAGCTGACTCGTACCTTGCTGAGACCTTTAGTCTAAACTTCCATGAGGATGATCGCATGGCTAAGACGACAAGCGGCAAAAAGAAGGTTCACGTTCCTGCGCACACCAAGAAAGATGGCACGAAGGTTCCTGAACACTATCGCTCGACGCCGAACTAACGTTATCAGGGGCAGTTTGCAGTCGCCTCTTCCTTAATCCCATTAAGTAGCAAACCTAATACAAGGAAGGGCAATGATTAAAGTCATAATCAACGAGCAAGACCGAATTTGGGATAGTCGCCAATCAGGGTGGATCAACGGCACAATAAATGAGTTACAAAAAGCAGGTGAGCATGTCTGCGTAAGAGTATTAATCGAGTATGGTGATATCAACTTATGCCTAAGCGCTGGAGTCTGCAATAACTCGGGAGGCGGCGGTCGCCCGTTGAACACTCACGAAAATGAAATTGTTGAATACTGGAACCGGCTAGGTGTAGAAGCTCCCCTTTGAATGGCGGTAAACTCGTCGCTTTTTTAAATCAAAACCCAGTAGAGGTGTGAATATAGCTGTGTTTGATCAAGCTTATAGTTCGAGATAGCGCACTAGAAAAACTCTAAAATAATGTTATTTCATTACTTCTACAGGTAGCGCTGTGCCGGCGCTATAAGAAAGATCATCATAATAAAAACGCTTAAACCTACGGATAACAGCAATCGAAATTTCATCTTCTCTTGCTAGCCGAATGGTGACGTCCATTTGGGCTGCGCGTAATACTTCTGCATGTTTTTCAAGTGCTGATTCGGCAGCGCCGATATCACCATCAAAGTCTACAGGAATAGTGCCCAAGAGATTTACTCGGTAGTGCTCACCATCGGCAATTTCATCAAAAGGATGGATTTCAACATACATCCCAGATAGCTCATTAGTCGCTTTTTTTGCCTTTTGCCTGAGTTTCCCTTTTCGATCAAATGCATCAATTCGTCTATTGAACTCACTGGGTAAAGCTGGACGTGAGTACCGAGCGGCAAGCCAATCTGAAAAATGTCGCAAGTCGTATTCTTCAAATAGTCTCGTATCGTCAGGAGAACGCTCAGAAAACCAAGCTTTAGCAATGAATTGTTTATCAAAGGCTTTAATTTCTATGAGCCTTTCTTCCGATAGAGAATTGCTATTAACTCTTTGAATGAAACTCGTGTGCAGTAAGCGAGCATTTTTATTATGCCGATAATTACCATTTAAACTATCCAAACCGCCTTGCACAAAATAAACCTCAACATTGGGTTCAAGCTCTAAGTTGTCGTTCGCGATATCACAAGACTGCGAGGATACAACGGCATAATACTCAAATTCAGGCTCAAACCCGCACAGTTTTGCAAGCTCTGCCGCGTCCTCATCCTTAAGAATTGAACCTTGCCGCCATCCACTATCTTCGAGTTTGCTTCCCATCATAACTCGTAACCTTTAGGCAAATGGATCTGACAATGATTTGTTCTTTGCTCCGCGCAACATTAATCTGTTGCCAGCAAATAAAATTAAGTCCTTTTCACCTTTTTTAATAAGGTCAAAAAGAGATAGCTCTTCAATTACCAGTTCACGAAGCTGCTCACCTGGATGTGGTAAACCGCTTTTCACCCATTCATTTGCGGTCATTTGGAGCTCATGAATATGAACCAGCGTATTAGAACGTGGGGCAACACCCTCAATCCAGTTATAAATCGTTTTTCTAGTAGTTCCTAAAACCTCAGCAAGCTGTTCTTTGGTTAGTCCGAAGGTTCCACAGATTTTATCTATCGCAATAGCTATTGAGTTCCCTGTTTGAACTACAAAAGAAACTCCTGCTCCACTGTGAGATTGCGCTAGGGTTACGGTGAACTTTCCTCCGGACCCGTTTACTACTCCAGGGATAGGCGACTCTACATCGTTACATGTTAGCGTTATCGTAGGTTGCTGTACCCGTTTGCTATACATGTATCCATGAAGCTCTTGAGTCGCTAAATTGAAATCCGGGGCAGCTAATTCCATTTTTTGTCCCTCGCAAATTCTGTAGTGACTTCCCAAAACGCTGCTCGTGACGCGTCGTGTAAATCAGATAGTCTGCTAAGGACCTCATCACAGTTGAAAGATACTGATTCGTCACCCGCTTCCCAAATATGATCGAAGTCAAGAATTAACCTTACAGAGGGTGAGTCATCACGCTTAATTTGCACCGGAACATTATCAATGTCTGGTGGGCAGGTTAGCGGCATCTCACCAAACCATGATCGAATAGATAGCGTCCCATGTTGGGTTTCAACATAGTTTTCAGTTTTCAGATGTCGTGTTTTTCCAATTCCCGCTGTCGTTGCTGTAGGAATAAATTTCTTATCAACTAACTGGATGAATTCATCCTCATTATTAGCCGTAATTAAATCACAATACCTGAGTCCAACCCTTAATAATAATGAAGGCTCTATAATTTCAATAACCTTATCAAGAACGTTCTTACACGCTTCAGAAAAGCCCTCGAACCGCGGATATGCATTAGTAAAATAAATAAGTCGATCTTGACTGATATCAATAGCATGCCTTTTATCACTTGATGCAAATGACCAACGGCTAATGGACGTGACTTCTAAACCATCAGGTTTGACGTGAACGGACTGCTCTGCACTTTTACGGAATGTAGGGTACTGTTTCCGAAGCATTTCTTGGAGCTCCGGAATGTATTGCTCAATTTGCAGAATTTGGGAAAACCGAAATTCGGCAAGAACCAGCTTAAGCGGCTGATTCTCAAGCTTTTTATAGTCAGTCACACCAATAGTCCTTATAGTTTGGTCAACAGCGGGATAAAATTATACATTAAATTACACACTGCTTCTATCAATGTATGTGACATCCAAAAGTTTAGCAAGTTTCCTTTTTGGATATGTTTAATTCATTCCCAGCCGAACCAGCGGCTCAATCACATCAGCAACCTTCTGGTGCGCCTGCCGCCGTTCTTCATAGTAATCGTAACGGTCATAAATGCCTTCAACGCCTTTCAGACTATGGTTTATGGCCCGCTCACCAACAGCACCACTGAAGCCTAGTGCTGACACTTGGCTGCGAAAGGTTCGCCGTAAATCGTGTACGGTAAAATGCTCTATATCTCCCATCAAGTTAGGCCCAGGGCGTTTGCGACCTTGTTCGATACCAAACATTTTGTTGATTGCACGATTAATGGTGTCGCCACCAATGAAAGGTCTATTCGAACCTCTTCGTGCCGGTAGAACATAGTCTGAACCAAATGAACGCGCTTTTAGCATGTGAAACCATTCAACCGCTTGGCTTGGCAGTGGTATAACAATACCTTTACCTTTCTTCACCCGTTCATCCGGTATTTCCCATTCTGCTTTAACTAAATCCAGTTCGGTCCATGGTGCTTCAGTCAGTTCGGTTTTACGTACGCCAAGCACCAGATACAAACAAACGGCAATGTAGTTATCCATACCGAAGCGGTCCATATGCTTCCGGAAAACCTTAGTTGCCTCTCTGATTTCTGCAAGAGAAAGCGCGCGATCTCGAGATTTCTCTATGCCCCCGGCATCATTGGTACCAAATGCTGCTGCCGGGTTATTCAGGGTTAAATCAAGCTTCACCGCATGACGAAACAACTGCTTCATATACATCAAAACGTCATTCGCAATGCTTGGCCGTCCGCTCAACTTTACCCGTTGTAACACTTCTCGAACATCCCTAGCAGTAACCTGCTCAATTCGCATATCGCCGATTACCGGCTTCATCTCCTTTCGGTACAATCGAGCAGGAATGTTCGGATGTTTCAATCTTGGCTTAATATCATTGGCAAACCATTCTTCGAACAAATGGTCCATAGTTTCAATGCCAGACCAAGCCTCCCTCTTCCTGGCTACCAAAGGGTCAAGTCCATTGAGTAACTCACGCTTTTTCAGTAACAGTTCACCGCGAGCATCGGCCAATCCCATGAATGGATATTTGCCTAACGTCATTTCACGGCGCTTGCCATGGACAGTGTAACGATACGACCAGTATGAATGGCCTTTATTTGGGACTACAAAATACAAACCGAGACCGTCCGCATATTTCCCATGTTGTTTACTTCTGTCCAATGATGCGATTTTCGTGGCGGTTAGTGTGGCCATAGTTGCGTACCTCCCTTAAACTCTTTACAAGAAAGTACTCACCATTCTGGTTTTTCACAACTGTTTCATACTCACCGCCGCACTCACCATAAAATTGCTAGGTAACGGAAAAATGAGGAAGCTCCAGATACAACAAGGCCCTTTATTTAAAAGGGCTTTGGAAGCATCAGGCAAATATCAGGCAGCGTGAAGCAAATTATTCGATATTTTGGATCTGCTCCCGCATCTGCTCTATCAAGACCTTAAGCTCCACTGCGGCGGCGGTGATATCGGCGTTAATAGACTTAGAGGCCAGGGTGTTTGCTTCGCGGTTGAACTCTTGCATCATAAAGTCTAGGCGACGTCCGCAGGGGCCGCCTTTTTTCAGTATTTTTCGGGCTTCTTCTACGTGGGCATCCAGTCGGTCTAGCTCTTCGGCAACGTCGACTTTTTGCGCCAGCATAATCATTTCCTGCTCAACGCGTTGCGGGTCAAGTTCTATTTTAGCTTCTTCAAAGCGGGTTAGTAAGCGCTCACGTTGCCACTGGAGCACTTCTGGCATACGCTCACGAACAAAGGCGACTTGTTTACTAACGCCATCCAGACGTTCTTGCAGCATTTTATCAATAGCCGAACCTTCGCTTTTACGGTTCTCTATGAACTCAGCGATAGTTGCATCAAGTGCTTTCAGTACTTCTTTTTGCAGAGCGTCGGTGTCTTGCTCGTCGGCGTTCACTACGCCCGGCCACTTCAATACATCAATGGGGTTTAACTGGCCTGCTGCGGAATGCTGACTCACCCACTTAGCACTGGCAATAACGCTTTTCGCAAGCTCTTCATTAATAGATAGCTCGCTTTGCCGCGTTTCATCCATATGCACGTATAACTTGCATTCAACCTTGCCGCGCTGCAGATTTTTCCGAAATTTATCGCGCAGTGCGTTTTCCAGCGAACGAAAGTTTTCGGGCAAACGGAAAAAGGTTTCTAAATAACGCTGGTTTACCGAGCGGACTTCCCATGTTGCAGTGCCCCAGTCGGCTTTATGTTCATAGCGAGCGTAGCCCGTCATACTTTGAATCATTGTATTTCCTTATTTTTTCGCATGCTTTTCGCGATTTTTCTGTTTCTGTTCGGCGTTTTTCTTCATCATAATATACACGGCGCCACGCCCACCATGCGGTCGCTGAGCGCTGTGAAACGCCAGTACCGGCGGCAATTCCCGCAGCCATTTATTCACATAGCTTTTTATCAGCGCCGGATGTGGTTTCGAATGCTTACCCATGCCGTGAATCACCAAAGCCGTTCGTACACCAGCAGCATGACAGTCCTGCACAAAATTAAACAGTGCAGTGCGTGCCTCCACTAACGAGTGATGATGCAAGTTCAGGCTCGCTTCCATAGTGTAACGGCCTTGCTTCAAGCGCTTAAACACACCGGCTTGCACCCCGTCGCGGTGAAACTCTATGGCTTCATCTGGCTCCACTAAATCGACATATTCAGTCGACAAGAAGTTAGCATTTTTTTCTTCTTCAGCTTCTGCTGCCCGGCGCCGCTCTTTCTGCGCCAATGTTGGCTCAAAAGCCTGCTGAATATCAGCGACTTCTTCACCGGCTAACGGCGTTACATCCGTCATTTCCTGACGAAACAGCTCAAATTCTTCATCATCTGAACGCGACATACCGCCTCCCGTCCATTTATTTTGCTACGTCTAGTGTAATACGTTGTCGACGGAATCGCGATCCATTAATCGTGCAATTCTGCTACAATTGCGTTCAATTTCTTACACAGCGACATTCACTCAAAAAGGAGATGACATGCGTCCAAGTGGCCGTACGGCACAACAAATTCGACCGGTAACCATTACCCGTAACTTCACCAAACACGCTGAAGGCTCAGTATTAATTGAGTTTGGTGAAACCAAAGTTCTTTGCAACGCCTCTGTTGAGAAAGGCGTTCCACGCTTTTTAAAAGGCAAAGGTCAGGGTTGGGTCACAGCCGAGTACAGCATGTTACCGCGAGCGACACATACCCGCTCTCAGCGTGAAGCATCGCGAGGTAAGCAAGGTGGACGCACCTTGGAAATCCAACGTCTTATTGGTCGCTCATTGCGAACTTGCGTCGACTTAGCGGCGTTGGGCGAGAATACGATTACGGTCGACTGTGACGTTATTCAGGCTGACGGTGGTACACGCACTGCCTCTATCACCGGCGCTTGTGTTGCGTTGGTTGACGCTCTGAACTGGATGCGCGCGCAAGGCATGGTTAAGGTGAACCCACTCAAAGAAATGGTTGCGGCTATTTCGGTGGGCATTTTAGATGGCGACCCGGTCAGCGACTTAGAATACGTTGAAGACTCAAAAGCCGACACCGACATGAATATTGTTATGACTGAAGCCGGTAAATTCATCGAAATTCAGGGCACTGCAGAAGGCGAAGCCTTCAGTTTCGACGAAATGAACAGTCTGGTCGATATGGCGCGCCATAGCATCCGCGAGCTTATCGATATTCAGAAAAAGGCTTTAGCCTAGTGTCAGTAATAGTTCAGGAAGTTAACGAATGAAAGCGTATCAAAAAGAGTTTATTGAATTTGCGATTGAGCGTGGTGTTCTTAAGTTTGGCGAATTTACATTAAAGTCGGGTCGCACCAGCCCTTACTTTTTTAACGCCGGGCTTTTTAATAAAGGTTCCGACTTGGCTCGCTTAGGCCGCTTTTACGCAGAGGCTCTGGTCGACTCAGGTATCGACTTTGACGTTTTATTTGGCCCAGCTTATAAGGGCATTCCTATTGCCACGGCAACAGCTGTTGCGCTTTATGATCAGCACAACCAAGACACACCTTATTGCTTTAACCGTAAGGAAAAGAAAGATCACGGTGAAGGCGGCAACTTGGTGGGCTCTGCGCTGGAAGGCAAAGTAATGCTGGTTGACGACGTGATTACCGCTGGCACAGCTATTCGCGAGGCAATGGACATTGTTCAAGCCAATGGCGCTGAACTTTCGGGAGTATTAATTGCTTTGGATCGTCAGGAAAAAGGCAAAGGCGAGCTTTCAGCTATTCAAGAAGTTGAACGCGACTTTGGTGCCAAAGTGGTTAGCATTGTCAGCCTGAACGATGTCATCACCTTCTTGAAAGATGACGACACGTTCAAAGAATATTTGCCAAAAGTTGAAGCTTATCGCAGCGAATTTGGCGTAGCCTAGAGCTTCTCTTCAGGCTGATAGGCGATGCCGATGCTACCATTCACTATCTGGCATTCTCCGCCTGCAGCCTGAACACGGCTCGACTCACCTTTTTGCGCAACCAGTCGGTAACTCTTATTTAATAAGCTGACTTGATTGCGCTCACCGCACAGAATACGCATAGAATCGATTAAGCCGCGATCTCTCAGGAAGTTCGTTGTAGGTGCTGTTTGTACAACATTATCACTTTCCGCGAACTCCGTCGTTTGCAGACCAAATGGCGAAATCACACCGGAAGCGCCCGCCACTAGATAATGAAAGGTTCCTGCCACTGCACTGTCGGTTGACTGAGCATTTTCAACAAAGAACACACCGCGCTCACCATGAATCTCAAACGCACCTGATTCTAAATTCACGGTCATTGAGGTTTCTTCATCAACGCCTAATGACAGTGGCGTTGATGTTTCAGCGGCCAGCCTTAGCAAACGACCGTGGCGACCGTTACCCGACATTGCCCAGTCAACGGTCGCAAAGTGGAACAGACTCATACCACCTAATGGATGATACGTCAGTGTATCCGGCCCGGTATTAGGTGGGCAGGTCGTGTCTAAGTCACAACCATGCAGTGGTGGATCAGAGGCAAGGGCTCCTGATTTAATGGCTTCGGCAGTTGTTCCGTTAGATACCATAGGCTTGGACGTCATTACTGCTGCACCAGCGCCGACACCACCAATGACCAGCTCTTTTTGCTGAACTAAAGTGACAATTTGCTTCAGTTCATCCGATATTTGGTTGTTGCTTTTTACAAATGTCGAACGCGTAAAGTTGGCGTTGCCATCATTGATAAATACCGCATCCGCTTCTGCCAACATGTCCTTAGTTGCTGCTGGATTTTTACAAAACTCGACTTGTTTTTCGTAGTCCTCACGGTAAATGCGATCGCGCTCGTAAGCGCCCTGACTCTCTTTTTGTATCTCTGCTAATTCTTCACAGCGGCCTTCACGGCGTGCTTTTATAACCGCAGAGTCAAGCGGCAGCCATTTCGCTTTGGCACCGAGTTGCTCAAATACGCTGGTGTAAAAGTCAATTTCTGCATAAGGGTCACGCGACGACGACGTTAAAAAGTAAATAGTGGGCTGCTCATCATCTGAAACAGTTTCAGCCATACCCACAAACTGACGGTAAATAGCACGCGATTCGCCAGACAAGTTATCCTCTAAATTCACCATCTCGGCCATATTGTCCGGCACCGGCATTTCCAGTAAATCGATAATGCGATTCCACTCAGCATCCGACAAGCTGTTATACAGCTGCTGGGTGGCGCGACGCGTAAACTCTCTTAAGAACACACGCTCCGGGACAATATCTTCCTTAATACGATCATGAATCAGTGCTAATGCATCAATAACTTCTTTTCGGGTTTCTTCGCGGTAAGTTGGCCAAACCGACTCTGCCGTTGCTTTCGAACGAAATTTCTTAGAAATATTCAGGTAACGGTCTGTGCGCATGGTGTCTCTGTCTATCCAGTCGGCGTCATCGCATTTATCCGATGCCATACTCGAACACACAGACATACCACCGCCCGCCAGCATTACATGACGGTAGCTATCTTCGTTAGCATGTGCGGTACTAAAAGCTAACGAAAACACAGTACCTAAAAACAACAACGATTTGACCATAAAAAACTCCGATAGGATAACAACGTCTGGAACGCTAGAGATTCTGACTGTGTGTGTCAACAAACGTTCGTAAATACTCCATTTATTATAGTTAGTATTCGCTGTTATACTAGGTCGCTGTTGTTCGCGTTCAGGTTATTTTTAACTTATGAAACTCATCGTCCGGGCAGCGTTGTTAACGCTACTCACCACATTATTTTCGGGGGTCTTAATGGCCCAGGAAAAGCTCACCTTTCGTGCGCCGGACGAGAGTGCCTTTACCAATTATGTCACGGCAGTGCTCGAAGAAGCGTACCGTGAACTCGGTATTCAACTTGAGTACGTTGAGCTGCCTCGTGTCCGTGGCGAGCAACTGGCCGCTGAAGGTACTATTGCCGGAGAGCTGGGCCGAACACCAGCACTGGAAGACAAGCGCCGTGAATTACGTCGCGTACCTTTCCCGTTATTTACTTTCGACGTAATTGCAGTAACTGACCGCCGTCGTTGTGGCTTCTGTCGCCCCGGCAACTATGACAGCCTGGCGTACGTCAATGGTATGGACGCCATCACCAAAGTCGTTAACGACCTCGCTGAAACGCCATCTGTCGTAACCCCAACAGATTTAGAGCAAGTGGTAAAACTGGTTGAGGCTAGCCGGGTAGATGCAGCCTTTATGGCAGACTTTCAATACCAGGGGTCTTCACTGAGCAGCAACCCAAACTTTATTACTCACCGGCTTTCTATCGAACAAGGTTTTCATTACCTTAACGAAGAGCATGCCCGGCTTATTCCACAGCTGACTTACCAACTACAAAAACTAAAAGAAAGTGGCCGTATCGAAGAACTGCAAAAGGTCTATGGGGTGCATGCGGAAAAACCAGCCCAGCCACTTGATGCATCTAAGCCAATTGTTGTTTTGGGTCCTGTCCAAAAAGGGCTGACTAACGCAGACGGCACAGGTGTACTTTGGGCATTTGCAAAACAGGTTTTCCCACAAATGGCGACACAACTACACCCGGTTGTAACCAGTTGGCAGCGCGCTAAACAGATGATTCAAGAGGCCCGTGCTGATGCACTTTTAGGGGTGCGCGCCAATCAAAACATTGAGAACATAACGCTGTCGAAATACCACATCGGTTATGACGACAGTCTGTATTTGTTCATGTTAGAAGAAGAAAACGAAGGACCTATTTGTGTATCAGGCCCACGATTCATTGAAGATCTCGTCGATACACAACGCCCGTTCTACCGCGCAGACAGCTCTCTCGATTGCTTTGCGTTGCTGGATATGGGGCGCGTCAATGCCGTTGTTGACTACAAGAAAAACCTACCTGACTGGACAGAAAAGCCTTATCAGCAACAGTTGCTTGCCAAACCTAGTCCATTGTTTGTCGCCTTTCCTGATACCCCACGCGGTCGCTCGTTGAGGCTGGCATTCGATAACTACTTAGCCGAAAACGTTAGCGAGCCCCCTCAAAATTAAGCTGCCGCCAAGCTTCATAGGCAAAAATAGCCACAGAGTTAGACAAGTTTAAGCTTCGGCTGGTGTCAGCCATCGGCAATCTCAACCAATTTTCAGACGGAAACGTCTCCAGAACGGACATTGGCAGACCGCGAGTCTCGGGACCAAACAGCAAAACATCGTTGCGTTGATACTGCACATCGGTGTAGCGGGTCTTGCCTTTCGTCGTACAGGCGAAAATACGGTTATACTCAACGTCGGACAAAAACGCCTGCCAATTCTCATGAATGTTCACATTAGCAAGATCGTGGTAGTCCAGGCCGGCACGACGCACTTTTTTCTCATCCAGCTCAAAACCCAGCGGCTTAATTAAGTGAAGTTGCATACCGGTGTTAGCCGCTAAGCGTATGACGTTACCGGTATTAGGCGGAATTTCTGGTTCAAATAAAACTAAATGCAGCATCGCTCATTTTCATCGCTTTTAGAAAAACGGTAGAATAGCAGAATATTTCTTTTTAATGTGTGCCTAAGCCGTGCCAAAGCAGAAAAATTATCAGCAAAATTACTCTTTTTGGGTTCGTTTAGCCAGTGCTTCATCGGTTGTTGTGGCGGCTACCCTTATTGCTATAAAACTATTTGCCTGGCTACAAACTGAGTCTGCCAGTATGCTGGCCTCACTCACAGACTCTATTCTCGACAGTGGCGCTTCTATTTTCAGCTTTTTTGCCATTCGCTATGCGCTCCAGCCGGCTGACGAAGAGCATCGCTTTGGTCACGGTAAAGCCGAGTCATTAGCCGCTCTTGCACAAAGCGCCTTTATTGCCGGTTCCAGCATGTTGCTAGTGTTTCACAGTGTGCAGCAACTCATTCAGGGCGGCAGTGTTCCGAAAGCCGGTTACGGCATCATTGTTTCTATTATCGCCATACTTATTACAGCGGTTCTTATCACTATTCAACGCATTGCTATACGACAAACGCAGTCACAGGCAATTCAAGCCGACAACTTGCACTACCAGTCTGACATTCTGCTGAATGTGGCCGTCATTGTCGCTCTTATGCTAACCAGTATGGGATGGTTTTGGGCAGACAGCGTATTCGCCATTGGCATTGCGGTATACCTTATAATTGGTGCAATAAAAATTGGTTGGGATGCGTTCCAGTCATTAATGGACAGAGAGCTGTCTGAGGAACACCAAAAACAAATTGCCGAAGCAACCATGTCGGTTGACGGGGTTAAGGGGTTCCACGGCTTAAGGACTCGTGAGGCGGGTCCAGTTCGCTTTATTCAGCTTCACATTGA
This sequence comes from Idiomarina sp. UBA4520, assembly GCF_002388365.1. Taxonomy (NCBI): domain Bacteria; kingdom Pseudomonadati; phylum Pseudomonadota; class Gammaproteobacteria; order Alteromonadales; family Idiomarinaceae; genus Idiomarina; species Idiomarina sp. UBA4520. Next base: position 58,348 of record NZ_DGMK01000022.1, on the reverse strand, counting down.
GCTCGATAACAGTTTATCGCTACTGCGCGCCCACGCCATTGCGGATGACGTTGAAGCTGAACTGATGAAAGCCTTCCCGGGAGCCGATATTATTGTGCACATGGACCCTGAGATTGTTGCAATAGTGGAAGGGTCTGCTCAACGATAGCATTCAAGACGGGCGTTCGGTAACAGTCTTTTTCCATCATCAATTCGTGATACGCCCCTTCTATCGTCCTGAAAGTGAAGTGACCTGCTGTCGCTTTTGATGCCACCGCTAATTGCCCTGTTTTCGAGACAACTTTGTCGGCGCCGGCGCGAAATAGCGTCACCGGTATGTTTATTTTATTGACGACATCCTGCGCAGCCTCCGAAGCTTTTATCGCTTCATACAACCAATTAAAAGTTGGGCCTCCAAGCTGCACGCTAGGCTGAGCCTCATACCCATCGCGAAAAGCATCGTATCGTGCCGGGCTTTGCGTCAAAACGTTATCCTCAAACGCAATACGCTGATAATTCTTCATGCCCAGAAAATACCAGGGTCTCGCAAACCAGCGGTTCAGATGCGCCCCGACACTCACGACAAACTTCGCTAAGCTGTACGGCACACCGCCTGTATCAATAGAGAACATAGGAGCTGACAAAATGAGCGACCGATAACTATGCTTATAGTTAGCGCAATAAAGCGTAGCTATGGTGCCCCCCATCGAGTGAGAGAACAGGGTTTTTGGCACATTGCCAAACTCTTTCTCAATTTCATCGTTAAATCGTGCAAAATCACGGACAAAATCATCAAAACTGTCAACGTGCCCCTGATGTGGGTTGTCTGTCAAACGGTCCGACAACCCCTGTCCTCGGTGGTCGATAGCAGTGACTGAGTATCCGCACTGTGCCAGCTCCCAGAATAATTCCTGATACTTTAACGCAGACTCAATGCGACCCGGGCTAATAACAACCAGCGGCGCTTCTGGGGTGTGTTTATAAGAGGCATAGTGCAACGTTAAGCCGTCGTCACCTTTAAAATACTTCGACTCAACCTTTGTGTCCCAAAAAGGCACAATAGTGTCATCAAAAAAGGCCCGCCAATTCGGCGAGTCATCGGAAGGCTTTTGTTTAAGAGAGTCGTTTAGCGACATTCGTGCTGCTCAAATTACCTTTTTGGCAATTCTAGCACGACTTCCAGTCCACCTTCAGGATGGTTTTTAGCGGTGAGGCTGCCACCGAGAACTACCGCTGTTCTTTGGCTGAGAGCAAGACCTAAGCCAACGCCCGCTTTATGGTGACGGGCAGGGTCTCCACGGTAAAACGGCTCAAATAGCTTAACAAGTGTCGACTCTTCCACACCCGGGCCATGGTCGCGTATTATCACACACATATTGTCGCGACCTACTTCGCAAGACAGTTCCACGGTATTTTCAGTGTAATGTAAAGCGTTTCTCACAATATTTTCAAGCACCAGACGGAAAAGCTCTGCATCAGTTTCAATCTCTGGCCAGGCATCTCCGAGCTTCACTAAGCGCTCTTCTACCTCTGGTTTTTGATAGCACATATCGTTAATAAGCTGCTGGACCAATTCGCCACTGTCCAACGCTTCCTTGTTCAACTCGATGAGTCCATTTTCCAGGCGGGAAAGCGACAAAATACGCTCGATGATAACGCTTAAACGTTCGGTGTCCCGGCGCAGTTGCTGCCAGTTCGGATCATCCTCATGCGCATCGGTTTCGGTTAAATCCAACGCTACTTGCATACGCGCCATAGGAGAGCGCAATTCGTGAGATACATCACTTAATAGTCGTCGTTGAGCATCTCGCGACTTGGCTAAGTCCAACGCGGTTTGCGACAAGGCTCGCGCCAGCTCACCCACTTCATCACCCCGCTTTGGCAGTCGCTTCAAGTCGGGCTTTGCACTGCCTTTTGCCACTTCTCGCATACCTAATATCATTCGGCGAATAGGGCGAATAAGCCAAATACCTAACAAAATAGCAAGTACACCACTGCCGATAATTACGGTCAGTGCCCGCGCCTGCATCGACTCTTGCTCAAGTTGCTCTTTATCGACGTATTCCTCAGGACCTAACGGCCGCGTGACCAATATTTTATTGCCATTAAGCTCGAAAGGTCCCATTAACAGCCGTTCATCCAAAGGAATTTGTTGCGGCTGCTCCTGCCCAAGCATACGCAGTAACGTTGAGCCGTGTTTAATGCGCAATAATTCATCCATTAAAAGCTTTTCACTGCCGGTATTGGATAGTTGAGCAGCCACGCGGTAGTCGCCAGCAATGAGTCTGCCTGGCTGAAGAGAGTGAAAAGTGAGAGCATCACTGAGCAAAGGTTGCAGGGTTTGATATATTTCAGGTTTAAGCGGAGAGAGCTCCGCCTTAGGTTTGTTCCATATCGCAAGCAGGTAGCCGCTGGCGGCAGTCACCGATAGCAGCGCCCAGAAAACCAGCAGCAACCTTAAGGTTAATGACCGATACCACCGCGTGCGTTGTGTTTTCATAGACTCGCAAGTAAGCGATACCCACGACCACGAATGGTTTGAATACGATCAGGTTTGGTCGGTAATTTTTTGCGGATATTACTGATATGAACATCAAGACTGCGATCAAACGGCTCCATTTTTCGCCCTAACGCAGCGACCGACAACTGATCTTTACTGACCATGTGCCCAGCCTGCTGCATTAAGCAACGCAAAATATCGAACTCAGTAGGTGTCAATACTAATTCAGAACCGTCACAGTCAACTTCTGTCGTTGCGGGGTCCAAGTTAATACCACAAACGGACAACTTCTCGCTTTGCATTGTGGTATTTGGCGTACGGCGCAGCAATGCTTTTACCCGGGCAACCAGTTCACGCGGATTAAAGGGTTTAGGCAGGTAGTCATCGGCACCTAGTTCAAGGCCCATAACACGATCTTCGTCATCGCCACGCGCCGTTAACATAAGTACGGCTGTATCACGATGCTGCTGACGCAGACGTTGCAGCAACTGCATACCGTCAATACCCGGCAGCATAACGTCAAGCAATATAAGTTCGTAGTCGCCATTAAGGGCTTCGTCGAGACCGGTCACGCCGTCTTCCGCCGTGGTCAGATCAACAGATTCACGCTTAAACAACTCCGTCAGCATGACGGACATTTCGCTATCATCATCAATGAGTAGTACTGAATGTCTCATAACTTGTTGTTCTCTCCAGAAATAAATCCATGATCCAAAATGACCGCTCAATATACGACCCAATTTACATAACTTTTACTTTAGCAGATTTTTTCTTTTTCGGGTGAGTGTATTACGCCCCCAACCAAGCCAGCGAGCGGCTTTTTGCTTATGGCCGTCAAAGCGAGCTAATGCATGTTGTAAAGCGGCTTGTTCAAGTCGCCGCTGGTACTGAGTCAGTACGTCAGTATTATCATCGGGGATTGCAGCCAGCTCATCGCTTAATAGACTCAGCCAACTGCTCAAAGTTTCACTGTTCGTTTCCGTTGTTGACTCAGGCTTAATATCGCCGTTATTCACAATATCGTCCGGCAAGTCATCCACGCCCACGCGTTGACCGGGAGCCATAACAGTTAACCAACGACACGTATTTTCCAGCTGACGAACGTTGCCCGGCCAGCGGTAATTCTTTAGTGCTGCCATTGCTTCTTTAGACAGCTTCTTCGCCGTCACATGAAGTTCATTTGCAGCACTTTCTAAAAAATGCTCGATCAGTTTAGGGATATCATTTTTCCGTTCACGCAATGGCGGTAGTTTAAGCCGAATGACATTTAATCGATGATACAAATCGTCCCGGAACTGACCTTTAGCAACCAGCGCTTCCAATGATCGGTGTGTTGCTGCAATGACCCTAACATCGACCTCTACGGGTTGATGTGCCCCCACCGGATAAAATTGTCCTTCAGCAAGTACGCGCAGTAAACGAGTTTGCACTGACAGCGGCATATCACCTATTTCATCCAAAAAAAGCGTGCCACCATTGGCTTGTTCAAAACGTCCCATGCGTTTTTTATCAGCGCCGGTAAATGCACCGCGTTCATGCCCAAACAGCTCCGATTCGATGAGCTCCCCCGGAATAGCAGCCATATTTAACGCAATGAAAGGTTTCTCAGTTCGTGGACTGTGCTTATGTAATGCTCGCGCAACAAGCTCTTTACCCGTCCCTGTTTCTCCCGTTAACAGCACACTCACGCTGGATGACGACAATCGCCCAATGGCACGAAATACGTCCTGCATAGCAGGCGCTTCACCAATAATCTCAGGTACTTTTGCGGTTCTAGCTTGCTGCGAACCTTGTTTATTTTCAGCCGCATGCCGTAGTGCGCGGTCTACCGTTGTCAGCGCTTCATCAATATCAAACGGCTTAGGCAAATACTCAAACGCACCGCCCTGAAAGGCTTTGACTGTCGTATCTAAGTCAGAGTGAGCGGTCATAACGACTACCGGCATACCCGGGTAGTTTTCTTGCAGCCTTTTTAACACCGCCAGTCCATCGTCACCGGGCATGCGGATGTCCGTCATCACCACACTCGGCTGACTCTGTTCAAGTTCGCTGAAAAATGTAGCGCTGTCAGAAAAAGTGCGCACTCGATAACGACTGTTTGCGAAGGCCTTTTCCAATACCCAGCGAATGGACTCATCGTCGTCAATTATCCATAAACTTGCGTCAGTCATTTCCTGAGCCCTCACTCACATAAGGTAAATAGACAGAAAATTGAGTACGTCCCGGTTCAGAGCTGACCTCAATTTTGCCTTTATGCTGGTGCACAATGGTTTGCGCCAGAGACAGTCCCAGCCCCGTACCCTCTGCTCTACCGCTGACTAACGGATAAAACAGAGTGTTACGAAGCTCGTCAGAAATGCCAGGACCATTATCGATAAAGTGAACCACAGCGCATTGTCGGTAACGCTCTCCGAAAAGCGTTAACTGATGCTCAACTCGGGTTCTTACAATGAGCTTCCCTTTGCCGTTCATCGCTTGGGCTGCATTTTGTGCAATGTTTAAAAACACCTGCTCACAGCTTTCTTCGACAATCATAATGTCCGGCAATGACGGGTCGTAGTCGCGAACAATGCTCAGTGCATCGCCGTATTCATAAGATAAAGTCTTCGCCACGCGCTCCGTTATTTCATGCACATTGACCCGTTCTCGCTTGCCGGGTTTCATAGGGCCTAACAGACGGTCGACCAAAAAACGCAAACGGTCAGACTGACTGATAATTAAGTCCGTGTATTCTTTTAAATAATCGTCGTTCAGCTCACGCGCCAGCAGCTGTGCCGCACCGCGTAGTCCGCCTAATGGGTTTTTTATTTCATGCGCCATACCACGCAATAAATGCTGGGTAGCAAACAATTGGTTCCGCTGTTGGTCTTCCTGATTAATGCGGCGCAGTTGGTCCGCCTTGCGAAGCTCCATCAACAACAGTGTTTGACCGTCATCCTGAATGGTCTGAATGCACACATCGACGGTAATTCGATGCCCTGAATGCAAAGCGAATTCCGCATCCGTATTGAGCACTCTTTGCTCATAATGAAAGCAATTGGCAATGGTTTCACTGGCTAACGAGCACTGAAAAAAAGCCGTCGAGAAAGGCTCTCCAAGCAGACGCTTCGCACTATGATCAAATAGGGACTCCGCTGCCGAATTAACGTAACGAATAGTGAGGCTCTCGTCTAAAGCGAGTATCCCGGTCAGCAGCTGATTAATTAATGAGTTAATGTTCACAAGGGAAGATTAGCTTATGCACCATATTGGTGCAAATAAAAAGGGCGGTATAAACCGCCCTCTAAAGGTTGTTAAACACTGTAGTACATGTCGAATTCAACAGGGTGTGTTGTCTTCTTCAGTGTTTCAACTTCGTTGTACTTCAGACCAATGTACGCATCGATCATGTCATCGTCCATGACACCACCTTGCTTCAGGAAGTCACGGTCTTTATCCAGTGCTTCCAGCGCCATTTCTAACGAATGACAAACGGTCGGAATATCCTTTGCCTCTTCCGGTGGCAAGTTATATAAGTCCTTATCCATTGCATCACCCGGGTGAATCTTGTTACGAATACCGTCAAGACCAGCCATAAGCAGCGCAGTGAAACATAGGTAAGGGTTCGCGCTTGGATCAGGGAAGCGTACCTCAATACGACGGGCTTTAGCGCTAGACACCAACGGAATACGAATGGACGCTGAACGGTTACGCGCTGAGTAAGCCAGCATAACCGGCGCTTCAAAACCAGGAACCAAACGTTTATATGAGTTCGTTGATGCGTTTGCGAAGGCGTTAATCGCGCGAGCATGCTTAACAATACCGCCAATGTAATACAGCGCGGTTTCACTCAAACCAGCGTACTGGTCACCGGCAAATAGGTTTTCACCGCCTTTGTTCAGTGACATGTGTACGTGCATACCAGAGCCGTTATCACCAACTAATGGCTTAGGCATAAAGGTTGCTGTCATGCCATAAGAGTGCGCGACGTTATGAACAACGTATTTATACACCTGAAGCTCGTCGGCTTTAGTCGTTAAGGTGTTGAAACGGGTCGCTACCTCGTTCTGACCGGCTGTCGCCACCTCATGGTGGTGCGCCTCAACCACTAAGCCCATGTCTTCCATAACCAAACTCATGGTGCCACGAATGTCGTGAGCTGAGTCAACCGGTGGTACCGGGAAGTAACCGCCTTTAACACCAGGGCGGTGCGCCATGTTGCCTTCAGAATATTCACGACCCGAGTTCCATTCAGCTTCATCGGCATCAATTTTGTAGAACGAACCACTCATATCGGTACGGAAACGAACATCGTTGAACAGGAAGAATTCTGGTTCTGGACCGAAATAAGCTTCATCGGCAATGCCTGAGCTGCGCAAGAACTCTTCCGCACGTTTGGCGATAGAGCGTGGGTCACGGCTGTAACCTTGTAGTGTTTCAGGCTCTAAAATGTCGCAGCGAATGTTCAGGGTCATTTCATCAGTGAACGGGTCTAATACTGCCGACTCGTTGTCCGGCATCAGCACCATGTCTGATTCATTAATACCTTTCCAGCCCGCAATTGACGAGCCGTCAAACATTTTGCCTTCTTCAAAGAAGTCGTCATCGATTTGCGACACCGGGATAGTGACGTGTTGTTCTTTACCCTTAGTATCGGTAAAGCGTAGGTCGACGAATTTTACGTCGTTTTCTTTAATGGTATCGAAAATCTTATCAGCTGACATGTTGTCCTCCAGTAGACAGCGTCTTTTTAAAAGTAACAGGCACAGTATAGCAAAGCTTATGCCAATTTACTTTCCTTTATAAATCAAAAGGTTGCTTAAAATCATTTATTTCGCACCAACAAATTCGCACCACTATAGCCCATTACGCACCATGACGGTGCAAACGATCACAGTAAGTCTCGAAACTATTGTCCGATTATTCAGTAAAAATAGCGAACAAAAAACAATCAGGTCTTTTTTAATAGAGTCTAAGAAGGTAGAATACGCCGCTATTTTTCATAAACCCCCGTCGGAAGGGTTGGGTTTACACTCACTACCGACAAACACAGGCTTTCTTAATGACAACTCAGGCATTTGATATCAATAAGCTTCGCAACATTGCGATTATTGCGCACGTAGACCATGGTAAAACCACACTGGTCGACAAACTACTTCAACAATCTGGCACCTTAGAAAGTCGTGGTGAGCTCGAAGAGCGCATCATGGACTCTAACGATCTGGAAAAAGAACGCGGCATTACCATTTTGGCAAAAAATACAGCCGTTAACTGGCAAGACTACCGCATCAACATTCTGGACACTCCTGGACACGCTGACTTTGGCGGTGAAGTAGAACGTGTATTATCAATGGCTGACTCCGTATTGCTGGTGGTCGACGCTGTTGACGGTCCTATGCCGCAAACTCGTTTCGTTACACAGAAAGCGTTCGAGCACGGTTTGAACCCAATTCTTGTCATCAACAAAATCGACCGTCCCGGCGCTCGCCCTGACTGGGTCATGGACCAAGTATTCGACTTGTTCGATAACTTAGGCGCTACTGATGAGCAGTTAGACTTCCCTGTGGTTTACGCATCAGCTCTAAACGGTTGGGCGACTCGTGAAGAAGAAACGGTTGGCGACAACATGACACCGTTGTTCGAAACTATCGTCAATGAAGTTAGCCACCCGGACGCAGACCCTGACGCTGACTTACAGATGCAAATTTCGCAGCTGGATTACTCAAGCTACCTTGGCGTTATCGGTATTGGTCGTGTGACTCGCGGTAGCGTGAAAGTCAACCAACCCGTGACCATTGTTGGTGCTGACGGTAAAGAGCGTAGCGGTAAAATTGGTAAAGTATTTAACTACCTGGGCCTTGACCGCATTGACGCTGAATCAGCGCATGCAGGCGACATTTGTGCCATAACCGGTTTGGGTGAACTGAAAATTTCAGATACCGTTTGTGCGGTTGGCGCAGCTGAAGCAATGAAACCTCTAAGCGTTGACGAACCAACGGTTACCATGACGTTCCAGGTCAACACCTCTCCGTTCGCGGGTAAAGAAGGTAAGTTCGTTACTTCACGTCAAATTCTTGAACGCTTACAGCAAGAGCTGGTTCACAACGTTGCGCTTCGCGTTGAAGAAACGGACAACCCGGATAAATTCCGCGTATCAGGCCGTGGTGAATTGCACTTAGGTGTATTAATCGAGAACATGCGCCGCGAAGGCTTCGAACTGGCTGTATCTCGCCCGGAAGTTATCATCAAAGAAGAAGACGGTAAGAAAATGGAACCGTATGAGTCTTTGACGGTTGATATTGAAGAGCAGCACCAAGGTGCAGTCATGGAAAAACTTGGCTTACGTAAAGCCGAGATGACAAACATGACACCTGACGGTAAAGGCCGTGTTCGTGTCGACTTCGAAGTACCAAGCCGTGGCTTAATTGGCTTCCAGACTGAGTTCATGACATTAACGTCAGGCACAGGCTTGATGTACCACACGTTTGACCATTACGGCCCGCACAAAGGCGGCACTATTGGCCAACGCGTAAACGGCGTACTCATTTCGAACGCCCAGGGTAAAGCACTGACTTACGCACTGTTTAACCTGCAAGAGCGCGGTAAATTATTCGCAGCACACGGCGACGAAGTTTATGAAGGCCAGGTTATTGGTATTCATAACCGTTCGAACGACTTAACTGTTAACTGCCTTAAAGGTAAGCAGCTGACCAACGTTCGTGCTTCAGGTACAGACGACGCTCAAACACTGAGCCCGCCAATTAAGTACACACTGGAGCAAGCGCTTGAGTTTATCAACGACGACGAACTGGTTGAGGTTACGCCTGAATCTATCCGTATTCGTAAGCGTGCTTTAACAGAGAACGAGCGTAAACGCCTTGGCCGCGAGTCAAAAGGCTAAATAGACGTTTAGCAAATAAGAAACAGCCCCGCTTCGAATGCGGGGCTTTTTGTATTTAACGCTTTGTTTACCTAAGCCTAACTGGCTGCCATCATTTCTGGTCGCGGCAAAACAAAATAGAAAATAGAAAAGAAGTGAAAAATACTGCCTGCTAAGACAAACAAATGCCAAATAGCATGATGATAAGGCAGTGACTTCCAGACATAAAAAATAACGCCGAAAGTATAAGCCAGCCCTCCTGCTACCAATAACATCAAGCCACCGAAATCGACATTATCTATCATGGGTTTTATCGCAATAAGCGCCATCCAGCCCAAACCTAAATATAAGCTCAGCGACAGCCATTTAATGCGTTTGGTCATAGCGAGCTCCAACACAACCCCGACTATTGCTATGCCCCAGACTATGCCCAATAACGTCCAGCCCCAGGCGCCGCGTAAGTTTATCAGTGCAAAGGGTGTATAGGTGCCGGCAATGAGAATATAAATAGCCGCATGATCAAGCTGCTGAAAAACGGCCTTAATATTCGGCCATGGAAACGCGTGATAAAGCGTCGAAGCCGTGTAAAGCAAAATAAGACTAGCCCCGTAAATGCTGGCTGCTACCACGTGCCAAGCATCACCATACGCGACGGACCAAAGTATCATGACAACCAAAGCCGCAATGCTTAATACTGCACCCATGCCATGCGTCAATGCATGAGCGACTTCCTCCATCGCCGTATAGGCTTTTTGTTCAGTCATCGTTCATACCCTGGCGTTTCGTAACCTTCGGCTATATTCTTAACCGCTCTAATAAACTTATCAACCTGCGACTGATTTTCGTAATTCAGATGATAAGAGCTATGAAACTGCAGCGTCAGCGTCACACCGTAGCCTTCTAAAAACACCGTATAGCCGTCGTGGTCGGTATAAGCTTCAATGCCATCTAAATAATGGCGTCCCTGGCGAGCTTCACCATGAGTCTGAATTTTCTCGTAAGCATCAAGCATCAGTTTTGTGTCTAGCTCATTTTTCATGCCGCACCTCTTTTCGTTAAATGTATAACTTCATTATTGGGGTCTAAAACCATTTCGACAACCAATTTGGAACAAATGTTTGAATTTAGTTGCCTAATCTTTTACATACACATGTGCATGATTAAATAGAATCCGTTATAATAATGAACGAATGTTAAGTAATTGGAGTTCACAATGGTTAGACGCACAAAAGAAGACGCCATGGAAACTCGCTCCAAGTTACTGGACGCTGCAGAAGCTTTGTTCAGTGAAAAGGGGGTTACCCAGACGTCTATGATGCAAGTGGCAGAGAAAGCAGGCGTCACTCGTGGTGCGATTTACCATCATTTTGAAAATAAAATGGATCTCATTGAGTCGTTGATGGGGCGCGTTAAGTTGCCTATCGACGAAATGCGTGAGCAAATTTCAGAAACCAGTGAGTTTGAGATTCTTGAAGAAATAAAAGCCCGCTCTAAAGAGTTTTTGGCAAGGGTTCAAAACGAGCCACAGGTACAATCGCTTGCCAGTATACTGCTGCACAAGTGCGAATATATCGACGAGGTTAACCCTATAAAACTTCGCCACGTCAGCGGCCGGAATGAGTGTATTAATGATGTTGAAGGTCTTTTCCAAAAAGCTATAGACGCTGGCGAAATCGCTCAGTCTGTCAATGCAAGAACGGCAGTTATTGGTTTGTTTTCTTTAGTTGATGGGCTCATTTATAACTGGTTACTGGCGCCCGACTTCTTCCCGTTGGTTGAGTACGGCAATACCGCTATAGACACTTATGTCAAAGGATTGCCGCGTTAAACACCACTAAGGTTCATTGCTGTCGCCGCGTCGCCGGCGCCAGCCAAAGCCCAAATAGTATGGGCCTAGTTCCTGAACCAATTGCCAGTCAATCACTAACGGCTGTCTCCCTGGCGCAAGAAATTAACCAGAAACTCTTCGTCCATTGAGGCGATAGCGCTGTCATTCGCTTTAGGACAGCTTGCACACATAGGTGCCGTCCACGCCCCCACGTTCGCCAGTATGTCACGCAAATGACTGACCGCTCTCAAACCACCTAGGCCACCAGGTGACGCGGCCGCCAGCAGAACGGTTTTATTGCCCCAGGCGCCAATATCAACGCGAGACACCCAGTCAATCGCATTTTTAATTAACGGAGATACCGACGAATTATATTCCGGGCTCACTAACACCACTTTGTCTGCGGCATCAATGGCTTTCGCCAACGCCTGCATCGACTCTGGTACACCTTCTGCTTCTTCCAAGTCCCCATGGTAAATCGGTGCATCCAGCGCATCGGCGTCGAGCAGCTTATGCTGTATACCATGCTTTTCAGCCACCTCGACTAATCGATGCTTAAGCTTTGCATTCAGTGATTCTTTGCGGCGGCTGCCCCCGATAAATAATACCGTCATACTGTCTCCTAATTATTACTGCTGCATTGACTCAATAAAGCGATTCGATTCCTCGATTGAGGCTTCCATGTCAGCAATGAGCGATGAAATGTCATTTTGCAGGCTGTTAAATTCACCTCTAATGGCATCTATCGCTTTCGCGTTTAGATTGTGCTTCAGGTAAAGCACGTTATCTTGCATTTTATCCAGTACTGGCTGCATTTTGTCGGCAGCCCGTTCCATAACTCGCAGGAGCTCCGCATAACGACGTTCTGTTTCACGAAGTTGGCGTTCACTTTGGCGGCGCATATTGTCATTACTGTACTCGCCGAGCTCTTCACTCCATTCGTCAAATAAGTCCTGAGCTACGTCATCGACCGCGTCGATGCGATTTCTCACATCTTCAGCGGCTGCTTTGCTGTCCTCGTAGTCGTCATTGAGTGCGTTGTAGGTTTCTTCCAGTTCACCGCCTTCAATGTTCAGCATTTCGTCCAAGCGTTCAAAAGCCGAGCGGAACTCTTGCTGAGCTTCAGTTTGCGAGTCGCGGGCATCGTCAACACGGTCGACTAAAATGTCGCGTTTCTCAACGCCAAACTTTTCCATGGTGCCGTAGTAAGCACTTTGACAGGCAGTCAGTGCTACCACAGCAACTGCCGGAACAATCCACTGTTTCATTAGTCTTTTCCTCGTACCGAATTAATCAGTCGCTCATCTCGCTTACGTTGTCGATAGTCGTGCACTGCGATAATGGCATGAATAATCGCAATTAAATAAACGATACCTAAGGCACCGATCGAGACAACGAACAACACAACGCCAACCACGGCAATAATGAGGTTAAAAATAGCCTGGAAAATTTTCCCCGTGAACAAAATCGCCAGCGGCGGAAATAAAATCGCTAAAATATAAAGCATAAAAACTCCTTACACTGAAAGGCCTTATTACCAATTAACCGACATTCTCAGCGTAAAAGCAAATAAAGTCTTATCGTCTTCTACCAAACAACTCTCTTATCAGATCAATTATAGCCACGCTAATAAGGCAGCTCTGTGCTATCACACCGCCAGCGCCCAATATCACCATTGCCATTTCGCGTATCCTCAATCATGATAGTCTTTAATGACTACGCAACGGACAGGTAAGCGGCTCAATCGCATGAAGCAAATAGACTGGAAACATTACGTTAGCGAAACCTGGCGGTTTTTAACTTATTTCGGACGCCGGTTTAACAGCGACAGTATTAATGTGACTGCCGGGCACTTAACCTATGTGAGTCTGCTGTCCCTGGTACCGCTGCTTGTCGTTATGTTTACCATTTTCTCTGCATTTCCGGTCTTTGAAGAGCTAAAAGGTAACTTGGAACAGGCGTTGTTCGCGAATTTGTTACCCACCTCCGGCGAGCAACTGCAGGAATACATTAATGAGTTTGTTGCTAACGCCTCAAAAATGACAGCCGTTGGTGTCGGCTTTTTGTTTATTGTCGCCATCACGCTCATGTCAGCTATAGACAAGGCGTTAAACAACATTTGGCGCGACGTGAATAAACGCCACTGGCTGGTCTCTTTCGCAGTATACTGGATGCTATTAACTCTGGGACCATTACTGATTGGCTCCGGCCTCGCAGCAACGTCTTACCTTATTTCATTAAGTCAGTTCGCTGATGAATATATTTCTGGTGCACGCAGTTTCACGTTATGGATGGTGCCGATAGCCACCTCTTTCATATTTTTCACGTTAATGTATCAACTGGTACCAAACCGTCAGGTTAAACTGCGTTACGCTGCATTTGGGGCCGCCATTGCAGCGATTTTATTCGAGCTCAGCAAACAGCTTTTTTCGTTGTATATCACCTCATTTCCGACCTATCAGGCTATTTACGGTGCGCTTGCAACGGTACCCATTCTCATTATTTGGGTTTACCTGTCCTGGATGATTGTACTGACCGGCGCAGTGTTAACCGTCAGCCTGGAAGAATATCAACAGCTGCCGGAAGAGCCGACTTCCGATTGACCTTAGGCCCTTTTTAAAAGACCATAACAGGCTCGTTTTAACAGACTCGGGTTAACATGATAGGACTGATTCAGCGCGTATCACGAGCGAAAGTTACAGTCGACGATCAGATAGTCGGCGCCATTGATAAAGGGCTGCTCATATTACTGGGTGTTGAGCACGCAGACGACGAAGCAGCCGCTGACAAGTTGGCTCAACGCATTGCCAATTACCGCGTCTTCACAGACAGCGAAGGCAAGATGAATAATAGCGTTATTGATGAGTCAGGCTCTGTGTTGGTGGTGTCACAGTTCACACTGGCAGCAGATACACGCAAAGGCCGCCGTCCAAGTTTTTCGTCGGCAGCAACGCCTGACCAGGCGAAAGCACTATACTTAAGGTTCTGCGACGCCATGAAAAAACAGCGCTTACCTGTTGAAACCGGTCAGTTCGCTGCCGATATGCAGGTTGAATTGGTCAATGACGGCCCCGTTACTTTTGAGTTAAGAGTGTAATGCCATGTATCGCGTTATAACACCACAAACCGACACCGAACTTGAACGTTATTATTACTTACGCTGGCGGGTATTGCGGGAGCCTTTTCAGCGCCCATTAGGCTCTGAGCAGGACGAATACGATCAAGTTGGCCACCATCGCATGGTAGTGAATGAAGCGGACGAAGCCGTCGCTGTCGGTCGACTGCACTTTAACAGCCCGGAAGAAGCACAAATACGCTTTATGGCGGTTGCACCTGAATATCGGGGAGAAGGGCATGGCGTTGCCATTATTTACGCGTTAGAAATAGCCGCACGCCAAGAGGGCGCCACCCACGTTGTTATTAACTCGCGCGACAACACCATCGGCTTTTATAAAAAGTGTGGCTACGGCGTTGTTGAAGAAGCGGATACGGTCAATAACCCCATGGCTGAACACCAGTTACGCAAGTCATTTAACGACTACAACCGTATAATTTACCGTCCGGACTGGTGTGCAGAGCTGCAAAAGACCTGGCAGGAAGACATTCCTATCTCGGACGCCATGGGTATTAAAATTCATCAGTATACCGGCCGTGTTTTTGAAACCCGCGCGCAGTTATCACGTAACATCAATGTGCATGGCACCATGTTTGCCGGCAGCATCTATTCACTGGGCACTTTAACCTGTTGGGGCTTATTGCACTTGCAGCTACTCGAGCGAGAATTGGAAGGCTCAGTTGTGTTGGGTGACGGCAATATCCATTATCATAAGCCGGTCACACAGGAGCCACGGGCTGTCGCCCGGTTAAGCGATGTCACGGGAGACTTCTCGGCGCTTAAAGAAGGGAAAAATGCGCGTTTAATGATGAAGGCGCAAATTTTGGATGACGAGCGACCGGTCGCTGAATTTACCGGCCGCTTCGTTGTATTGGCTAAGCGCGACTAACGCTTAGAACCAAAGCTTAAGACAAAATATGCGGTAGTTTCACTACTGCCGCTAACTCACCCTTCTGAATTAAGTCACTGGCTGCCTTAATGTCCGGGGCAAAATAGCGATCCTGGTCGTAGTAAGCCACCTGTTCACGCAAGCAGTTAAAGGCGGTTTCAACCGCTGCCGAAGCTTTCAACGGACGACGGAAGTCGAGACCTTGTGCCGCTTCAAGCCACTCAATAGCAATAATGTCACTGACATTTTTAGCAATATCGGTCAAACGACGAGCTGCAAATGTCGCCATCGAAACGTGATCTTCCTGGTTAGCAGAGGTTGGCATACTGTCGACAGAAGCCGGGTGCGCCAAGGTTTTGTTCTCAGAAGCCAATGCGGCTGCGGTCACCTGCGCCAGCATAAAGCCCGAGTTCACACCGCCATCATTGACCAAAAATGCTGGCAGCTTGCTTAGGTTACTATCAATAAGTAGCGCACTGCGACGCTCTGACAAAGCCCCAATTTCACTGGCTGCGATAGCCAGAATATCGGCAGCCATAGCGACGGGTTCCGCATGGAAGTTACCACCGGAAATAATATCCTGCTCTTCACTGAATACCAGCGGGTTGTCGGTGACCCCATTGGCTTCACGCTCTAAAATCGCTGAAGCATGCTCCATTTGATCAAGAACTGCGCCCATAACCTGAGGTTGGCAGCGCAATGAATAAGGGTCCTGCACTTTTTCGCAGTCTTCGTGATCTTTGGCAATTTCCGACGTTTCTGTCAGCACATGGCGGAACATTTCGGCGGCTTTAATTTGGCCGGGCTGACCACGCACAGCATGAACACGCTCATCGAATGGCGCACGGGAGCCCATAGCGGCTTCTACCGATGTGGCGCCCACCAAAATGGCTGCGTGATAGTTGCGTTCGATACGGAACAGACCCGCCAAGGCCAATGCGGTCGATGCCTGGGTGCCGTTCAATAAAGCTAAACCTTCTTTCGGAGCTAATTCCAGCGGCTCAAGTCCGGCATACTTAATGCCCTCTTTTGACTCATATACTTCGCCTTTATAACGAACCGTTCCTTCGCCCAACAGCGGTAATACCATGTGTGCCAATGGCGCCAAATCGCCTGAAGCACCCACTGAGCCCTTTTCAGGCACGCAGGGATACACTTCTGCATTCAACAACTTAATGAGCGCATCAATGACAACCGGGCGTACGCCGGAAAAACCGCGAGACAGGGAATTTACTTTTAACAGCAGCATTAAACGTACAACGGCGTCTTCCATTAAATCGCCGGTGCCGGCGGCGTGCGACAACACAATGCGGCGCTGAAGATCAGTCAAACGCTCAGGTGGAATGCGAGTATTCGCAAGCAAGCCAAAGCCCGTGTTAATACCGTAAACTACGCGTCCCTGGTCAAGCACATCAGCAACAGTTTTTGCGGAAGTAGCAATATTGTCGTTTGCTTCATCAGACAGCTTCAGCGTCTGATGCTCGTAAAACCAGCTGCGCAAATCGCTTAGCTGCAGCTTTCCTGGCTGTAATTCAAAATGACTCATGCAACCTCCTTACTTCTCTTCCAGCATGGGTAAATCAAGCCCTTGTTCACGGGCGCAGTTTTTCGCAATATCGTATCCGGCATCAGCATGACGCATAACACCTGTGCCCGGGTCGTTCCACAAGACACGACTTAAGCGTTTATCGGCAGCCTCTGTACCGTCGGCTACAATCACCACACCCGCGTGCTGAGAGTAACCCATACCAACACCACCACCATGGTGCAGGCTGACCCAGGTCGCGCCGCCAGCTGTATTCAGCAACGCATTCAGCAGCGGCCAGTCAGAAACTGCGTCTGAACCGTCCTGCATGGCTTCGGTTTCGCGGTTAGGGCTGGCAACTGAACCGGAATCCAAATGGTCACGACCAATCACGATTGGCGCTTTTAACTCGCCACTTTTAACCATGTCATTAAAAGCGCGAGCAATGCGGGCACGATCTTTCAGGCCTATCCAGCAAATGCGTGACGGCAAGCCCTGGAAGCTAATACGCTCTTTGGCCATATCCAGCCAGTTGTGCAAGTGCTCATTATCAGGAATGAGCTCTTTGACTTTCTGGTCAGTTTTGTAGATGTCTTCCGGGTCACCCGAAAGTGCCACCCAACGGAATGGGCCTATGCCTTCGCAGAACAGCGGACGAATGTATGCCGGTACAAAGCCCGGGAAATCAAAGGCATTATCCACGCCAACGTCTTTGGCCATTTGGCGAATGTTATTGCCGTAATCCAGTACCGCAGCGCCTTCTTTCTGGAAGTGCAGCATAGCGCGTACCTGCACTGCCATCGACTCTTTCGCCGCCGCTACTGTACCGCTGGGGTCGCTTTCCTGCTTCGCTTTGTAGTCATCCAGTGTCCAACCCTGAGGTAGATAGCCATGTAGCGGATCATGCGCTGACGTTTGGTCGGTCACAACATCAGGCGTTACGCCGCGTTTTTGAAGCTCTGCATACACATCTGCCGCATTGCCCAATAAACCCACAGAAATCGCTTCGCCCTTGTCTTTAGCATCGTTAATCAGCTGCATAGCTTCATCGAGGCTGGTGGCTTTGTGATCGACATAACGGGTACGCAAACGAAAATCGATGCGGGTTTCGTCACACTCAACGGCAAGCATACAAAAGCCCGCCATAGTCGCGGCCAGCGGTTGAGCGCCGCCCATACCACCAAGACCACCAGTCAGTACCCACTTACCTTTTGCGTTACCGTCGAAATGCTGACGTGACACCGCACCAAAGGTTTCGTAAGTGCCCTGAACAATGCCTTGCGAGCCAATGTAAATCCACGAGCCGGCGGTCATCTGGCCGTACATCATCAGGCCTTTCTTATCGAGCTCGTTAAAGTGGTCCCAGTTCGCCCATTCGGGCACCAGGTTAGAGTTTGCAATAAGCACACGTGGCGCGTCTTCATGCGTTGGGAATACGCCCACTGGTTTACCTGACTGAATCAATAATGACTCGTTTGGCTTTAGACGCTCTAACGTCTCTACAATTTTGTCATAGCATTCCCAGCTACGCGCCGCGCGACCAATACCACCATAAACAACCAAAGCTTGCGGATGCTCCGCCACTTCGTCATCCAGGTTGTTCATGAGCATGCGCTTGGCCGCTTCTACCTGCCAGTTACAAGTGGTTAGCTCGGTGCCGTGAGGTGCGCTTATTTTGCGACTTTTATCCAAACGGGTGAATGACATACATTACTCCTTAAACGTTAGGTGGCCGCCTAATTTAAAGCGAGAGCCCGGATGCGTCAGCGTGGCAAAAGTGACCACGCCGCCAGAGCTCCAGGTGCGGCGAAAAATTCGTAAACAAGGCTCATGACGGTCTATGCTTAAGTATTGGCACACCGAATGAACCGGTAAAATAGCTTCAATTTGGTGACTGGCTTCGGTCAGTGGGCTCACCACACAGAGATATTCGTGCGGCGTCACTTTGCTGTAGTCTTGCTTGAGGTAGTCAGGCACCAGCGTCGGGTTAACGAAGCGCTCTTCTAACTGCACGGGCTGATCGTTCTCGTAGTGCGTTATCAGCGAGTGATACACAGGAGCGCCTTCTTCTAACTCTAACGCTTCAGCAATTTGTGCCGAGGCTGGCTGCTCTTTCAGCAGGTGCACTTTGGCGCGGTAGTCATGACCACGCGAGCGTACTTCGTCGGCAATGTTGCGAATGGCCATAAATGACGTTTGCGACTTGATAGGCGCTACATAAGTGCCAGAGCCCTGAGTGCGTATCACTAACCCTTCGTCAGCCAGCTCCTGTAATGCTCTGCGCGCCGTCATTCGACTCACAGAGAACTGTGTACAAAGGGCATTCTCCGAGCTAACAGGGTGGTTTTCGGGCCACTCGCCAGACTCAATTTTGTGATAAATGTGCTCTTTAATTTTCGTAAATTTATTCACCGCATTCCTCACCGCTAAACAGGCAGTTGTGGTGAGAAAGTTTAGTGGAGAATAATTGTATATACAAGCTTGTTTTGTTATTCTTTTTTTCATCGCAAATCAGAAAGGATTATTATGCAGCGCATCGAAAATATTACTGCCGCTACCATGTCTGATGACGCCGGTTATGGGCTCATACAAGACGCCGTGGTTATTATCAACGACGGTAAAGTTGAGTTTGTGGGGCCTGCTTATGATGCCCCGGCAACGCCAACCGCGGACGTTGTTGATGGTAACGGCGGGTTGCTGACACCCGGACTTATCGATTGCCACACGCATTTAGTCTGGGCTGGGTCTCGCGCCAATGAGTTTGCGCAGCGTCTGCATGGCATCAGTTATCAGGAAATTGCCGAGCAGGGCGGCGGTATTAAAAGTACCGTCAAAGCCACTCGTGAAGCCAGCGAAGAAGAGTTACTGGCTCTTGCCTTAGAGCGTGCAGAAACGCTCATGTCACAAGGCGTCACTACGCTGGAAGTGAAGTCTGGTTATGGTCTCGATTTGGAAAACGAGCGAAAACAGTTAAAAGTCGCTCGTCAGCTGTCCGAAAAACTGCCCGTACAAGTGAAAACCACCTTACTTGCTGCGCATGCCGTACCACCTGAATATAAAGATAACGCCGACGGCTACGTTGATGACATTGTCAGCAGCATTCTGCCGACGTTAGCTCAGGAAGGCCTTGTCGATGCGGTTGATGCCTTTTGTGAAAGCATTGGTTTCAGTATAGAGCAGACTCGTCGGGTATTTGAAAAGGCGAAAGCGCTTGGCTTGCCTGTGAAGCTGCACGCCGAGCAAATTACCAACCAACAAGGCGCAAAACTCGCGGCTGAGTATCAAGCGCTGTCGGCTGACCATTTAGAGCAGTTAGACGAGGACAGTGTTAAAGCAATGGCCGAGAACGGTACTGTGGCCGTATTGCTACCGGGCGCTTTTTACTTTCTGCGTGACACTCAAAAGCCGCCCATTGAGTTATTAAGAAAATATAAGGTACCTATGGCGGTAGCAACCGATGCTAACCCAGGCTCGTCGCCCATCCATAATTTACCGCTGATGCTACAAATGGCGGCAACCTTCTTTCATTTAACCCCCGAGGAATGCTTGCGGGGCGTTACGGTCAATGCGGCTAAAGCTCTGGGAGAAAACAGTCGAGGCGTTATCGCTGAAGGAAATTACGCTGACTTAGCATTATGGAAATGTCAGGATGCAGCAGAGCTAACCTACCAAACCGGGGTTAACCCACTGCAAACATTGTGGTTTAGCGGCGTCGCTCACGACCGTGTAAATAAGCCGTGGTCAGCTCGCTAAGCAGCTGGCCACATATTTTCATGCCTTCTTCAAAACCGGCGCTGCACAGCGACGGCGCCGCTTCTGCTAAGTGCAAATAGCGGGTTTCATTAACTTCAGACAAGCGTTTTACATACTGAAAACCCTGCGCCAAACTCAACCCTGCATAGTTAACCGCGCTGGCTGGCACCGCATTTAGTGCGTCGACATCCACTTCAATACCTAACGGACGTTGCCAGGAGTCTGCTTTGGCAACCACTTCATCCATCACTTCATAAAATGGGCGTTCGTACAGTCGGTGTAAGGTGTGATAACGCATACCGGCGTGTTGCAGCTGTCGTAAGCTTTCGGCTGAG
This sequence comes from Idiomarina sp. UBA4520, assembly GCF_002388365.1. NCBI lineage: Bacteria > Pseudomonadati > Pseudomonadota > Gammaproteobacteria > Alteromonadales > Idiomarinaceae > Idiomarina > Idiomarina sp. UBA4520. Next base: position 37,565 of record NZ_DGMK01000022.1, on the reverse strand, counting down.
TTTTTACCCTGGTGCAGGCCAACCACATGGTAATACTCTAACGCCCCTTCCATGTAAGCATAGCTAAAGCCATTACCAGAATGACGGCCTTCTCTTGGACGAAAGTCTGCATGGGGGTCTAAGTTGACGGAGCCACAAGCCTCTTCAGAGACTTCCGACAAGCTTTTCAAAAGCGGGTAGGCATTATTATGGCCACCGCCTATAACAATCACTTCAAAACCTTGTTCAAACAGCGGGGTTACAACAGCCCGGACTCGCGCATCCACTTGCGCGCAAAGCGCTCTTAATTCCGCTAAGTCGTGTGGGTTTTTCGCATCTAAATCTGCTGCTTTATCCATCAAGTCGGCACAATTTACGGCACCAACTAACAGCAATTCGTGGGTGGATAATAAACCAGTTTTTTGTAGGTTCAGAAAGCTTTTTAAGAACGCCTGCCAACCGTCTTCTGCGCCGGCGCGTCCGAGGTTGCCTCGCACACCAATGCTCTCCGGAATACCGACTAAAGCAACGCGCTGACCGTCGTCCCAGGCACTTTTTAAACTCTCTTCGTAGGTCCCTTCTTCTGAAAGAACCCGTATTGCCTGACCTATTTTCGTTTCATGCTCTCTGACATTGACCCATTTCGCCGGGTCTGTCAGTTCCAGAAAAGAAATATCACTCATTACTCAATATCAAGTGGCTCTGGTGACAAGATAACGCCTGTGGTGTCAACGTATAGGTGATCGTCAGGCAGGAAGGTAACGCCACCGAAATTCACCGGCACGTTAAATTCGCCAATACCGTCGCTCATTGCAGCAACCGGAATTGAGGCAACGCCAAGAATACCAATATCCAACTCTTCCAGCGCATCAACATCGCGGACCGAGCCGTAACAAACGATGCCTTCCCAGTCGTTGTCCATGGCTTGCTCAGCAATGGCCGCATCAATAAGTGCACGACGTGAGGAGCCACCGCCATCGACTAAGAGCACTTTACCCCCACCGTCTTCGGCGACTGTTTCTTCAATAATGCCTTTGTCTTCGTGACATTTAACAATCACTAAGCGCCCACCGAAAGACGGTCGTCCGCCGTAGGATTCAAACATGGGTTCTACCACATCCACCATGTCGGGATATAGGTCACAAAGTTCTGAAGTATTGTATTCCATGAGCGTATCCTAAAGTCGCTGTTGGCTAGGGCTAGGAGTATACCTGCTATCCTCTTATTACTAAAGGATTCAATAGCAGTGAACGAACCTCTTGAATTATAGAATAAAAACCCGTTTAATCTAGGTAACTATAAGAATAATAAAAGCAGATTAAATCTTAATGCCTCAGCTCGATCTGATCACCAGTCTGGCCATAGAAACCTTTACGCATTCAATACAAGCGTTGTTTTTACTGGGTTTCGCAGCCCTACTTCTGTATTACTATAGCTTCTACCGCCGAGATTACCTGCGTTACTGGTCGTTTGCCTGTTTCGCTTTTGGTCCCAGTGAACTTATTCGGGCACTATTAGCCGGCAGCGCCATGGTCGATCCGGAATCAACCCTGGGATGGTCCAGTGGCTTACAGGGTATTGCTCTGACCCTACAGTATTTGGCTATAACCTTTATTGGTCTCGGCGCCAGCTGTGCTGTTTTTAATAACAAACCGAAGCAATACTGGCTGTACGTTGCTTATGCCGCGTCATTGTTTGGCGGCATTATCTCTTACTTCTGGCTAGAGCCCTCCATTAGCTACACATCGAGTAGCCCGAATTCCGGCTTTATGCACTTTCTGGTTACTGGCCTGGCGTTATTCGTTATCGGTGTTTTCATGTGGCGACGTTTGGGCTCAGGCGTTGGCCCTAAGTTAGTTTCTGCGGGCTTTCTCAGCATTGGTATAAAGAACTTCATCGTACTTTACGGCCTGTATACCATTACCGGTAACTCACTGGACTGGCTACTTAGCTTCCAGGCGTTAGTTACCGTTATAATTATTGCCGCCGTTATGGTTGGGCTCATTATTTGGCTGTTAGAGTCCGAGCGAAATACCGCCGTTCGCGCTATTCAGCGCGCCGAGTATCTGCATACTCATGACGCACTGACTGGCGTGTCTAACCGCGATCAGTTAGTCAGTAAAATTCCGCTGTTTATTGAGTACTGTCGCAGTAATAACCGTCATTTAACGGTCATGTTAGTCGGTATTAGCCGTTTTAAAGTGGTTAATGAAAACATGGGTATTCGCGGTGGCGACCAGGTCCTCAAGGAGGTCGCCAGACGTCTGCAAAACTTCTATAAGCAACCACTGACTGTTGCCCGCATTAGTGGTGACGTATTTGCCGTTGCTTTTGACCACCTGAAAAGCCGCAACCGTATCAAAGACCTGGCCGTCGAAATACAAAACCGCATTGCTGAGCCCATTGAAGTTAACGATGAAACCGTCAATATCGTAGCCGGAGTGGGTATTTCACGGTATCCGCAACATGGAACGCGCTCAGAAGTGCTTATCAACAAGGCAACTATCGCACTCACGCAGTCCAAAGAGTCCCACCAACCTAAAGTGACTTTTTACGAACGCGGCATGGACGAGATGTATTCACACCTGGTGGATATGGAGCCGGTACTGCGTAAAGCAATGAACGAAAACGAATTCCAGCTGTACCTACAGCCGCAGTTCGATTTTGATCATCAACAGCTTTGTGGCTTTGAAGCTCTTATTCGCTGGCAACACCCAGAGCGAGGCCTACTGAGTCCGGTCGAGTTCCTGCCCTACATTGACCAGTTAGGGTTGTCGGCTGAGCTGGATGATTGGGTGCTTAATGAGGCAGCGAACATTCTTATGCACTGGAAACGTCTGTTTGGAGTGTGCTGGCCTATTGCCGTGAATTTATCGGCGCCCCAATTCCAGCATTTCCAACTCATAGAGAAAATGGAGCGCCTGCAGCAGGAGTTTGGTTTTGAGCCAGAATGGCTGGAGCTGGAAATTACTGAAAACGTTGCCATGTCAGACTTGCATAACGGCATGAGCGTGATTCAGCGGTTACGTGAAATGGGTTACGGTATCGCGATAGATGACTTTGGCACGGGCCATTCTTCGCTGGCGTATTTACGTTCACTGCCTATTAATAAAATTAAAATTGATCGCAGTTTTATTAGCGAGCTGCAACACAGCAATAACGATGTCACTATTCTAAAAGCCATGATTCGCCTTGCCCACGGCTTGGGTAAACGGGTTATCGCGGAAGGTATTGAAACCGAAGAACAGCAAGACATTCTGCAAAAACTAGGCTGCGATATGATGCAGGGCTATTTTTACTCACCGCCTATGCGCCAGCAGTTCGCAGAGCAGTTCATCGAGCGCCAAATTCAGGGCAATAAAAAACCGCTACCACGCGATGTGGCAGCGGCTTATTAGTCCTACTTTACGGTTACAAGATGAAGCGGCTTAAGTCTTCGTCTTGTGACAACTGGCCGACATGCTCATCCACATAGGCCGCGTCAACCGTTAGCTTTTCACCACTGTGATCGGTCGCGTTGAATGAAATTTCTTCCATTAAGCGCTCCAGCACCGTATGTAAGCGACGCGCGCCAATGTTTTCAGTGGTTTCGTTGACGTGGAAAGCCACTTCAGCAATGCGCTGAATGCCGTCTTCTGTAAACGTGACTTCCACACCTTCAGTGTTTAGCAGCGCATGATATTGTGTCGTCAACGACGCACTTGGCTCTGTCAGAATGCGAACAAAGTCACCACTGGTTAGCGCTTCCAGTTCAACGCGAATAGGCAAGCGTCCCTGTAATTCAGGGATTAAATCCGACGGCTTGCTCATCTGGAAAGCACCAGAAGCAATAAACAGGATATGATCGGTCTTAATCATACCGTGCTTAGTATTCACCGTGGTACCTTCGACCAATGGCAACAAGTCACGTTGTACACCTTCGCGGGAAACATCCGGACCACTGGTGTCGCCACGCTTACAAATTTTGTCAATTTCGTCTAAGAAGACAATGCCATTCTGCTCAACCGACTCAATAGCCGCTTCTTTAACGTCATCGGGGTTCAGAAGTTTGGCCGCTTCTTCTTCAACTAACTGCTTGTATGCATCTTTAATACGCATTTTGCGTGCTTTGGTCTTGTCGCTGCCCATGTTCTGGAACATGTTTTGTAGCTGCGACGTCATTTCTTCCATACCCGGTGGCGCCATAATTTCAACACCCATTTGCGGCATGGCTAAATCAATTTCAATTTCTTTGTCGTCCAGCTGGCCTTCGCGTAGCTTCTTGCGAAACACCTGACGCGTACCACGTTGCTCTTCGCTCTCAGTCTTCTCTTCCTGCTGCGCCCAACCCGATTGAGAGGTTGTTTTCGCCGGCGGCAACAACACGTCCAAAATACGCTCTTCTGCCGCTTCTTCTGCACGGTAGCGAACACGCTGCATCATTTCCTCGCGCGTTTGCTTCACTGCTACGTCAGTTAAGTCTTTAATAATGGACTCAATCTCTTTACCGACGTAACCCACTTCGGTGAATTTGGTCGCTTCAACTTTAATAAAAGGCGCCTTTGCCAACTTCGCTAAGCGGCGGGCAATTTCAGTTTTACCCACACCCGTTGGGCCAATCATCAAAATGTTTTTAGGCGTTACTTCCTGACGCAGGTCATCATCGAGCTGCATGCGGCGCCAGCGATTTCTTAACGCCACCGCCACAGCTTTTTTTGCATTGTCCTGACCAATAATATGGCGGTTCAATTCATCAACGATTTCTCTTGGGGTCATCTCCGACATCTTAACTTTTCCCCTTAGTTATCTTGTCTTCGACAATCGACTCTTGCTCTTCAATGGTTTGATTGCCGTTGGTGTAAACGCAGATATCACCCGCTATGGTCAGTGATTTTTCCACAATATCGCGGGCGTTTAGTTCAGTATTCTCTAATAAAGCGCGAGCGGCAGACTGGGCAAAAGGACCACCCGAGCCAATAGCAATGAGGTCATTTTCCGGCTGAACGACGTCGCCGTTCCCGGTAATGATTAATGAGGACTCTTTGTCAGCAACCGCTAGCAAAGCCTCCAGACGCCTCAACGCCCGATCGGTGCGCCAGTCTTTCGCCAACTCGACGGCAGCACGCATAAGGTTGCCCTGGTGCTGTTCGAGTTTAGCTTCAAAACGTTCGAATAAGGTAAAAGCGTCCGCTGTACCGCCGGCAAAACCAGCCAACACCTGGTCATTATAGAGACGGCGAACTTTGCGAGCATTGCCTTTCATTACAGTGTTGCCAAGAGATACTTGGCCGTCACCACCAATGACAACTTTGTCACCACGGCGTACTGATACGATAGTAGTCAAATCTGGACCCTCTTTTTGTCTTTGCGTCAATTTCTGACAACGATGACCAGTATCTGAGGGTCCTTTGAGGATTTTTCAATGGTGGGTTGAGACTAATCGATGTTCCAGTTCCAGATAGCGCAACCAAATACCTGATTACGCTGCAACTTATGGCGATCACGCTCGGCGTCACGTTTGCTTTCATAAGGGCCCAGGATAACGCGATACCACAAGCCGTTACTGCCTTCGGTGGCACGAACCTGCGACTCTAACCCCGCCATCGCAATTTGGGCGCGCAAACGCTCAGCGTCAGACTGCTGGCGGAATGAGCCACACTGCATGAGTTTTGGTGGTCCCGCTTCGCGTTCAGGCACGTCAACTTCCACTTCTTTGCTTTCCAGCTCTTCAATATAGCGCCAGCGCTCAGCTGACTTCTCCGGAAGCAGGTCCGCCGGCGGTGCCTGAACTTCAGGTTGGTTGGCCTGTTCCTCCGACTTGCCGCTAATAGACACCAGAAAATAGACAAAGCCAGCAATAATTGCGACTGCAATAATCACGATAGCCCAAGGGACTGGCTGTCTGTCATGAACCGGCTTAGCGCCACGTTGCGTTTTCTTGCTACTGCCCTTTTTCTTCGACGGCTTGCGCTTGTTTTGCTTTGGCTTACGATTCGCGTAATCCATACTCAACTACATTTTCTCCAGCGTTGGAATACCCAGTAAATCTAAGCCCTGTTTCAAGACATTGGCCGTTAACCTTGCCAGCTTCAAACGACTGTTGCGCAGTGCTTCGTCTTCCTGATTCAAAATTGGGCAGGCTTCGTAGAAGCTCGAGAAACGCCCCGCCAAATCAAACAAATAACCGCATAAAAAGTGCGGCATGGCTTTATTCTGCACCTGAACCAACACCTCGTTGAAACGAACCAGTTGGTTTGCCAGCGCAAGTTCACGCTCGTCGTCTAAAATGAAGTCGGCACTTTCATCAAAGCCGGTCTCACCCAGACGGTAAAAAATACTGTTCACACGGGTAAAGGCGTACAACAAATACGGGGCCGTATTGCCTTCGAATGTCAGCATGTGATCCCAGTCGAAAATGTAATCGCTGGTGCGGTTTTTCGATAAGTCGGCGTATTTCACCGAGCTAATGCCAACCACTTCAGCAACACGTTTTTGCTCGTCTTCGGTTAGGTCGGTTGTTTTTTGTTGCAGCAGCTCCAGTGCGCGGCGCTCCGCTTCGTCCAGCAAGTCGGCCAGCTTAGTCACACCACCGTCTCGACTCTTGTATGGCTTACCGTCTTTGCCCATAACCGTACCGAAACCGTAATGGTCCAGTTTAATATCGCCTTCGACAAAACCGGCTTTGCGAGCCAGTGTAAAAATCTGGTCAAAGTGCAATGACTGACGCGCATCGACAAAGTACATGAGGTGGTCACCGCCTAAGACTTTTTGACGGTACTCAATAGCTGCTAAATCAGTGGTTGCGTACAAGTAACCGCCGCCTTTTTTCTGAACAATAATTGGCAGAGGCTCGTCTTCTTTGCCTTTAAATTCTTCTAGGAAAACACACTGTGCGCCCTGGTCTTCCTTCAACAGTCCTTTTTCACGCAGGTGCTCAATAACGCCCGGCAGCTTATCGTTGTAGGCACTTTCTGCCATCACGTCGTCGCGCGTTAACTTAACACCTAAACGGTCGTAAACGTCCTGACAATGACTCAGTGAAACATCAATAAACTGATTCCACAGCTTCAAACAATACTCGTCGCCAGACTGCAGTTTCACCACCAATTGACGTGCGCGTTCAGCAAACTCTTCGCTTTCGTCAAAGCGTTGTTTCGCCGCTTTGTAGAAAGTTTCCAGGTTGCTCAGTTCGTACTCTGCCGACTGATTGTCCAGCGCTTCCATGTACGCCAACAGCATACCGAACTGTGTACCCCAGTCGCCCACATGGTTTTGACGAATGACTTTATGGCCTAAAAATTCACTCACGCGAGACACCGCATCGCCAATAATGGCCGAGCGCAAGTGGCCTACGTGCATCTCTTTTGCCAGGTTTGGTGACGAGTAGTCAATAACGATGGTTTCGCTGTTATCCGCGACATCGACGTTCAAGCGGTCACTACTGAACATAGCGCTCAGCTGATCTTTCAACTGGTCCTGAGAGATAGTGAAATTAATAAAACCCGGCCCGGCAATATCAGTTTTTGCCAGCAACGTATTTTCTGGAATTGCCTCAATAATGGCTTCTGCTAACTGACGCGGGTTTGACTTAGCAGGCTTCGCCAACATCAGTGCGAGGTTCGTCGCAAAATCACCGTGCGATTTGTCTCGGGGACGGTCCAACTTAATGTTTACTGGGAGATCATCAGGCAAAGTGCCCTGTGTTTTAAGTTGACCAATCGCTTCGGCCAGTAACTGTTCAAGTTGTTCTTTCATTAATGCGACTACCTGTATGAAAAATCGAAGAGGAAATTCAAGACGCTCAAATTCAAAGCGTATAGTTTAATCGCTACGCCCGATAAAAAAAACCGCTTAAGCGTTAATCAGCTAAAGTCTTGTGGGTCGATATCCAGCGACCAACGTACTTTTTTCAATAACGGCAAGGCGTTAATTTGCGGCAGCAAGTGCTCAATAAGCTGAAACCGCAGCTTCCTTGATGAGCAATGTAACAGCAATTGATACCGGTAACGACCGGCTTTACGTTCCATCAGGGCCGGCATTGGGCCTAATAAAAAAGCCCCTTCTACGTCGGGCATTAACTGCTGAATTTGAGTCATTGCCTGTATGACCGCGTCGCGGTCGGTTGCTTCTGCCCGAAACAGTGCCAAATATGAAAATGGCGGTAACTCACTTTGCTGACGTTCAGCAAGGGCGGTTAACGCAAAGTGCGAATACCCGTTATTGAGCAAGTCCTGAATAAGCTCATGTTCAGGGTGATGGGTCTGCAATACCACTTTACCCGCTTTATGCTCCCGCCCGGCACGTCCAGCAACCTGGGTATACAGCTGCCCCAGGCGTTCTGCTGCACGAAAGTCCGCACTGTACAGCGCACCGTCAACATCCAGCAAAGCGACCAAAGTAACATTGGGAAAATGGTGCCCTTTTGCCAGCATTTGCGTACCAACCAACAGCGGGTACTCGTTATTAGTCGCTTTTTGCAGGTATTCGTCCAGCTGGCCTTTGCGACGTGTAGAGTCCCTGTCAATACGCAGCACACCACGCCCCGGGAACAAGTCTTTTAATGTGTGTTCCAGCTGCTCGGTGCCAACCCCATGCGAAATAAGCTGCGGCGAACCACACGAGCCGCATTGTCGCGGTATCCGCTGCTGGCTACCACAATGGTGACACTGCAGTTGCTGGTGAGTCTTATGCACGGTGTAATAGGCGTCACAGCGGTGGCATTGCGCCAGCCAGCCGCACTCATGACACATCAGTGCAGGCGCAAAGCCACGGCGGTTTAAAAACAGTAACACTTGGTTGCCGCGCTCAATTTCGGTTTGAATTTGCTCCTGCAACGCTTTTGAAATACCGGCTTTTACCGGTTGCTGTTTCAAGTCAATAAGCTCGTGCTTGACCATTTCCGCGCCGCCGGCTCGCTGACCCAACTTAAGCCAGTGGAAACGTTTACTCACCGCGTTATTTAACGTTTCTAAAGAGGCTGTCGCACTGCCAAGTACCAGTGGTATGTCCAACAATGCCGCGCGCTTCGTGGCTAAGTCCCGCGCATGATACCGAAAGCCGTCCTGCTGTTTGTAAGACAAGTCATGTTCTTCATCCACAACAATAAGGCCGAGCTTTTGGCAGGGGGTAAACACCGCCGAACGGGTGCCAATAACAATGGCAGCATGGCCATGCTTTGCATCCAGCCAGGTATTTAAGCGCTCGCGGTCACTCATGGCAGAGTGCAGCATCACCACAGGCACATCGAAGCGCTCTTTAAAGCGCTGCAGGGTCTGCGGTGTCAGGCCAATTTCCGGCACCAATACCAACACTTGCTCACCACGTTCCAGCACCGGTTGCATGGCTTGTAAATACACTTCTGTTTTACCACTGCCGGTAACCCCCTCCAGCAACAACGTACTATGCTTGCGCTGCTGGTTAATGGTCGATACCGCCACAGCCTGCTCGGTATTCAGCGAGTGACCTTCCTCACGCAATACCGTCTGCTGACTGCGCCAGTCTTTCGGCTTCTTCGGTGCCCGTTCCTGAACGGTTATCCAACCTTTGTCCTGCAACGTTCTGAGCACCGCCGAGCTTACGCCAATATCACTTAAGTCACTGCGCCGCAGCGGTTGGTGCTTCAGAGCGGCCAACACCTGCTGCTGTCGTGTTGCCCCTTTCAAATCGTTAATGGATTGCGCCAGCCCCAAGTCGGTTAACGCGTAAAAGGTTTCGGTTAAATACTCGGGTGCATCGCCTTTTCGCAACAGCACCGGCAAACTGTTTGCCGCCGCATCACCCAACGAGTGATGGTAGTAATCGGCCGCCCAGTTAACGAGCTGCCAAACATCGTCTGGCCATAACCGCTTAGAGTCGAGCACGTTTTTTATGTATTTCAGCTCAAATTCAGGCGCAGGATCATTTGCTTCACTGACAACATAGCCAACCAGCTGACGTTGCCCGAAAGGTACGCGCACTCTTACGCCCTGCGGCAATGGCTCAGGGCTGTTGCACAGGTAGTCATAAGTTTGTCTAAGAGGCAGTGGCAACGCAATTTTATAGCGCCGCTCACCACTGGTATTGGCTTGCGTCATGGCTCTATTTTGAAACGCGGACACCGATAATACAAGGCAATAGATTCTGCTTGATCACAAGCCGTTGATCGCTTAAAATGCGCGGCTCTTAAATCATTGATGTTTTTTTGCGCATGGTGTTCGGCTTTGGATCGAATGGCGATGCGGCCCATAACTGAGGTAACCCCATGAAACAAGGTATTCATCCTAAGTACGAAGCAATTAACGTAACTTGCTCTTGCGGCAATAAATTTGAAACTCGTTCTACCCGCACCGAAGACTTGCTGGTTGACGTATGTTCAGAGTGCCACCCATTCTACACTGGTAAGCAACGTGTAATGGACACTGGTGGTCGTGTCGACAAATTTAAGAAGCGTTTTGGCGCTCTGGGCAAGAAATAAGCCTAAGAAAAGCTATAGAAAACGCTACTTTAGAGTAGATTTATTAGAAAAGGCGCTAAACAGCGCCTTTTTTGTTTCCCGCACCGCTGAAAAGCCTATTGTTAAAGAAAAGTTAACCGGTGTACTTTTAACCACCCTAAAAGTTTACTGCCAGCTAACTTACGGGAGGTATGATTTGTTTCTTCACTGAGAAGCGATAGACTGTCATTATTCTCAGTAACGCAAATTGGGCAACGCACCTCATGACTGACTTTCGCCAACAGGCACTGGACTACCACGAATACCCAACCCCCGGAAAAATATCGGTTGAGCTCACCACCCCCGCTGAAACCAGTAAAGACTTAGCATTGGCATACAGCCCAGGTGTTGCCGAGCCCGTGCGAGAAATAGCACAAGACCCGGACAATGCCTATCGTTACACCGCAAAAGGCAATATGGTCGCGGTTATTTCCAACGGCACCGCTATTCTTGGTTTAGGTAACTTAGGTCCGTTAGCCTCTAAGCCGGTTATGGAAGGTAAAGCGCTGTTGTTCAAGCGCTTCGCCGGGCTGGACTCAATAGATATTGAGGTGAGTCACCGCACCACACAGGACTTTATCAATACGGTCGCTAACATTGCCGATACCTTCGGTGGTATTAACTTAGAAGATATTAAAGCGCCCGAGTGCTTCGAAATTGAACAAGCGCTAATTGAACGCTGTAATGTCCCGGTTTTTCACGATGATCAGCACGGTACCGCCATTGTTACCGCTGCCGGTATGCTCAACGCACTGGAAATTCAGGGTAAAAAACTGGCTGACTCACGCATTGTTTGTTTAGGTGCCGGCGCTGCCGCTATTGCTTGTATGGAGTTGCTGATTAAATGCGGCGCTCAGCGCGAGCACATTTATATGCTCGACTCAAAAGGCGTTATTCATACACGCCGCGACGACTTAAATGAGTACAAGCAACTGTTTGCAAACAACACCGACAAGCGCACATTAAAAGACGTTATTGACGGTGCAGATATTTTCGTTGGCGTGTCGGGCCCCGATTTATTAAGCCCGGAAGAGTTAAAACTCATGGCACCCAACCCGGTTATATTTGCCTGCTCTAACCCTGACCCGGAAATTAAACCTGAAGTAGCAATGGCTGCGCGAGATGACCTTATTATGGGGACAGGTCGCTCTGACTATCCAAATCAGGTTAATAACGTACTTTGCTTTCCGTTTATGTTCCGTGGGGCGTTAGACGTACGGGCTACCGCTATTAATGACGAAATGAAAGTAGCGGCGGTAGAAGCCATTCGCCAACTCGCCAAAGAAGAAGTGCCCGAGTCGGTACTGAAAGGCGCAGGTGAGAAATCGCTAACCTTCGGCAGAGACTACATTATTCCTAAGCCAATTGACCCACGTTTATGTCAGCGTGTCGCCCGCGCAGTTGCGGAGGCCGCAGTGAAGTCCGGCGTCGCCAAAATCGATATGCCGGACAATTATATGATGGATTAATCGTCCAATTCGTCGTCGGTGGGGATGGGCAAACCACGTTTTTCCAGCTCATCTCGCACCGCTTTTGGTATTTTCTCAGGGTTCGTTTTTTTCAAGTCATCGTCTGTGGGTAACGGCTGCCCCGTAAAAGCGTGTAAAAAAGCCTCACACAGTAGTTCGCTGTTGGTAGCATGGCGCAAATTGTTAACCTGACGGCGAGTTCGCTCATCCGTAAGAACTTTCAGTACGCGGGTCGGAATAGACACCGTCACTTTTTTTACCTGTTGGCTCTTACGACCATGTTCAGCGTATGGGTAGATGTATTCACCGTTCCACTTCATTATTTTTGCCCTGCGTTATAACAAAACCACATAAGTTATATTGAATTGTACCCAACTGAGCCGCCCCGTCAATTTTTATCCGTCTAGATGGCTAAAAATTGCTGACATTTGCGTCACAATATTTTAGCCTTAGGGAAACAGCGCTTTCCAAAGCCACAGTAGACGCAGAGTTATTAAGGAAAAAGGGATGACAGACGTACCGATCACTGACGCAGAAAAACAAAACGTGGCTGACAGCGTGCAAGTACATAAATTTGGCGGCAGCAGCTTAGCAGACGCATTCTGTTACCGCCGCGTTGCGCGTATTGTAACAGAATACGCCGGCGCCAGTGATCTCGTTGTGGTTTCGGCGGCTGGCGACACCACCAACCGCATACTTGCCATTATTAACGCCAAAGACAATCCAGGCGACACGGCATCTATTTTACTTGACCAACTCGAGCAGTTTCAGCAGGGGCTTATTACAGAGTTATTAAGCGGTGATTTGGCTGAACGTTTGCTTGAGCAGTCACGCAAGGACTTTGCCCGTTGGCGTCAATGGCTGGCCGGCGAAGAAATAATAACGCACAACGCAGAGCTTTTATCTTACGGTGAGCTCTGGTCTGCCCGCTTACTGGCGGCTTTACTGCAAAAGCAAGGTACACGTGCCGACTACATCGATGCCCGTGACTTTTTATTAGCCGCCGATGCCCCTGAACCCGTTATTCAGGTCGAAAAATCACGCGAGAATTTGCTCAAACGTGTCGCGCCGCACTCAGGCACCCGTTTTATTGTCACTGGCTTTATCGCACGCGGTTTAAATGGCGAAAGCCTGACATTGGGTCGTAACGGCAGTGACTACTCCGCTACCTTGGTCGGCAGTTTGCTCGACGTAAAACAAGTCACGATTTGGAAAGACGTTGCCGGTGTTTATTCCGCCGATCCGCGCAAAGTCGAACGAGTTGTCAGTCTACCAACGCTCGACTGGACCGAAGCCGAAGAATTGGCTCGTCTGGGCAGCCCGGTTCTGCACCCCAGAACCTTTCAGCCGGTCGACCGTAACCGCATGGTCATTTCCGTTCGTTCCAGTTTGAAAGTGGAAAACCAGAAAACCCGCATTGGTCAGTTCCACGACACAGAGCCTCGCGGCAAAGTATTCACGTCGCTTTCTGAAGTGTTGCTGTTTAAAGTACAGCTGCACGACAAAGCGCTTGTTAAAAAGCTCGACGAGCTGGACTTAACGCCACTAGTCAGCTGGGTAGAGCCGGAAAATCACACTCAATATTTAGTCTTTCACCAAAACCATGCCGACTACCTTAACGAGTGGCTCGACAAGGTCGATGCCAACGATGCCATTACACAAATTCGCGGCTACTCAATGTTGGCCATTGTGGGCAATCGCATTCAGGAAACCGATCAGTTTTCGACCTTCAAACTGCAACTGTCTGAGCAAAAAGTACGTCGCTTCGTACTCAGTGAAAAAGGTGATTCTGCCGTTGCTATTTTAGAGCAATCACTCGACAGCCGACTGCTTAACCGCCTGCACAGCCAGCTCTTTAACTATCGCCGCAGTTTGGGTGTTTTAGTGATTGGTCGCGGCAATATTGGCAGTGCCTGGCTCGAGTTGTTCCGTCAACAGCGTGACCGCATTAACCAAGTCATGGACGTACGGGTTATTGGCATTGCTAACTCACGCCAGCTTTGGCTGGATTACAACGGGGTCGACTTAGGTGAGTGGGCCAGCGACTTTGACCGTTTGGCACGCCCTTATGTGTTAACCGAACTGCTAAGAGAGCTACCTAACGCGCCTTATGACGAACTTGTCGTTATTGATTTAACCGATGCCAAACAGATAGCGCAACTGTACCCAAGCTTGTTTGCCAACGGCATGCACATTATTAGCGCCAACAAGCGCGCAGGCTCGGCCGACGAGGCTTTGTACCGCGAAATACGCACCATTCAACACGAGTACAAACGCGAGTGGCTATACAACACCACGGTTGGCGCCGGGCTTCCGCTTAACTATGCCATTAACGACCTGCGTAACTCAGGCGATGAAATTCGCAGTATTTCGGGCATATTCTCCGGCACAATGTCCTGGTTGTTCGAAAACTTCACCAAAGGCGTCAACTTTAGTGACTTAGTCAAAGAAGCCAAGACCCGAGGTTACACCGAGCCGGATCCACGCGAGGATCTCTCCTGTCAGGACTTAGTCCGAAAACTGCTTATTCTTGCGCGCGAAATTGGCTTAAAACTCGACTGGCAGGACATACAGGTTCAGTCGCTGGTGCCAGAGCATTTGCGGGATATATCTGCTGCTGAGTTTATGGATAAAGTAACGGATATGGATGAACCCATGAACCAAATGCTGGAAGAAGCGGCGAAAGACGCAAAAGTACCGCGCTTACTGGCCAGCTTTTCGGTGAGCCAGGACAATAAAGTCACTGCAAGCATTGGTATTGAATACATACCTGAGGGCGATATGCTGGCGAACCTTATTCCAGGCGAGAATATCTTCGTGATTTATACAGACTGGTATTCGGAAATGCCATTAGTAATTAGCGGCCCGGGAGCCGGCAAGCACGTCACAGCCGGCGGGGTGCAGTCAGACCTTAACCAGCTACTTGGGAAGCTGTCTGTCGGTCATTAATTTTCGGTTCAATAGGCGGGCGTTAAAACAACCCGCCTTCATCCTCGAATATATCGTCGTTGTTACTGTCGCCGCGAACGTACTCCGTAGGCTCTGTACCTTTAATAAAGTACTCGAACCGTGAGGTATAGTCGTTTTTGCGCGACAGTTTGCCGGTTTCTAAATCGATACGAACATTCACCACGCCCGGCGGAATACTAAATTCTCGCGCCGGGTATTCAGGAATCGCTTTTTCCATAAAGAGTATCCAGCCCGGTAAAGCTGTTTTTGCGCCGGCTTCACCGCCTGTTATCGCTTGTTGGCTCGAGTCCACGTCAGGGTGCTTACTGGTGCGCCCCAGCTTTCTTGAAACGTCATCAAAACCAACCCAGGTGGTCGTCACTAAGCCTGAAGTGAAACCCGAGAACCAAGTGTCCCGCACGTCATTGGTGGTACCGGTTTTACCGGCAATGTTACGACCCACTTCCTGAGTAATAGGCTTCGAACGCTGAATACGCCAGGACGTACCATTCCAGCCGGTGCCATTTGGCCAGCTGCCACCACCCCAAACGGCAGAGTTCATTGCCTGCTCAACCAAAAACGCGTTCTGTTCGCTAATAACTTGAGGAGCTGGCTTTTCGCAGTCGTAACAAGCCCGCACCGGATCAGCCTTATAAACCGTATTGCCATCCATATCTTCAATTCGGTCGATAAAGTACGGTTCGACTAAAAAGCCGCCATTCGCAAATACCGCATAGGCCCGTGCCACTTCCATTGGGGTCATCGATAACGAGCCCAGTGACAGCGATTCATTTTCAGGAATGGTATCTCTTTTTAAACCAAACTTAGCAATGTGGTCGGCAACTTTCTCAACACCAACCTCGCGAATTAAGCGCACAGATACCACGTTTTTAGACTTCGCCAGGCCTTTTCTCAAGCGAATAGGCCCTTCATAGACCTCGGGCGAGTTCTTTGGACGCCACGCAATGCCTGACCCCGGGTTCCATTGGTTGATGGGTGCGTCATTGACCAAAGTTGCTAACGTCAATCCTTCTTCAAACGCCGCTGAATAAATCAATGGCTTTATGTTCGACCCCACCTGACGCTCGGCCTGCAGCGCCCGGTTGTATTGACTCAGAGTGAAACTATACCCACCAACGACGGCAGCCGCGGCGCCATCGTCTGGTCTTAGCGACGCAATTGCTGAACTCGGCTCGGGTATTTGCGCTAAACGCCATTGCTCGTTAACGGTGCGCAACCAAATAACGTGTCCCGGCTGCATAATATCGGATGCGGTTTCTGGTGGCTCGCCCTGACGCTCTTCATTGAGGTATTCGCGCGCCCAGTGCATCGACTCCCAGGGCAAAGTAACAGCACCAGCGCCTTTGACCATCACAGTTGCCGTCTGCTCCTCAACGCCAGTAACAACAGCAGGTGTTACATCGCCAATGCGTTTCAGCTGCTCTAAATACTGCTCTATTTCTTCTTGAGGTAACGCTTCCTGGCCTTCTTCTTCAGACCAGAGAATACTGATAGGTCCGCGATAACCGTGACGTTCGTCGTAGCTATGCAGGTTATCCCACACGGCTTGACGGGCGGCTAACTGAACATCACTTTTTACCGTTGTGTAAACGTTGTAACCGCCGGTATAAGCCTCTTCTTCACCGTAACGGTCGACCATTTCCTGACGCACCATTTCAGCCAGGTAAGGTGCACTCACGGTAACTTCGGCACCATGTCGACGCGCTGTCACCGGCGCATTGGCCGCTTCATCAAATTGCGTGCGAGTAATTTTGTTTTCATCCAGCATACGCAGCAGTACAACTCTGCGGCGCTCTTTTGACGCCTGCGGATGAGAAATAGGATTTAAGTTAGAAGGCGCTTTCGGCAAACCTGCCAGCGTCGCCATTTGTGCCAGCGTTAACTCATGCAGCTCTTTACCGTAATAAACCTGGGCTGCTGCACCAATACCGTGAGCTCGATGACCGAAGGTAATTTTATTTAAGTAAAGCTCCAGAATTTCGTCTTTACTCAGTTGCTGTTCAATATGCACAGCAATAAAGGACTCTTTAATTTTACGCATGAGCGCGCGCTCAAACGTCAAAAAGAAGTTGCGCGCCAGCTGCATAGTAATGGTACTGGCCCCTTGCTGCACTTCGCCGGTTGTTATGAGTACGCTAAACGCCCGCATAACACCAATAGGGTCAACACCAAAGTGTTCGTAAAAACGACTGTCTTCGGTCGCCAGGAAGGCATCAATAAGTGGCTGAGGTACATCTTCGAGCTTAATAGGAATACGGCGCTTCTCACCAAATTGTGAGACTAGGTGCCCGTCGGCGGTAAACACCTGCATTGGGGTCTGCCAACGAACGTCGCGCAGCGTTTCGACACTAGGCAGTTCGGGTTTGACGTATAAATAAAGTCCACCAACTGTTGCACCACCAAGAACCACACAAATTAACATTGTGTAGAGTAGCCTTTTAAACCACTTCAATGACCTGCTCCATAACCACTTAAAATGTAACTGTCGGCAAAATAAGCATTTTCCGACACTACCTACCGTTCAATTCCTACCCGCATATTATGGCGGATTTTTGTTCAGAACACTACGATTGCATCTGGCTTTTACACAATAAGGATATTGTTTCATGTCGCTGCTTGAGCAAACACCCATCGCGGTCTGTATTCAGCAAGAAAATTGTAAAATTTTGCAGCTGAACAGAAGCCACGGACGCTTTACCGTTCAGAACTTTGCCCACGAACTGACCGCCCAATTAACCACCCAGCGGTTCAAACGCTGTGGCTTAATATCAGCGTTAGACTATCAAGCCGTGCATTACCAGCAGCTGTCTAACGAATCTTCTACCGTCAGTGTTGAGGAAAGTATTTTACAGCAGCTGCCCTCAACTATGGACAACGAAGCCGGTTTTTCTTACGACTTTATTCAGCATGACAGCGGTCAAATCGAGGCAGCGATAAGTTCGGAGCGTGCACTGCAACAGTTAATATCGGACTTGGCGCCTCTTAACATTCCGGTCAAAGTCATTGAGCCTATTTACCATTCGATAATTCGTGCCACCAATACTCTCATTCCGTATTTATGGCCGGAAGGTGCTCGCTTTTCCTCGAACATGAAATGGATTATTGCCGAGTTGCGCCAAAAGGTGTCGACACTCATTTATTGCGAAAGCGGGCGCTTTCAGCGGTTCGAGAAACTGGCCACTGCGGAGTTATTGCAACAGGTCTCTGATATGGACGACTACTGGCTATTCAGCTTTGGCGATAAAGTCGCGCAATCCGCATTGCGCACAACGTGTGAGAGCCAGTCTTTCAGCAAGCACATTGCTTTATCTACCGCACCGCTGTTTGCTGACGAGCCCGCGCCCACTGTGTCCGCCTTAGACAACGAAATAGCCCTTGTCGGCTTAGCTCTCAGAGGGTTCAGTCAATGGCATCGTTAAACCTGGTTTCCAAAGACAACCGCTATCATGTTTTTAAGCATCCGGCGCTGAGTTTTATTGGTGTTAGCTTGTGTCTGGGCGCTATTGCCTTAACGGCGCAGTTTATTGTCAGTTATCAGCCCATTATAGATAACGCCAATAAAATAGCTCTGCAGCAGTCTCAACAGTTAGAAAGCCGCAAGCACAAACAACACATTTATGAAAAGCAGCGACAAGCACAGGTTAAAAGAGACGCCTTTTTGCGCAGGCAACAAAGTGTCAGTGATGAACTGAATGCATTTGCCGGGCTTCTAGAGAAACTGCCTATCGAGTCCGGCGAAGCCAGCATTAAGCTGAGCAACAGCCGACTGGAAGTGACCTCATTATACGACCGTATCGCCCAAACCGAGGCGTTAAAAAACTGGTTGAACGCGCACTGGAAAAACCCGGAAGTTGCCAGCTCCCTGCATCAGCAACTTCTGCCTGAAAAGCGCGTGCTGTTTGTACTAGAAAGGTCATCGTCATGAAAAGCTCGGTCACAAAAGCTATCGGCTTCTGGTCAATCTTATTTGTTGCTATTTGCATTCTTTGCGCTGTGTCGGCCTATTTTTTTACCGCACATCAGTCGCACCGGTTACGTGAGCTTATTTCAGATAACGCAGAGCAGTTAGCCAGCCCCATTCCGACGCTTGCCGGAGAGCCTGCTAAGCTGAGTCCGTCAGCGCCAGTGGATGAGCTGTTATCTGATATTGTCCAACGCTACCCCATTAACCTTCACTACCAACGCTCTGGCTCTGCAGACAGCACCTGGCTGGTCACCATTGAAGCCGAACCCCAACAAGCAACGCGGTTCCTCGCTGAAGTTGTTCGTTCTCAATACAAACAATATTCACATTTTCCGGAGACAGAAAGCCTGCGTTGGGAATCGCTGGGCGCTATCAACAGTGGTGTTTACGGCGTACTCCAGTGGCAATTTCGGTGGCAAACCGAGCACAGCATCAGCCAATTAGAGAAGCCCATATACGCTAACCATTTTAAGCCCATTAATGTGCCGACCTTGTCCTGTTATGACAAACCATTTAGCGGCACACAGCCTCATTTTGTTGTGCCTCAAATGTCTGATGCAAGGTTAACCGCCATACAAACCGCTCCCAACCGAAAAGCCATTTTTAAAAGCCAAAACCAGAAGTGGGTAACGGCTTTAGAGGGCGACTGGTTAGGACAACACACCCAACTCGACACAATTCATTCAGACAGCTTAATCCTTTCTCACTGGCAACAGTCCGGAGACTGCTGGCATAAACACTCTGAACAACTGCGCATCAACAAGGAAAGTGACGCTTCATGAAGCATTTTATAACAACCTGCCTACTGGCCTCTTTATTTCTATTCCACACATCTTCTGTGAGCGCGAGTCGCTTAGACTGGACGTTTCTTTTGTCTGAGCAGCAGCTAAATGAGCCTGTTTCGCTGTCTACGGACGGCCTGCCGCTTCGACAGTTACTGCAACTGCTGGCCGACCAGCATGAGCTGAATATTCTTATTGGTAACGACATAAGCGGAGAGTCGACCTTAAAACTGAACGGTGTCACCTGGAGAAATGCCTTTGAAAGCGTCGTCAGTACACACGGCCTGCATTTAAAGCGGCAGGGCGATTTGTTGTGGGTAACCACCGAGCCTCAGGAGCAAGAAGACAACGACGAGCGTACCTCTACTCTTTTGCGCATCAACTTTGCCAAGGCCGCAGACTTAGCCGCGTTACTGAAGAACGACCAGCAAAGCTTCTTGTCGGAAGGCGGTGCCGTTAGCGTCGACGAACGCACCAATACGTTGATTATTCGCGACACGCCCGAGCAAATCGAGTCGGTTCGTCGCGTCATTGAAAAACTAGATATTCCGGTGCAACAGGTGCTCATTGAAGCGCGCATGGTTACCGTTAAAGCCAACGTGAGTAAAGCTCTGGGCGTACGCTGGGGTGCTTCTAACTATGGGTTGTCGGTGCCGGAAGAAGGAGCCGGTTTTATTAAAGGTATGCACGTCGACTTACCTGTCACCAACCCGGCAGGCACCTTTTCAGCCAACTTAGCCCGGCTTAGCGACGACATTCTGCTCGACTTAGAGCTCACCGCACTAGAGCAGGAAAATAAAGCCGAAATTATTACCAGCCCGAAAATATTTACCTCGAACCAGCAAGCAGCCTACATTGAACAAGGCACGGAGATTCCCTATGTTGAAACCGCAGCGCACGGTGCCACCGCGGTGCAGTTTAAAAAAGCAGTTATGGGCCTTAGCGTGACGCCATTGATCACACCCAACAATCATGTACTGATGGACTTAACCATTACCCAAAATACGCGAGGCGACACCGTCGCAACGCCCACCGGCCCCGCTGTCGCCATAGATACCCAGGAAATGTCCACTCGGGTGCTGGCTCGCAATGGGGAAACCATCGTACTTGGCGGAATATTTCAGGAACACAGCTTGAATGATGACAGTCGCGTCCCCATCTTAGGGTCTGTTCCAGTGTTAGGTAGTCTGTTCTCACATGAGCAGCAACGCAAAGAGAAACGTGAGTTGATGATATTCGTCACACCAACGATTCTGCAGCAAAACTAACACGGCTACCAATGGCTATTGCTAAAGTGACTCCGAGTTGAGATAATCCCGCTTCTTTTCGTTGGGTTGGGAGATTCTCCAGACACTCCGGATTCGTGAGTTACAGCTAATTTTAACCAATGATGTAAGCAGGAATATGGCTGAGAAACGTAATATTTTTCTTGTTGGGCCCATGGGGGCTGGCAAAAGTACGATTGGCCGTCAAATCGCCAGACAATTACATTTAGACTTTTATGACTCTGATTCAGAGATAGAGCGCCGTACCGGTGCGGATATCAGCTGGGTGTTTGAGCTGGAAGGTGAAGAAGGCTTCCGCGCGCGTGAAGAGAAAGTCATAGAAGAACTCACTGAGAAAATGGGCATAGTGCTTGCGACTGGTGGCGGCTCGGTAATGAGCAAAGAAAGCCGTAACCGTTTATCAGCCCGGGGTATTGTGGTTTATTTAAAAACCCCTATTGAGAAGCAATTAGCACGTACCCAGCGTGATAAACGTCGCCCTCTTATTGCAGAAGCAGACGACCCGCGTGAAGTATTAGAAGAGCTTGCTGACGTACGTAACCCGCTGTACGAAGAAATTGCGGACATTACCGTACAAACTGACGACCAAAGTGCAAAATTTGTCGTCAATGACATTATTGATCAGCTCGATACCATTAACGGGCTGGGATAAAACAAAGGAGCTGCGTTCATGGCCGAGGTTCAAGTCTCATTAGGCGAACGCAGCTACACTATCCATATTGGCAACGAACAACTTGCCAACTTCCGCACAACCAACGCCCATAAACTCAATAAACAGCTGTTTATTATCACCAATCCAACGGTGAGCCAGTACTATCTTAAGCCCTTGCTGAACGTGCTAACCGACCACCATGTCGACTTTTTTGAAATGCGCGACGGCGAGCAGTTTAAGAACCTCGACAGTTACGCTGAAATAATGGACCGGTTAATCAGTAAAGGCTACAACCGCGACTGCGGCATTATTGCCTTAGGCGGAGGTGTGGTTGGCGACTTAGCAGGCTTTGTGGCCGCGACTTTTCAACGTGGCGTCGATTTTTATCAAATACCGACAACCTTGTTATCCCAAGTGGACTCTTCGGTAGGTGGGAAAACCGCGGTAAACCATCCTCACGGTAAAAACCTTATTGGTGCGTTTTACCAACCTAAGTCGGTCACTATCGATATCGACTGCCTGCAAACCTTAACCGAACGAGACTTTCGCAGTGGCCTGGCGGAAATTGTTAAGTACGGCATTATTTATGACGCCGACTTTTTCCATTGGCTGGAGCACCACGCCGCAGAGTTAAAACAGCAAGATCCTGATGCCTTAACCTATGCCATAAAGCGCAGCTGTGAAATAAAAGCCGAAGTCGTGGCTAAAGACGAGCGCGAAAAAGGCTTACGAGCACTTTTGAACCTCGGTCACACCTTTGGACACGCCATTGAAGCCGCCACAACCTACGGCGAATGGACACATGGCGAAGCCGTTTCTGCTGGCATTATAATTGCATCTAAGCTGTCAGAAGTGACTCAGCGGCTATCGGCGTCAGATTTTCGACGAATTAAAGAGCTGCTGACAGCGTTTGAACTGCCAACCCGTTGCCCGGACATGCCGTGGGAGTCGTGGTTGGAATACATGCAGCGTGACAAAAAGGTCAAAGACGGCCAGCTGCATTTTGTATTGCCTACCGCCATTGGCCAGGCAGACGTTGTCAAAGATATAGAGCACACCACCGTTGCTGCTGTGATCACTGAATGTTGCTAACGCACCCGCGTTATCTCTATTCGGCTAAACAGACAGGAACGAAACGATGCAAGCACTTGCGACCACACAACACATTGTTGCCGCACCGGTAAAAAATAAACCGAGCCAGCAGCAGGCAATTGATCAACTCCATCAACAATGCCAGCAAAGTGTGTCTTTAATTATGCTGCACGGCGCTGAAGGCAGCGGTAAAACCACCGTTGCAGAGCTTTTTCTGGAGCAAGCGTCAGACTATGCAGAAGTCGCTTTCATTTCAGCCAATGAGCGTTCAACCAACGACCGTCTGCGGGCGCAAATCCTTAATCAGCTGTTTGGTACTATCAGCATTAGTGACGAGTCACTCAGCCGCCAAATTCAGCGCCAACGCCCCCTGAACCACGCCATTATTGTGATAGACAACGGCGAATACCTGTCTGAAAGTTTTCTGGCCGAGTGCATATCAACAGTTTCACAACTCAGCGCCATTGGTCAGCGCACCAGCATAATCGTTGCCGGTAGTTCGCGTTGGGCTCAGCAGCAACGTCCGGCACCGCACCTTCGCGTGCAAGGCCCGGCTATGGTTGAAGTGCAGCCGTTTAGCCATGAAGAACAAATACGTTTTGTACAAGCGCTACTACCGGAAAAGCAACGTAGCTTCTGGAACTTAGAGCGCATTCAGCAGTTCTTAAACTCGATTAACGGCTACCCGGGAGAAATACAACAACGCCTGCAACTGACTTTAACCACTCAGGCGGCGCGCTATCGTGACTCATCGCCGACGGAACAAGAGCAAGGTGAACAGGCAAATACGTCCGAGTCAGACACGGAGAAGACGCCTTCAAAAATGAAGTTGTGGCCTCTTATTTTAATTGCGGCACTTATCAGCACCGCTGTCGCCGGCTACCTGAACAAAGACCAGTTACTGCCGTTATGGGAACAGTTCAACAGCTCAGCCGCCAGCCCAGCTCAAGCAGAGCCGTCGCCAGAGACGACTGATGCAGCATCCGCACAAGCAAGCGAGGGTGAGGGCGAGCCTGCTCCGGCTCAGGCAGAAGAGCCACAAACAACCGAGTTACCAACCTTTGAACCTATCAACGAGCGTTCTTTAGAGCTTGTTCCTGAAGAGCTGGCATCGTCGTATCGAGCTTCTTTGGGTACGCTAAACAACAAAGCCGCCGCTGAAATTACAGAAGGTGATATCAGCGTTGGTTTCATTAAAGAGCAACAACCGAAAGAGGCTGCGCCAGCAGAAACAGAAGCAAGCCAGCCCGCCCAAGCGGAACCGGCGGCAACTCAAACGGCACAGACTCAGGAACTACCGTTTAATACCGAATGGGCACTGAGTCAGCCGACCGACAGTTACACCTTGCAAATTAGTATTATCAGCGACACCCAGCTGCTGTCAGATTTCCGCCAGGACTACGGCTTAACTGACAATACGCAGGTGTATCAGCGCGCCGATAACCGCTATGTCATTATTTTTGGTAGCTACAATAGTATTGAACAGGCACGCAATGCCGCTAGCGAACTGCCTCAGGCGGTTCAGCAAATGGAGCCCTGGGCTAAGTCATTTGCCAGCGTTCATGCCGACATTCAGGGACGTTAATACTCACAGCAATTTTCATCCCCCGGCCTTTGGGTTACAATCCGTTGAGGATCAACCAACGGCCGGCGCATGAAGAAGAATCGGGCATTTTTAAAATGGGCAGGCGGTAAGTACTCACTTATCGAGCCAATATCAGCACGCTTGCCGCAAGGTAAAAAGCTCATTGAGCCCTTTGTTGGTGCCGGCTCCGTGTTTCTGAACACGGACTACGACAGTTATCTGCTGAACGACATTAATCAGGACTTAATAACCCTGTATCAGTTTGTGAAGCGTCGTCCTAAAACCTTTATTCAGGACGCCCGCAAGCTTTTCGTTGACCGTAATAACCAGCCCGACGCTTACTACGCGCTGCGCGCCGCGTTTAATGGCAGTAGTGACCCTTACTACCGCTCTTTGCTGTTCTTGTATATGAACCGACATGGTTATAACGGCTTATGCCGCTACAACAGCAAAGGCATTTTTAACGTTCCTTTTGGCGACTACCGAAAACCCTATTTCCCGGAAAAAGAGCTCGAGCATTTTGCCGAAAAAGCCCGCAAAGCCAAGTTTATTTGCCGTCCGTTTGAGCAGGTTTTCCGCCGCGCACGTCAGGGCGACGTTATTTATTGCGACCCACCGTATGCGCCATTGGTACAAGCGTCTAACTTCACCAGCTACGCGACCGGCGGCTTTGGCCTAACTGACCAACACGAACTCGCGCGCCGGGCGGCGCAAGTGGCCAAGAAAAGAGACATACCGGTGCTTATTAGCAATCACGATACTGAACTAACGCGGGCTCTCTACAAACAAGCGGATATCAGCAGCTTGTCGGTGTCACGCAGTATTAGTCAAAAGGGTGACGGCCGTAAGCCCGTTACCGAACTGCTTGCGCTCTATAATACGGATTCAGCCGCAAGCAATGTCGTATCTATTAATAAAAAACTGAAGAAAGTAGGCACATGAACTGGCACTTAAAAGCATTTAACGATCTTTCGCTGCACGATCTCTACGACTTACTGAAACTTCGACAAGAAGTTTTCGTTGTGGAGCAAACCTGTCCGTATCTTGACGCCGACGGCGCCGATGAGCAGGCTTTACATTTGTACGCCCGCAACAGCGCCGGTGAAATGATTGCCTACGCACGACTTTACCAGGCCACCGCAGACACTGGCTACTCGCGCATTGGCCGCGTATTAACCCACGAGAAAGTGCGCCGCCAAAAGCTTGGCATTGAGCTTATGCAACGCAGCATCGACTATCTTGAGAAGTACGCACCTCAGGCGCCTATTCGTGTGGGTGCTCAGGTTTATCTGCTCGACTTTTATAAAAGCTTCGGTTTTGAGCCGATTAGCGAAGAATATCTGGAAGACGACATTCCACACATTGATATGCAACGTAAGGCGGCCCAGTGACCGTCACAGATCGGGTTCCGGTGCTTGCAAGCAGCGATACTGACATCGTTGCCGCAAAAACTATTGCCGAACGTTGGGGGCTCCCGTCAGAAGCCAGAGACAACGACGCTTTTCAGCTGTGGCTGAATGAAGGCGTGTTAGCCCTGCACTGGCTGCAAAGCCCACAAAAAATGTCACCGTTAGTGGTCGATTTTCATCAGGGAAAAGCAGCGTACCGTGCGCAGAACACGCAATTAAAAAACGAAGCCATAGCCAAGGCAGTGGGTGTCACCGGACAGTTTAAACCGTCGGTGGTTGACGGCACTGCCGGCCTTAGCCGAGACGCTTTTGTATTGGCCGGGCTGGGCTGTGACGTGCAGCTTATAGAACGTCACCCAGTGGTCGCGGCGCTGCTCGATAACGGCCTGCACAGAGCTCAGTTAGAAGCCGACGATATTGGCGAAGCCTGTCAGCGAATGCACCTAATAGGCACTGACAACTTATACACCGGCAGAGGCTTCACCCACGAGCCCGACGTGGTGTATTTAGACCCCATGTACCCCAAAACCGGCAAACAAAAAGCGCAGGTGAAAAAGGACATGCAAATGTTTCAGCAGTTGGTCGGTAGTGACAACGACGCTGATTCGCTACTGGAGCCTGCACTTGCCCATGCTAAATTCCGGGTGGTGGTTAAGCGCCCGAACCGCGCACCTTTTCTGGCAGAGCGTGAACCAAACAGCCAAATTAAGAGTAAAAAGCATCGCTTTGATGTTTACATAAAACGAGGTTTCAATGAGTCAGCAAATTAAAGAAGGCGATAAAATTCCATCCGGTTCACTGACCAGCAAAGGTGAGCTTGGCATTCAAAATTACGACCCGGCAGAGATATTTGCTAAAGGCACCCACATATTGTTCTCCGTACCTGGCGCCTTTAC
The DNA here is from genome assembly GCF_002388365.1 of Idiomarina sp. UBA4520. NCBI lineage: Bacteria > Pseudomonadati > Pseudomonadota > Gammaproteobacteria > Alteromonadales > Idiomarinaceae > Idiomarina > Idiomarina sp. UBA4520. The sequence goes on along the minus strand of NZ_DGMK01000022.1, from coordinate 11,031 downwards.
TCCGACCTGTTCGGAAAAACACTTGCCCGGTTATGTCGAACACGCGGAAGCACTTGAAGAAGCTGGTGTTTTGAGCATTAACTGCGTGGCCGTAAATGACGCTTTTGTGATGAAAGCCTGGGGCGAGTCGTTAGGGATCGGAGAAAAAGTTCGGTTATTGTCAGACGGTAACGGCGCTTACAACCAAATGCTGGGCCTGGCAATGGACACTGGCAACTTTGGCGGTATTCGCTCAAAACGCTATGCCATGATCATTACCGACGGCACCGTTAAAGGCTTGTACGTTGAAGACGAAAAAGCCTTTGAAGTCAGCAAAGCGGAATACATTTTGGAGCAATTGCAAAAGTAATGTCGAACTGGGATGTCATTGTTATCGGTGCCGGCGCAGCCGGGCTTCACTGCGCTGCGCATGCCGCTAAACGCGGTAAGTCGGTATTAGTGCTTGACCACGCGAAACAGGCGGGGAAAAAAATACTGATATCTGGCGGCGGCCGCTGTAATTTCACCAATATATACGCCGGCCCCGATAACTTTTTGTCATCTAACCCGCATTTTTGTAAGTCTGCGCTTAGCCGCTACACCCAATGGGACTTCATTGGGTTAGTGGCTGAATACGGCATTCCCTACCATGAAAAAACCTTAGGCCAGTTGTTTTGCGACGACTCCGCCAAAGACATTGTGCGCATGCTAATGAGCGAGTGCGACCGCTACGGCGCGCGAGTACAGTTACGTACAGAGATTATGTCGGTGGACTTTGACGACGGGTATTGCATAGACACCAGCCGTGGTGAATACCGCAGCGACAAACTGGTGGTTGCCTGTGGCGGGCTCTCCATGCCTAAATTGGGCGCTACGCCTCTGGGCTACCAAATTGCCGAGCAGTTTGGGCACTCCATTGTGCCGGTACGCGCTGGCTTAGTGCCATTTACCCTGCAAGAAGAAGACAAAGAACGCTTTGCCGAGCTTTCAGGCGTTGCTGTACCAGTAACCGCAGAGGCTAACGACGGCTATTTCCGTGAAGCCATGCTGTTTACGCACCGAGGCGTCAGCGGCCCCGCAATTTTGCAGGTGTCGTCCTACTGGCAGCCCGGCGAAGCCGTGACCATTAATCTGCTGCCCGATTTAGACGCTTACGAATGGCTGAAAACACAACAGCAGCAACAACCTAAAAGCCAGCTCAACACCGTTTTACAAGCGCACTTCCCCAAACGCGTGGTTACCGCATTAGCCGAGCACCACCAATGGCCGTTAAGCAACAAACTGGCCGATACCTCGAACGCACAGTTCCAGACCATAGCCGACAACCTTAACCGCTGGCAGCTCAAACCCAACGGCACCGAAGGCTATCGCACCGCCGAAGTTACCCTAGGCGGCGTAAACGTCGACGAAATCAGCTCTAAAACCATGGAAAGCCAGAAGCAACCCGGTCTGTACTTCATTGGCGAAGTGCTGGACGTAACCGGCTGGCTGGGAGGCTTTAATTTTCAATGGGCTTGGAGCAGTGGGTTTGCTTGTGGGTCGGAGGTTTAGCTGTGAACTGACAATATAGTTTGTACAAAGACAATAAAGTTTGTAGATTAGTAGTGAATACTAATCAATTTTGTACACTAACTGAAGGATAAGTGCCTGCTTGCCTTTTAACAAAACTAGAACCCTGTCACCATTTGTTCCAGTGCCCGATGAATCGCTTCACAGCTACATTCTTAGGCTATCTATCTTATATGGTATAAATGATTTCTCTTACGTCATAAACTTCAACAATAAAAGCTGGAATGGAAAATTAAGAGTTCCGCAACAAGTTGGGAAGCACGTAGAAACACTTAAGAAAAATTACCTCTGCAGAATAATAAAAAGCTCTTTACCTACAAGAGGCTTTTTCATGCGCATTAACAAATTGGTTGATCTTTGCACACTACTACGTACCCAAAAGCAGCTAGATTTTGGAGCAAAGGATTTACCAATAAACTTCTGTAAGAAATGCTTTAAAGAGCAATTGAAAACTCAGGGGTTCACTTATTTTAAACAGGACTGGGCTTTACATAGTCAATGCAGTATTCACAATTGCCAACTTTATACATTTTTACCTGAAACACCCAAGAAAGCGATATCCTCTTTAAAAGGTATTTTAGCGCTAAACTACGACCAAACTGTATCCCCTTTTTCTAGAACCAAAATATCAAAAATTCAAAGTGACCATCCGAGTTACCTCTTTGCTCCTTGCGCAGAGCCTATGGCTTCAAAACTAATGTGGGATTTAAGGATATTTCCAGAAGGCTATACCGAATTACCTGACTACACTAACTACTCCAAAGGTGCTTTTAGTATACTGCAGAGAGCAAATTACTTAGAAGAAATAGAGCCTCGTTGGGCAAGTGAAGTATTAAAATCCCCACCACCTTTTCTGAATAAGTTTACTGAACACCTTTTGTCCACTCTTGAGCTAATTAAAGACTCCGCGGCCGTATCTGATAACGCCCCCCCTTTGGAACAATGCTATAAGCTAAAAGGGAAGAAATGTGACAAATGTACTTTACCATGCCCTTCATCTAAAAAAATAGAGTCGTCACTGATTGACTCTCCTCAGGAGTTTAAGTCGGTTCCCAGTTCTCAGCATTGCGATTCTTGGGCTATCGACCTGCTACACACCGTAAATCGCCGTAACGAAAAAACCATTAGGACCAGCGAAACACAACTATGGGTTGAAGCATCGAGACAAAAAGGCTCTAGGGTTTATAAAAACGTACAAGAAGTGAGAAAGCGCCTATTTGAAGAGTTATCCAATCATAAATACTGATTACTGGCTATAATAGATAATTGCATCTATAGGAGGCATTAAATTGGGTCGATATCGTAAACTAGAATCCCTTGATGATTTTAGCCGAGCCCTAAGAAACAAGTATGGATTAGGAAACGGATCAGATTATAAGCCGTGGCTTAGAGTTCAGGATGTACGTTCTTATGGGAATAGCGGCAAAATATATGGTCTAAAGACTCAGCGGGAACATCACATTCTGTCAGAGAATGAAAGTTGCTTCTTCTATTTAGCTGAATTCAATGATTCAGTTATCGACATAAGGGAACAGTTTCCACTATTACCATTAGATTTGAGTGTTCGTATCTCAAAAGTACTTGGTGTTGCGCACCCTACAGTTCCAAAGACAAAATCACTATCAGTGATGACAACTGACTTTGTGCTGAGCTGCTCTGACGGAGAACGTGTTTGGTATGAGGCAATAAGTGTAAAACCGCGTGAAGAACTCAAAAGTATGAGAAGCGCACAAAAGCTTGAGATTGAGCGACACTGGTGGCAGTTACTTGGCGTTCCGTTCCATGTTTTTGTAAAAAACGAGAAAAATCATATTATCTCTCAAAATATACAATGGATAACTTCCGCCGTAAGACGTGGAGAAACGGTCGAGGCCTCCGCTTTAGAGCTTGCTCTATCAAATCTGAGTCCACAAAAATACTTTTTAAAAGAACTTTGTAAAGAAATGTCCAGGCATGCCAACACTTCACCTGAAAACTTTCTTAATATAATCAAATACTTACTAAGCTTTAAGCTCATAACTGCGGACCTCACAAAACCAATTTCTTCTACCGGTATACTCGATATCACTAATGTCTCAGAAGATAAAGAGGCACTTAAATATGCATGTTGAAATTAACAGTGTGTGGCAATTAGACAGCATAGACTCCATTCCCAATGGAAAATATAGAGTGCTTCAACACTGTCCAGAGTTAGAAAGTATAATATTATTTAAACTCACTTCGAAACACAGAATTAGAAAGCCTATTTTAATTTCTTACTCAGTTTTTCTCCAGGGAGTAAAAACCAAAAACTGCATTCCAGCTACATATCCCACCCCCTCTTACCAAGTAACAGCAGAGGAGTCCATTCCTCGTAAACACAGGGAAAGAAGAGATAAGAACTGGAAACTAATACAGGGCTTAGTCCAACAACCTGAATATCTAGAAGAGATTCTTACTGGACAACGTAATAAAAAGGTTTCTAATTACGCAAAAGCCCAAAACACATATGTACAGAAAATATACAGGCTCTTGAACCTATATTGGCAATTTGGACAAAACTTAAACTCGCTATTACCGGCCTATAAGCTTTCAGGTGGCAGTGGAACCTCTAGAATCGCGGGAGAAGCTAAAAGAGGAGCTCCTCTGAAAGAGTATGCACCCAATCTAACTATGGTATCAGGGAAGAATATCACCGAAAGTGATAAGCTCATATTTAAAAAGGCGATGAGAAAATATGGCTTCACAGGAAAGAAAGTAACTCTCTCTAGAGTCTACGACAACATGCTTAAAGAGTTCTATTCAGAGGAGATAATATTAGCTGAAACTAAAGGTTATGAACCCGCTCTGCCGACTTTACGAGCTTTCCGCTATTGGATAAGTAAGCTCTTTAGAGCTGATGAAATAATACGTCGACAAACAACTAAAGGAGATTACGAACGCAATAAACGAGGGCTTCGCGGTAGCGCAACAGACAATACCGAAGTAATTGGAAGCTGCTTCGAAATCGATGCTACCGTAATTGATGTTCATGTTGTATCAGAGTTCAACAGGAGCTTAGTTTTAGGACGCCCTACTCTTTACTGTGTCATTGATAAAAAAAGTAGAATGGTTACTGGAATTCACGTTTCACTTGAGTTTGCATCTTGGAGAGCAGGTAGACAAGCATTAGTAAATAGTTTTACTCCAAAAAAAGAGTACTGTGCTCGGTTTGGCATAACTATCGAAGAATCCGAGTGGCCTTGCAGCCATATCCCCCAAAGGCTTGTATGTGATCGTGGAGAATTCATCTGCAAGAAGCCAGAGGAGTTAGCCGTCCCCTTAATTGGTCATATTAGTATTGCTCCACCATACCGACCTGACTTAAAAGGAATTGTAGAGCGCTTTTTTAAAACGCTTAACTCCAGATTACTCCATGAACTAAAAGGAACTACTAATGGCCGCCACTACAACCGAGGCGAAAGAGATCCTAGACTTGATGCTCAATTGACGATAACCGAGGTTACAGCATTACTTATTGATGAAGTTCTTGAACACAACAATAGTTCGGTCATAGAGCGCTTAGCTCATCAGTCAACGCTATTTGTTGAGTCATCATTGCCCCCAACCCCATTAAATTACTGGAGCCTACATCTAGATAATCATCAGCATGCTTTGAGTAAAATTGACGAGTCTGAAATATATGCATACTTACTTCCATCGGAAACAGTCTCTATGACAGGGGAGGGTATAAGGTTAAGTGACAGTCTTTGTTACGAATGTGATCACCCTAACTTCGAAGCTTGGAAAAGCATAGCTCGAACAAATGGCCGATGGCAATTGGAAGCCCGAATAGATCACGATAGCGCGTCATACATTTACGTTCGACTCAAACACAATGAGGGCTTTACCAAGTGTAACCTCGTGTTGCGTTCTTCAAACTTTGAAAACAAACACATTGCTGACGTTCAATACTTTCACGGTTGGATAAAGCAAGAGCAGAAACGAGCGAGACCCGATAGTAAATCAATTGAAAGGCACAACCGCAGACAAGAAATTGTATCTTCTGCTGCTCAAATTCAAAAGCAAACCCAAGCTACCTCTACTAAAAGCGAGAAGACTCGTGGCATAAAGCAAAATAGAAGAAGAGCTATAGAGCATTCAAGGACTCTCGGCGATGACAAAGTGCACTCTGATCAGCGTGCAGTTTTAAAAGAGAAGCCACACAACCCTCCTCATAATTTGGATAATACAAGTAACGTAGTCTCAATGTTAAAACGAGTACGGAGAGATCGCAGTGAAAATTAATTTCGCAAACTACAGCCCTGCCATCCTTCCTGAGCATAGAGGTAACCCCTTACTAGAAGCTCTTGAACCTAAAGTGCGTGATGAAGTTTTAGTCCAAAGACTCAGTCATTACCCCCCTTTCTCGCCAGAGGAGAAAAAACTTGAAGCTTTTGAGAGAGTTGAATATTTGACTCGACTAAAGGATTTGCGTCAACCACTTCCTCTCTACCTTAGATGCTTTCGAGCAATCGAAACAGCCATGAAAGAGGGATACTCATCTAGAAATCCATTATCGCCAACAACTCAGAATTATTTGCATTACACAGATGCGAATAGGCCACAGATAGAACCAGAATCAGGTTTTTTCAACCCTAAAGGTAGTGGGATTACACTAATTGGTGAAAGCGGAGTTGGCAAAACATGTATGCTGGAACAAATCCTAAGCTATTTCCCAGACGCTATCGAACATACAGAGTATCATGGAATTCCATTAAACCTTCGGCAAGTTATTTGGTTAAAAGTCGATTGCCCAAATGACTCAAGCGTCAAAGCGTTATGCCTTAAAATCCTTGCTGAGTTGGATAAAAAGCTTTCACTTCCAAAAACCAAGCCAGAAGCGACTATACCAGCACTTTTAGAGCAGATTGATTCTCGAATAAGATCTAGCTTTTTAGGAATATTAGTTATAGATGAAATGCAAAACTTAAACCTTGCTAAAGCTGGGGGAGCTGAACGACTAATTGGCTTTCTGCATAACGTAGTAAATAGCCTTGGAATTCCCATTCTATTTTGTGCAAACCCTCCCTTTAATAAGCTTCTTGCTGAAACTCTTAAAACAGGGAGAAGAGCCGAAAATAGTGGGTACTTTGATGTTGAGCTAATGGAAAATAATGAGATCTGGGAGTTATTTATAGACTCTCTTTGGGAACTTCAATGGACAGACACTGAAACCAAGTTAACCCGAGAGCTAAGTGATTCGCTGTACGATCTTTCTGTTGGAAATATGGATTTAGCAGTGCGAATTTTTAGAGAGGCACAGCGATGTGTAATTGGAACTGGCGACGAACGTATTTCAGTTAAGGTACTTGAATATGCCGCTAGCAATACAGTAAAAGCGTCAGCAGAAATAGTCAACCAGATACGCATTCAAAAAAAAGAGTATGATGCTTTGACTAAAGCAAAAGGATCGATAAGCAAACTCAACGAAACGCAATGTGAGGATGACGCACAAAAACTTAATGAGCCGATTGCTACTCAGAAAGATATTCATACCGTTCCCAGTGATCTAACTCGTCCTCATCACCCTGAATTCGCTAATAAACTTAGGCTGCTTCAGCAATCTTTATCGTTGGACGAGCTTCTAAAAGATCCGGATTGTATTCAGCGTTCAGCTGAAGGTGAAGATCCCGAGATAGCATTAAAATCTAAAGGACTTCTATATATAAATCCATTGCATGAAATATCTTAACTTAAGTTTCGGCAACTCCAATGAGACTACCTGAATGCTACCCAGACGAAATAATCATTAGCCGCCTGATTAGATTTGTTACGGTAACTGGCATAAGTGGTAGTGAACTCGTAAAACAAATATTTGGGTCAAAAAGAGTTTCTTTTCACCCCTTTTTACCTGCTGGAATATCTAGCTTATCGGAGCTGGTATCGGAACCTCCAGATAAAATCTTATATCAAGAAACCCTTGCTAGTCTCTTTTCCTTTTTTTTACCTGTTCACTCAATAAAGTTTATCAGATATCTATTAAGTAATAATTGCGCCCTAGCATACAGAGCTAGCCAATTACCATCTTTCGCCAGCGGCTCCAATCTTAAACTCAAATCTTGTACATTATGTGTTTCCGAGGATATCCGAAATTACGGTGTATCTTACTGGCATCGAGTGCATCAAGTTCCAGGTTTGACTAGCTGCCCTAAACATGGAGTTCTTTTAAACTACATAACTTTAAAGCAACGCCAGAAGATTTTACCTGGTTTGCTTCCTAAGGCCGGAGTTAATCCAGTTCAATCGACCAAAGTTGAAACCAAAGTAGCTCAATTCACCAAGGAACTACTCCATTGTTTGAACAAACCGTTTTTGTTAGGTAATTATCATTTTGCCTACCTCCATAATTTATCTGCTAGAGGTTTTGTGACTAAAAATGGCAGAATTAAACGAAAACAAATTATCCAGCAATTTTCGGAGTATACCCAAGACTACCGGCCATCAGCCGGGACTCCGTTAATGAGAAGTAAGGTAGACTATCGTTATTTCTCTGAACTATTACTTCCCTATACAAGCCACCATCCATTTAGACACTTACTATTTTCGTCCTGGTTATTCGACTCACCAAAAGACTTACTTGAATCTTCTACATCAATAAATGGAAACCATATAAAGGTTTCTACTAAAGAAAAAGGTAATCCGACCGAGAAACAAGAGCAGCAATGCTTAGATCTATTGAGAAAATCCTTCTCATTAAATAAGATTCAAAAAATAACAGGTAAAAGCCGTTGTTACTTAAAAAGACTCGCCCTTTTGAATAATATTCCTATTAAATTGAGACCTAGAAAGTTATCTATTGACTGCATAAACAATGTTTTGCGTTTAGCTCGTCACGGCATGAGTAGAAAGGTCATTGCTAAACTGTGTTGTATCGGCATTGGTTCTGTAGAGCAAATCATCTCTAGTGAGCCAGGTTTAGCTGAACACCGGCGACATCTCCGGAGAGAGTCAAAACGGAGACAATGTAAGCTATCCATTTTGAATTATAAAAGTCTTAATCCTCGGGCAGCCAGAAAAGATTTTCAACGCAATTGTAACCAAGCTTACTATTGGTTTTATAAAAACGACCGAAACTGGTTAGAAAAAGTGCTGCCAGAACCTACAAAGCCCTCAGGTCACATTAAAAAACACTAACTCATGCTATACGAGCTGATAGGATGAAGCTAGGTTTAAATCTGGATTTTTGTTCATATGAAAACTGCAAGTACACCTCACAACTTTATCGCTAAGCCACCCAAGAAGGACTTTTGGCTACTTTTCAAAGTAGCATCTATTGATAGGCTTGTGCAGATGCAAAAAGGCCTGCTCTACATGAACAGTCTTGAGTACTTTTCAAATTTAGAAGGTGAAGAGAGTCTGGCTTTACGAGCCGATAAGTTAGAGAAAGTATATGGAATACTGCGGGCCGGAAATACCCCCTCGGGTTACGCCACGTTATCTATCAAAGTTAATGATGAGGAAGTTGATTTAGGCTCTGATGCAGTTCTTACTGCCCACTTTCCAAGGCCTGAAAATACGATGCTATTTTGCATGGGGGCTTTTGCTGACAATGAAGATGGCTTAATCCTCAATGAAATTGATGGAAAAATACACTTTGATAAGCGGTTTCTCGATTTCGGTTCGCATGTTTTACTTATAAACAAGCCGAGCGAGTTTTCATACCGGATAAACAAAGCAATAAAAAAGCTACCTGGTACATTTAGCTCTAAGCTTTTAGATGACGGCTATGGCTTGGTCGATTATAAACCATTAGAGAATTATTCTGGTCCCATCGGCTTGTATATAAAAGATTGTAAATATTCATGGCAGATGGAATTTAGGATTTCTTTTGGCGTTCACAAGCAGTGCTTAAATTCAAAAGGAGCACTTGAACTGAACATTGGTGATATTTCCGACATAAGCGACATTGTGCCGGTTCAGGCGCTTATTGATAAACCCTTTGAGGTAAAAAGAAGAACATTTGTAAAAGTTGGCGATGCCTATGAGCAAATCAATAACTAAAAAGGTAACACCATGAGAAAGAAAGCCCGAAGAACTACAGAGGTCGTTGTCGATATTATGTGTGACATTTGTGGCCAAAGCGTGGTACCCGAATTTCAAAAGAAAAACCTGGACAGATTAGATGAATTCTCATCGTTTGCCCGGTTAACTGCTGACTTTGGTTATGGCTCAAAGCATGATGGTGAAGTATCCAGCTTTGATTTTTGTGAGGACTGCTTTGATAAACTTCGAGTCAAAATCAATGAACTTAAAAGCGGCTAATGAATGTCTAATGAACTTGTCGCGATTCAGCTAGAAAGGAGCAGCCCGTGACCAATTCACCTATTACTGAGCTGGCTAAATCGACGCTCTCAACGTGGGAAGAGCTTTTTAATAACCAATTAAGTCAATATCCAGAATTTTATTTAGAATACCGAATACTGAGTGAGTCAAGAAATTGGAGCTATACCTTAATAGATGAAATCTTTAAGTACTCGGATCAATATACAACTATGCACCAAGTATTGCACGATTGTTGGGACTATTTCGAATCGAATTATGAAAGAGTTTTCCCTCTAGTCACGCAAAAGAAAATAATTGAAATAGCTAAACTAGCTACCGAAGCGAGCTCTCCCAATTCTCTCTCGGCACGAAGCGTATTACTAACTAAGTTAGCGAAGTTTAAGACCCCCAAGGGAGCCTGTAGTTATTTTCAAGAAGTAGAGAGAGGATTCCATATCTGTTTTAACATCTTTAGAGCCAAATCGTTTGACAGTAACGAAAGTAAAGGCACTCTTAAATTACTTGGCCGCATTGGCTGTGAAGCTGATATGACTAGTTCCCTCGCGCTGGAAGAGCTTCTGTCACTAGAAAACCAGCTGAAAGTTGATATCAAGTCACTTTTAGAAGAGCGTGTAAGGAACCTAATAGAGTTGGGCGAGATAAATCCTGTAGAGTATGTCGAGTTTAAGGAGTCCCTAACTTTATCTAGAAGAGCGCGCAGAAATGGAAATAAATCGCAAAAAAGCATTGAAGCCAAGACGCTAAAGTGTCTAGCGGCTTTTTTAAACACTGAAGGAGGTTACTTAATTCTAGGCGTTGATGACGACCGCAATATAAGAGGGGTAGAACAAGAGGTTAATGAAAAATTCAACAGCAACTATGACAATTTTTACCTTCATATACAGAGCATAATTAAAGGTAGGCTTGGCCCTGATGCATCACGCTTGATAAACATAAGCCCATGTTCAATTGACTCTAAATCATTAGTGTTCATCGAAGTTGCATCCGCTAATAGGCCGGTTGAGTTTGATAATACCTTGTATATTCGAAAGTTTGCAAAATGTGAAGCTCTCGAAGAACAAACCCGCGAAGATTATTTAAGAGTGCGTTTCCCAAGTTAAAAGAACGAGGGGGTCTAGGGATTTTCCCCTGTAAAAAGACATAATACTCTGTAGACCACACCAATAAATGGCTGCGGAG